>JALNWS010000008.1 GCA_023230755.1 Azoarcus sp.
CCGCCAACCGCATCCTTGTCCATGCCGCTGAAGCTGCCGCTGGCCATGTCGCCCATGTAGGACAGGGCCCAGCCGCCGATCACGCTGTAGAACGACAGGATCAGGAAGGCGCCCAGTACGCCGGTTGCACCGACGACGGCCCAGTTGCGGCTGCGTCCGTTGGCTGCTGCGACTTCGGACATGGTGTTGATCGGGTTTTTCTGGCCGCGGCGTCCGATCATCCATTCGGACACCAGAATGGGCAGACCGATCATCGCGATACAGGCCAGATAGACCAGCACGAAGGCAGCGCCGCCGCTCTGGCCGATCATGTAGGGAAACTTCCAGATGTTGCCGAGGCCGACAGCGGAGCCGGTGGCTGCAAGCACGAAGCCCATCCGGGAGGACCACTGTGCATGGGTGTGGGACTTTGCCATGTCATCGCTCCTGTTGGCAGGTGTACAAGGGGCGAGACGATAACAGCAAGCGCGGGCAAGCGGTGCCCGGGATGGTTTGAATCACGAAAGTCTCCTTCTGTTTTTTTAATAACACTGCACTCGTGGCGCAATGCGCAGGGCTGTGACAGGCACGTGTCTGATCTCGCGTGTCTGCCGTTTGCCCTGTCGTTTTCCGCTTCATGATCGTGAGCCTGAAGCGAAGTGGCTGGATAGTAATTTCTGATGTGAGAAAAGATTTTTCTGATAAGTCGTCGGAATGCCGGGAATCAGGAGAAATATTTCTCGCGACTGTCCTTAGCATGTGTCTGCGTCAGTTCATGAGGCGCACCCACGAGAACGCCATCAACAAGGAGACAGGGGTCGCAGGCGGGGCGTCGCGCCACAAGCGCCGACAGCCGGACGCAACGACTCCACAGACATGATGCTCAATACATTGCCCCCGGTTTCGCTCGACGACAAATACACCCTGAAGGAAGGCCGTGCCTGGATGACCGGTATCCAGGCTCTGGTCAGGTTGCCGATGATGCAGCGCATGCGCGACGAGGCGGCTGGCCTGAATACCGCCGGCTTCGTCACCGGCTATCGCGGCTCACCGCTGGGCAACGTGGATCAGGAGTTCTGGAAGGCGAAGAAGTATCTCGAGCCGATGCATGTCCGCTTTCAGGCCGGGCTCAACGAAGATCTGGCGGCGACCGCGGTGTGGGGTACACAGCAGGTAAACCTCGACCCCAACGCGCTCTACGATGGCGTGTTCTCGATCTGGTACGGCAAAGGGCCTGGCGTTGACCGCACCGGCGACGTGTTCCGGCACGCCAATGCGGCCGGCAGTTCAAAGCACGGTGGTGTGCTGGTGATTGCAGGGGACGACCACGCTGCCAAGTCGTCCACGCTGCCGCATCAGACCGAACATGTGTTCAAGGCGCTGATGATGCCGGTGCTGGCGCCTGCAGGCATCCAGGAGTACCTCGAGTATGGCCTGCATGGTTTCGCAATGTCGCGCTACTCGGGGTGCTGGGTCGCGTTCAAGGCCCTGACCGACACGGTGGAGACGTCTGCTTCGGTCGATGTCGACCCGTTCACGGTCAAGACGGTGATTCCGACCGATTTCCCGCTGCCGGAGGACGGCCTCAACCTGCGCTGGCCCGATCCGCCGCTGGTGCAGGAGGAACGCCTGCTCCACCACAAGCTGTATGCTGCTCTGGCCTACTGTCGCGCAAACGGACTCAACCGCACCGTGATCGACAGCCCCAATGCCCGGCTCGGCATCATCACCAGCGGCAAGAGCTACCTCGATGTGCGTCAGGCACTGGATGATCTTGGCATCGACGACAGGATTGCGGCCGACATCGGTCTGCGGGTGTACAAGGTTGGCATGGTGTGGCCGCTCGAGGCCGAAGGGGTACGCAAGTTTGCCGAAGGGCTGGAAGAGATCCTGGTGATCGAAGAAAAGCGCCAGTTCCTCGAGTATCAGCTCAAGGAGGAGCTCTACAACTGGAGCGAGCAGGTCCGGCCGCGGGTCATCGGCAAGTTCGACGAGAAAGGCGAATGGGCTCTGCCGCACAGCGAATGGTTGCTGCCGGCCGCCGGTGAGCTGACCCCGGCGATGGTGGCGCGGGTGATCGCGGCGCGCATCGCACGGTTCCATACCTCGGACCGGATAAAGGCGCGTCTGGCTTTCTTTGACGCCAAGGAGGCGGCGCTGGCGCGGCCGCGCCTGTCGATTGCGCGTGTGCCGCACTACTGCTCGGGCTGTCCGCACAACACCTCGACCAAGGTGCCGCAGGGCTCGCGCGCCCTGGCCGGTATCGGTTGCCACTACATGGCGACCTGGCTGTCGCCGGAATCCACCCAGACCTTCTGCCAGATGGGGGGCGAGGGCGTGCCCTGGGTGGGGCAGTCACCCTTCACCAGCACGCCGCATGTGTTCGCCAACCTCGGCGACGGCACCTACATGCATTCGGGGATTCTGGCGATCCGCGCGGCCGTGGCTGCAAGGGTGAACATCACCTACAAGATTCTCTACAACGATGCAGTGGCGATGACGGGCGGCCAGCCCCACGACGGCACTCTGTCGGTGCCGATCATTGCGCGCCAGCTCGCTGCCGAAGGGGTGAACAACATCGTCGTGGTCAATGATGGCACCGGACGCGCCTACGGCCCGTCGGACCTGCCGCACGGCATCCCCATCCGTCACCGCGACGAGCTCGATGCGATACAGCGGGAACTGCGCACGGTGCCGGGCGTGAGCGCACTGATCTACGATCAGACCTGCGCTGCCGAAAAGCGTCGGCGCAGGAAGCGCGGCACCTTCCCCGATCCGGCGAAGCGGGTGGTGATCAACGACCTGGTGTGCGAAGGTTGCGGTGACTGCAGCGACAAGTCGAACTGCATGTCGGTGGGCTCCGTGGAGACGGAGTTCGGCCGCAAACGCACGATCGACCAGTCGTCGTGCAACAAGGATTTCTCCTGCATCAAGGGCTTCTGTCCGAGCTTCGTCACCATCGAGGGTGGCAAGCTGCGCAAGGGCAAGGCCAGTGCATCGCAAGGGACGGATGACTTGCCGCGCCCGCAGCTGCCTTCCACCGCTGCGCCGTGGGGTATTCTGGTGACCGGTGTCGGCGGCACCGGCGTGGTGACGATCGCGGCCTTGCTCGGCATGGCCGCTCACCTCGAAGGCAAGGGCATCTCGGTGCTCGACATGGCCGGCCTGGCGCAGAAGGGCGGCGCGGTGTGGTCGCATGTGCGCATCGCCGACCGTCAGGACATGCTGTTTGCTGCGCGTGTGGCCGCCGGCGAAGCCAACGCCGTGATTGGTTGCGACCTCGTGGTGGCGGCGAGCGACGAGTCGCTGGCCAAGATGCGAAATGGCCACACCCGGGTCGTGATCAACCGCGATCAATCCATGACCAGCGAGTTCGTGCGTGGCTTCGCTGCCCAGGCCCGCAGCGGTGACGCCATGAAGGTGCCGGACCCGCAGTTTCCGGCCGGGTCGATGGAGCAACAGATCGTCGAGGCCGTGGGTGCCGAAGCGGCAGAGTTTATCGATGCTTCCCGTCTGGCGACCAGCCTTCTCGGTGATGCGATCGCTACCAACCTCTTCATGCTCGGCTATGACTGGCAGAAGGGCCTGGTGCCGCTGAGCGACTACGCCATTCTGCGTGCGATCGAGATCAACGGGGCTGCGGTGGCAGCAAACAAGGCGGCGTTTCAGTGGGGGCGGCGGGCCGCAGTGGATCTGAGCGCCGTGAGTGAGGCGGCCAGGCCGCAGCACGGCAAGCCGGCGCATCACACGCTGTCGACCACGGTCGACGAGGTGATTGCCCGCCGCAAGGCGCAGCTGACCGACTACCAGAATGCCGCGTATGCAGCCCGTTATACCAAGCTCGTCGATCGCGTGCGCGCCGCCGAGGCGCAGGTGATGCCGGGCATTACGCTGCTGACCGAGGCCGTGGCACGCGGCTATTACAAGCTGCTTGCGTACAAGGACGAATACGAAGTCGCGCGCCTGTACACCGACAGTGACTTCCTCAAGCGTGTCGATGAACAGTTCGAAGGAGACTATTCGCTGGTCTTCCATCTCGCCCCGCCGATGCTGGCAGACAAGGACCCGCAGAGCGGCGAGTTGCAGAAAAAATCCTACGGGCCGTGGATGCTCAAGGCGATGCGGATGCTGACGAAGTTCCGTCATCTGCGCGGTGGCGCGCTCGATCCCTTTGCGCGCAGCCATGATCGCAAGCTCGACCGGCAACTGATTGCAGACTATGAACAGTTGATCGACGAGATGCTGCGCGGGCTGGAACTCGCCAACCACGAGACTGCCGTCGAGCTCGCTGCCCTGCCGGAGCAGATCCGCGGCTTCGGTCATGTGCGCGAACGCTACCTGGCGCAGGCGAAGAAGCGCGAGGCCGCACTGCTTGCGGCATTCCAGGCGCGTCAGCCACTCGCGGAGACTGCAGGCGGCAAGGCTCGCAGGACGATTGCGGTGATTGCCGGCTAAGCCCGCTTGCGCCGTGACGCGGCCCGTAGCGCATGAGCGTTCCGGGCCGCGCCAAATTCATTTACCCCCTGCAGAACAACTCAGCCCACACCACAAGTGAGGGCGCGTGTCGTGCTGCAAACATCCACACAAGGAAGGAGACCCCCATGGCTGTATTTTCATTGAGCGATTTCGCCGATCACGAACAGGTCGTGTTCTGCAGCGACGACAAGAGCGGGCTGAAGGCGATCATCGCCGTGCACAACTCGAACCTCGGGCCTGCGCTCGGCGGCTGCCGGATGTGGCCGTATGCCAGCGAAGAGGAGGCCGTGCGCGACGTGCTGCGGCTGTCGCGCGGCATGACCTACAAGTCCGCCATGGCCAACCTGAAGCTCGGCGGCGGCAAGTCGGTGATCATCGGCAACCCGCGCACCGAGAAGACGCCGGCCCTGCTCGCGGCGTTTGCCCGCGCGCTGGAAAATCTGAACGGCCGTTACATTGCCGCCGAAGACTCCGGCACCAGCGTGGAAGACATGAAGTACATGGCGCAGTTCACCGCACATGTGTCAGGCATCGTCGATAAACCGACCGATGGCGGTACCCGCAGCGGTGACCCGTCACCAGCGACGGCCTACGGCACTTTTGTGGGCATCAAGGCGGCGGTGAAGGCGAAGCTCGGTCGCGATTCGCTCGACGGTCTGCGCGTGGCGGTACAGGGCGTGGGGCATGTCGGGCTGGACCTTGCGCAGCAGCTGAAGGAAGCGGGCGCCAGGCTGTGGATCACCGACATCCATCGTGAGTCGCTGGCTGAGGCCGCAAAGGTGCTTGGTGCGACCGTGGTAGCACCGGACGAAATCTTCGGTCTCGACGTCGACGTGTTTGCGCCCTGTGCGCTTGGCGCCATCCTGAACGACCAGACCATTCCGCAGTTGAAGGCCTCAATCGTCGCTGGCGCTTCGAACAACCAGCTGGCCGAGGCTCGCCACGGGCTCGAACTCATGAAGCGCGGCATCCTGTATGCGCCTGACTATGTGATCAACGCGGGCGGCATCATCGATGTCTACCACGAGCGCATTGGCTTTGACCGCGCTGCACTGGTGGGCCACGTCGACGGCATTTACGACAACCTGATGGAGGTCTTCGAGCGCGCGTTGAAGGAAGCACGTCCGACCGGCGAAGTGGCCGATGCCATCGCCGAGGAGCGTTTCATGCGGTGAACGACGCGCTTGAAGTGTTCGGAGCAAAAAAATGCCGCGATCTGATCGCGGCATTTTTTCATTGCAGTGGTCTGAATCAGGTCTTGTCGACCTCGACCTGCGTTTCGACCTTCTGCCGCAGGCGGATGTGAAGTTCGCGCAGCTGCTTTTCGTCCACTTCGCCCGGTGCATCGGTCAGCAGGCACTGCGCGCGCTGCGTCTTGGGGAAAGCGATCACGTCGCGGATCGACTCGGCGCCGGCCATCATGGTCACGACACGGTCCAGACCAAAGGCCAGTCCACCGTGCGGCGGTGCGCCGTACTTGAGGGCGTCGAGCAGGAAGCCGAATTTCGTCTGCTGCTCTTCAGGGCCGATGTTGAGCGCATCGAACACCTTGGCCTGTACGTCGGCACGGTGGATACGGACCGAGCCGCCACCGATCTCCCAGCCGTTGAGCGCCAGGTCGTAGGCCTTGGCGAGGCATTCGCCCGGGTTGGTGGTGAGCAGGTCGAGATGCTCGTCTTTCGGGCTGGTGAAGGGGTGGTGGCAGGCGGTCCAGCGCTTGCTCTCTTCGTCGTATTCGAACATCGGGAAGTCGACCACCCACAGCGGGCACCAGGCTTCGCCAGTGACGAAGCCCTTCTCGTGACCGACTTTGGTGCGCAGTGCGCCGAGGGCGTCGTTGACGACCTTGGTCTTGTCTGCACCGAAGAAGATCAGGTCGCCGGACTGGGCACCGGTGCGCTCGAGAATGGTACGCAGCGCCGTCTCGTGCAGGTTCTTGACGATAGGGGACTGCAGACCGGTTTCGTTGGGTTGGGCCGCATCATTGACCTTGATGTAGGCCAGGCCGCGGGCGCCGTAAATGCTGACGAACTTGGTGTATTCATCGATTTCGCCGCGACTCAGGCTGGCGCCACCCGGGACGCGCATCGCTGCAACACGTCCGCCGGACGTGGCCGGGCCGGAGAAGACCTTGAACGCGACATCCTGCACCGCATCAGTGACGTCGGTGAGCTCGAGGGTGACGCGCAGGTCGGGTTTGTCCGAACCGAAGCGGCGCATGGCCTCTGCGTAGCTCATGCGTGGGAAGGGCGAGGGCAGCTCGACCGCGAGCGTTTCCTTGAACACGAAGCGGATCATCTCTTCCATCAGCGCGGTGATCTCTTCCTCGTTCATGAACGAGGTCTCGATATCAACCTGGGTGAACTCGGGCTGGCGGTCGGCGCGAAGATCCTCGTCGCGGAAGCACTTCGTGAGCTGGTAGTAGCGATCAAAGCCGGCGACCATCAGCAACTGCTTGAACAGCTGCGGTGATTGCGGCAGCGCGAAGAACTGGCCCGGATGGACGCGGGAGGGAACCAGATAGTCGCGGGCACCTTCGGGCGTGCTCTTGGTCAACATCGGGGTTTCGATGTCGATGAAGCCGGCGCCGTCGAGGAAGCGGCGGAAGGACATGGCGGCCTTGTAGCGCAGCATCATGTTCTTCTGCATTTGCGGGCGGCGCAGGTCGATGACGCGGCTGGTCAGGCGCACCGTTTCGGACAGGTTCTCGTCGTCGAGCTGGAATGGCGGCGTCACGGAGGTATTCAGTACCTCGATCTCGTGGCACAGCACCTCAATCTCGCCGGAGGTCAGGTTGGCGTTCTCGGTGCCTGCGGGGCGGCGGCGAACCTTGCCGCTCATCTTGAGTACGAACTCATTGCGGACCGATTCCGCGACGCTGAACATCTCGGCACGGTCGGGGTCGCAGACGACCTGAACCAGACCTTCACGGTCACGCAGGTCGATGAAGATCACGCCTCCGTGGTCGCGGCGGCGGTGCACCCAGCCACACAGGGTGACAGTCTGGTCGAGGTTGGCGGCAGTGACCTGGCCGCAGTATTGAGTACGCATGATTTGATTTCCGGCAATTCAGACACAGCCCGAAAAAGGCTGCGGGATTCAGGTAATGGTCATTCGTTGAGCAGTGTGGTCCGTTGCGGCGGCTTGCGCGCCGGGGGCGAGACCACCCCCATTGAAATGATGTATTTCAACGCTTCGTCCACGCTCATATCGAGCTCGATGACGTCCTCTTTGGGCATCATCAGGAAAAAACCAGAGGTCGGGTTGGGCGTGGTCGGGACATAAATACTGACGAAGTCGCCTTCCAGGTGTTTGGCAGCATCACCGCCAGGCTTGCCCGTGAGGAATGCAATCGTCCACGAACCCTGTCGTGGGTACTGCACCAGCAACGCCTTGCGAAAGGCCTGTCCGCTGCTGGAAAACAGCGTGTCGGAAACCTGCTTCACGCTGTAGTAGATCGACTTCACCACCGGGATGCGTGCAAGGATGCCTTCCCATAGCTGCACGACTTTCTGACCCAGTACATTCGCGGCGACCAAGCCGGTGAGAAACACAATGAGCAGGCTGGCCAGCACGCCGATGCCCGGGATGTTGAACCCGATCACATCCCTTGGTTGGGAGCCACTCGGCAACCACAGCAGGATTTGATCCAGGGTGTTGATGATCCATGCCAGCACCATGAAGGTGATGGTCAGCGGAATCCAGATCAACAGGCCGGTGATGAAGTATTTTTTCACGCGATATTTCGCTAGGACGCTGGGGTCAGGACGGGTGGCAGGCACAGCTGCCCGCACATGCCGACGCACTGCCCGCATCCGACGACGCTGAAGACCCCGCGCCCGCAGCGGACGAGGTCTTGCCGCCACCTTTGAAATCGGTTGCGTACCAGCCACTGCCTTTCAACTGGAATCCGGCAGCCGACAAGAGTTTGACGTAGCTGCTTTTGCCGCAGCTGGGGCAGGTGTCGAGCACCGGGTCGCTCATTTTCTGCAGATGTTCCTTCTGGAATCCACAGTTTTCACAACGGTATTCGTAGATGGGCATGACAAGCTCCGGAAAGGCAAGTGCGCAAGTCTAACGCAATGCAGCATAAGGAAAAAGCAAAGTGCCAAGCTTTGTTGGCTGCTTCGAACATGAGGGCTGCCGGGCCCGAATTCAAGCTCTGCTGGCAGTACCTGATTGCAGCGGGTGTGCAAACTGGGGGGAGGTGCTCAGAGCGCGCCCAAGTAGCGCTGCGTGATCGCCTCACCCCAGAACAGCGCGATGATGCCGGCCGTTGCCAGATAGGGGCCGAAGGGTATCGGGACGTTCCTGCCGTGGCGGGCGAATGCGATCAGGCTGATGCCAACCACGGCCCCGACGACCGAGGACAGAAGGATGGTCAGGGGCAGCGTCTGCCAGCCCAGCCATGCACCAATGGCGCCAAGGAGTTTGAAGTCGCCGTAGCCCATGCCCTCCTTGCCCGTCGCAAGTTTGAACAGCCAGAAGATCGACCACAACGTCAGGTAACCCGCCATTGCGCCAACCACCGCGCTGGGCAGGTCTGTATAGACGCCCGCGAGATTGAAAACGAGTCCAAGCCAGAGCAGCGGCAACGTGATGTCGTCCGGAAGCAGTTGGGTGTCGAGATCGATGAAGGCAAGGGCAATCATGGCCCAGAGGAAGATCAGCGCCCCGGCGACAGCCAGGCCGAAACCGAAATGCCAGGCCGCGTAGCCCGAAAGCACCGCCGTGAGCATCTCTACCATGGGATAGCGGCGACTGATCGGTGCGGAGCAGTGCCCGCAACGGCCGCGCAGAAACAGATAGCTCACCACCGGGATGTTCTCCAGCGCGGAGATCAGGTGTCCGCAATGTGGGCAGCGTGATCGAGGGGCGGCGAGATTGAAGCGCTCGGATTCGGGGGCGGGTTCGCCGCGCATCTCCGCCGCCTGTACCAGCCACTCGCGCTCCATCATCCGGGGCAGGCGATGGATCACGACGTTGAGGAAGCTGCCGACAAAGAGGCCGAGCAGCGTGACGAGAGGAACGAAGGCGACCGGGTCGCTCAGGAGCTCTGACATGGAATGAATTTGCAGAAGGTCCGGGCCCGGTTGATACCGGGCCCGGAAAGATCAGACAACAGAGCCGAGTTTGAAGATCGGCAGGTACATGGCAACGACCAGGCCGCCGATCACGACGCCGAGGAAGACCATGATGATCGGCTCCAGCAGGGTGGACAGGCCGGCAACAGCGTCGTCCACCTCCTGTTCGAAAAAGTCTGCAACCTTCGACAACATGCTGTCGAGCTGGCCGGATTCTTCGCCGATCGACACCATTTGCACCACCATCGTCGGGAAGACATTTGCGTTCTGCATGGCCACGGTGAGACTGGTGCCGCTGCTGACCTCGTTCTGGATTTCCTTGGTGGCCGTCAGGTAGACGTAGTTCCCCGCAGCGCCTGCGACGGAGTCCAGTGCTTCAACCAGGGGGACGCCTGCCGCGAACATGGTCGAAAGCGTACGTGCCCACCTTGCCACGGTGGCTTTCAATACGATGTCTCCCACGACAGGGAGCTTCAGCACCGCGCGGTCCACCGCAATCTGCATTGCAGGCGAGCGCTTGTACAGGAACGCAATCCCCAGGATTGTGCCGATTACGATGCCGAATAACAGATACCAGTACTCGACGAAAAAATCCGAGATGCCGATCACAATCAGGGTCGGGCCAGGCAGCTCGGCGCCAAAGCTAGCGAATACGTTCTTGAATTCCGGAACGACGAACAGCATGATCACCGTTACGACCACCACCGCAACCACTACCACGGCGATTGGATAAAACAGTGCCGATTTGATCTTGCTCTTGATGGCAAGAATCTTTTCCTTGTAGGTCGCAATGCGGTCGAGCAGGTTGTCCAGAATGCCTGCCTGTTCGCCGGCCGCCACCAGATTGCAGAAGAGTTTGTCGAAGTGCACAGGGTGTTTGCTGAACGCCTGCGAGAGGCTTGAGCCCGTCTCTACGTCGGTGCGAACTTCATTGAGCATTCGTGCGAGGCTCGGGTTGCCCGAGCCCTTGATGCCAATATCGAAAGCCTGAAGCAGCGGCACGCCCGCTTTCATCATCGTGGCAAGCTGGCGCGTGAAGAGTGCAACGTCCTTGTCCGTGATCTTGTGACCACGGGACATTCTCTGTTTCTTGACTTTGGTGACCAGCACCCCCTGGCGGCGCAACGATGCGTGAACCACGGCATCGCCAGTAGCGCGCATCTCGCCGCGGATGATCTTCCCGGTCTTGTCCTTGCCTTCCCAGCTGTACAACTCTTCCTTCGGTCCGACGCTCACGCGGCGTTTGGCAGTTCGGGATGCAGTCGCCATGAGTGGATTTCCCTGTGTATTTGTTTTATTCGTTGGTGCTTGCCAGCACTTCCTCTAGTGAGGTCACGCCCTGGCGAACCTTGAGCAAACCGGATTTGCGCAGATCCTTCACGCCCTCACGCTCTGCCTGGGCTGCAATATCCATTGAGTTGCCGTTGGTCATGATGATATGCGCAATCTCCTCGGAGACCGGCATGACTTGATAGATGCCTACACGCCCCTTATAACCGCTGCCCTTGCATCGATCGCAGCCGACCGGGCCATAGGGCTGCCAACTCCCGTCTAGATCGTCTTCATGGAAGCCGGCCTGAAGCAGGGCTTCGATGGGAATGTCTATCGGTTTTTTGCAGGTGCACAGCCTGCGTGCAAGGCGCTGCGCGGTGATCATGATCACGGACGACGCGATGTTGAATGGCGCCACGCCCATGTTCTTCAAGCGCTCCAGCGTGGATGGGGCGTCATTGGTGTGCAGTGTGGAAAGTACAAGGTGGCCGGTTTGCGCGGCCTTGACCGAGATCTCCGCCGTTTCAAGGTCGCGAATTTCGCCGACCATGATGACGTCCGGATCCTGTCGCAGAAAAGCACGCAGCGAAGCGGCGAATGTCAGGCCCGCTTTTTCGTTTACGTTGACCTGGTTGATCCCCGGCAGGTTGATTTCCGCTGGGTCCTCTGCGGTGGAAATGTTGACGCCCGCCTTGTTGAGCAGATTCAGGCAGGTATAAAGCGACACCGTCTTGCCCGAACCCGTCGGGCCAGTGACCAGAATCATGCCGTAGGGGCGTTCGACGGCATCGAGGAGCGCTTTTTTCTGCTCGGGCTCGTAACCGAGCGCATCGACGCCGAGCATTGCCGAGCTCGGATCGAGAATACGCATCACGATCTTCTCGCCATGCAGGGTCGGCAGCGAGGAAACCCGGAAATCGATGGCCTTGTTCTTGGAGAGGACGAGTTTCATGCGACCGTCCTGCGGTACGCGTTTCTCGGAAATGTCGAGACGCGAAATGACCTTGATCCGCGCTGCGATCTTTTCCTTCAGTACCAGGGGTGGTTGCGCGATTTCACGCAGGATGCCATCGGTGCGGACGCGGATACGGTAGTATTTTTCGTAGGGCTCGAAATGGACGTCGGATGCGCCCTCATTGATCGCGTCGATCAGGATTTTCTGGATGAATTTGACGACAGGCGCATCGTCGACTTCGGAGCTGTCGTCCGCGGGCTGATCGGCCGGGCCATCCTGTTGCAGGAGGTCCATGTCGAAATCTTCGCCGGTCAGATCCTGCAAGGTCTGCTGTGCGGACTCGCTGAGCGTCTCGGCGAGTTTGCCGAGTTTGTCGACTTCAACAATGATCAGATCAAGCTGCAGGCCGGTCTGAAAACGGATTTCGTCCAGCACCCGCATGTTGGAGGGGTCAGCGACGGCCAGCGTAAGCCGGTTCTGGCGCTTGCCGAGGGCGACCACCTGATGTCGATTCATCAGCTTGCGATCAATGGCATCGCGCGGGAGTGCGCTGCGATCGACTGCATTGATGTCCAGCAGTGGATAGCCAAAAGTGTCGGCAGCGAATCTGGCAATTTCCCGCGGATTCATCAGCCCGCGTTGGCACACTTCAAGGAGGAAGGCGTTGGTCGAGCCGTTTGCCGTGGGTGAACAGCTCAACGCGTCGGCTTCAGTAAGGCGACCGTTCTGAATAAGTGCCCGGGCAAGTCCGCTCAATGCGGTCTGTGGGTTTGCTGCCATTTCCCGCTCTCGAAGCACCGGTGCTTGCAGCGCCGGCAATCGTAATTAAGTGACATTCGATGTTGCACGCCCCGCCACGGCTTGTAAAGCCCCGCGCCGGGCTGAGCCGTGGGCTCCGGGCGTTTCCGCACGGCCCGCGTCAGCCCGAGCGGAACAGGCGGGCGGTGCGAACCCGCCGGTCCTGGGTTTGAATGACTTCGATTGGCGTGCCCGCAATTCGCACGGACAGGCCGGTTTCAGGAATGTCCTGAAGGTACTCAAGGAGCAAGCCGTTGAGGGTTTTCGGTCCGTCAATCGGTAGCTCGAGCCCGAGTTCGCGGTTGATTTCCCTGAGGTTCGTGCTCCCGTCGACGGTGATGCTTCCATCCTCACCCCACTTCAGACGGCGGCCGGATTCCGGGGTGCTGGTGGTGAATTTGCCAATGAGCTCTTCGATGATGTCTTCCAAGGTGATGAGACCGAGCATTTCGCCATATTCGTCCACCACCAGGGCAAGTCGCTGTTGGTTCTCCTGGAAAAACTGGATCTGGGAGTAGAGTTGAGTGTCCGCCGGGACGAAATAAGGCTTCGCCATCAGCTCACGAATCAGCTCGACATTGAGCTCGGTCGCGAGGACCTCTCCCAACAGTCGACGCAGATGGAGGACGCCGATCACCTGTTCGCTGTCACCGTCATAGACCGGGAGCCGGGTGTGATAGCTGGTCGCGATGCGTTCGCGCAACTCGTGGATCGGCATCGACAGATCGATGCCGTCAATCGCGCCCCGAGGCGTCATCACGTCTTCGACGGTAATGCTCTCGAGGTCGAACAGATTGACCAGGATGCTGCGGTGAGTCTTGGGGATGTACTGACCCGACTCAAGCACCATCGAGCGCAGTTCCTCGATCGACAGTGCGGCAGCGCCATTGTCGTGTTTCGGTTGCAGCCGCATCAGGTGCAGCAGGCCACTCGAGAACAGGTTGATGAACCAGATTACGGAGTAGAACACCCGCAGCAGACCGCTGAGCGGATAGCTCACGATCAGCGCGAGGCGATCGGCATGGTGTGCGCCAATCACTTTTGGCGTGATTTCCGAGAACACCAGAATCAGGAAGGTGATGAACAGGGTTGCTGCGCCTAGCGCCCAGCGATCGTCACCGAAGAGCTCCATGGTGATGACGCTGACCAGCGTTGCTGCTGCCGTGTTGACCAGGTTGTTGAACAGCAGGATCACGCCGAGAAGGCGGTCGGTCTGGTTCAGGAGATTCACGGCAAGGATGGCGCCGCGGTGTTGCTGTGAGGCCAGCGAGCGCAGCCGGTATCGGTTTGCCGCCATCATCACGGTTTCTGACATGGAAAACAGACCGGAAACCAGAAGGAGGAAAACCAGGGCGCTGAATTGCGCCGTAAGACCGATATCTAACACGGAGTGGAATACAGAATGCGGGCCCCGAGTATCGAAGGCCCGGGGAGTCGGTGTCAACCGGCATGCATGCCAATTGACAATGAACCCGCCTCAGGCGGTATGGTGAAGCAGCACCTCGATGACGAAGCGGCTGCCGACATAGGCGAGCATCAGTGTCACGAAACCGGCCAGCGTCCATCTGAGGGCCTGTTTCCCACGCCAGCCCCAGACGCGACGACCGAACAGCAAGGTGCCGAACAGCAGCCATGAAATGATGGCGAAGACGGTCTTGTGATCAAGGCGGAATGCCTTTCCGAAGAGGCTTTCGGAGAATACGATGCCGGAGACCAGCGTCAAGGTCAGCAGGACGAAGGCAATGCCGATCAGCCGGAACAGAAGTGCTTCCATGGTCAATAGCGGCGGCAGTCCGGAGAGTATGCGCGAGAAGCGGGCACTGTGTAGCTGGCGCTCTGCGATCGCCATCAGCATCGCGTGCAGTGCTGCCAGCGTAAACAGGCTGTAGGCGAGCATTGCAATGATGAAGTGGGCACGAAACGCAGGTGAGGTGGCGTTGGTCAGGACGTGTTCGCCCGGGAAGATCAGGGGCAGCAGGCAGGACACCACGCCGGCAGGGAGAACGGCTGCATGCAGACCATCGAGCCTCGTGTACAGGGTTTCGATCCAGTAGAAGCAGATTGCAAGCCAGACCATCAGTGACAGCGCGACGCCGAAGCCGAAGCGCATTTCGCTGCCTGGAAACAGTGCTGTGTGGAGTGCCGCGCCATGGATCAGGAGAGCCAGAAGCAGAACCAGACGCTCGCGTCCGGACATGCATTGTCGCTTCTGATCGGAGGGCGCGGTCAGCGCGCAAGTCCGCCAGAACCAGGCGCCAAGGCCGGCATAGAGCGTCGCAGGGAGGAGATGAAGTAGAATTGGGTGCATACAGACCCGCAGTTTACTCCAAGTCACCCCGGCCGAAGGTCTCCAGAACATGCTAGATAATCTCACTCAGCGCCTGTCCAAAGTCGTCAAGACCTTGCGTGGGCAGGCCCGCCTGACCGATGACAATATTCAGGAAGCGATGCGCGAGGTGCGCATGGCGCTGCTCGAAGCCGACGTCGCCCTGCCTGTGGTCAAGGATTTCGTCAATCGCGTCAAGGAAAAGGCCGTCGGGCAGGAGGTGATTGCCTCGCTGACGCCGGGTCAGGCACTGGTTGGTGTGGTCCATGACGAACTCAAGGCCTTGATGGGCGGCGCGCATGAGGGCCTCAATCTTGCCACTCAGCCCCCGGCTGTCGTACTGATGGCCGGTCTGCAAGGCGCGGGCAAGACCACCACCACCGGCAAGCTCGCCAAGCACCTGAAGGAAACGCATGGCAAGAAAGTGCTGGTGGTCTCTGCCGACGTCTACCGCCCGGCGGCAATCGAACAGCTGAAAACCGTGGCGGCGCAGGCCGGCGTCGATTTCTTCCCGTCCACCGCAGAGCAGAAGCCCGTCGATATTGCCTTGGCAGCGCTGGACTACGCGCGCAAGCACCACAACGATGTGTTGCTTGTCGATACTGCGGGTCGCCTGGCGATCGACGAGGCCATGATGGCCGAGATCAAGGCGCTGCACGCCGCAGTGAACCCGATCGAAACCTTGTTCGTGGTCGACGCGATGCTCGGTCAGGATGCGGTCAATACCGCGCGTGCCTTCAACGAGGCCTTGCCGCTGACTGGTGTGGTGCTGACCAAGCTCGACGGCGATTCACGGGGTGGCGCGGCGCTGTCCGTGCGCCATGTTACGGGCAAGCCGCTCAAGTTTGCCGGTGTGGGCGAGAAACTTTCCGGTCTCGAGCCCTTCCACCCCGACCGCATGGCAAGCCGCATCCTGGGTATGGGCGATATCCTCGGTCTGGTCGAAGAGGCACGCAAGGGTGTCGATGAAGACAAGGCCCGCGCCTTCGCGCAGAAGCTGAAGACGGGCAAGGGCTTCGATCTCAGCGACTTCAAGGAGCAGATCGGACAGATGCGCAAGATGGGCGGGCTCTCGTCCATGCTCGACAAACTGCCCGCGCAGTTCGCTCAGGCTGCAGGCAAGCTGCAGGGCGGGACCGAGGAAAAGGCCATCGGTCGCATCGAGGGCATCATCAATTCGATGACGCCACTCGAGCGTGCCAAGCCCGAACTCCTCAAGGCCAGCCGCAAGCGCAGGATTGCTGCTGGCGCGGGGGTGACCGTGCAGGAGGTCAATCGCCTCCTGAACCAGTTCGAGCAGACGCAGAAGGTAATGAAACAATTCTCCAAGGGCGGGATGGCAAAGATGATGCGCGGCATGAAAGGCATGCTGCCCGGCATGCCGGGAATGCCCCGCTGAAAGGCCGGATCATGGGCGATATCTTTCTTGCACTCGGACGTTCGCTGCGCAGCCTGACGCGGACCGGCATCTTCTGGCACCTGATCTGGCCGGGCGTGCTGGCAACGGTTCTGTGGACGGTGGCGGGTATATTCTCCTGGGCCTTCATCATCGACGGGGTGATGAACTGGATCGGCAGCCTGAGCTGGCTGAGTGACTGGCTGGCGTCGTCGGACCTGGTGGCCGGTATCCTCCTTGTCCTGGTCAAGATTGCCGTCGCGCTGGCTTTCGTGCCGCTGATCTATGTCACCGCCGCCGTGCTTGTTGCAGTGGTGGCCTTGCCGCTCATGCTGGAGCGGGTGGCCAAGCGCGACTATGCCGATCTCGAGCAGCGTCGGGGCGGCTCCAACGTCGGCAGTGGATGGAATGCACTGGTTGCAACCCTGCTCTTCCTGGGCGCCTTATTGCTTTCCTTGCCGTTCTGGCTCATTCCTGGCATCGGCCTGATCGTGCCGGTGCTGCTTACCGGCTGGCTCAACCAGCGCGCCTTCGGTTACGACGCGCTCATGTTCCACGCCGATCGCGACGAACTGGTCCGCCTGCGCAAGGATCAGCGCATGCCGATGATGGTGCTGGGCGGCGGCACTGCGCTGCTGGCCTACGTGCCCTTGGCAAACCTGATTGCACCGGCCTTTTCCGGCCTGTCCTTCGTACATTTCATGCTCGAATCTCTGCGCCGCGAGCGTCTGCGCAACGGCGTGACGATACTCGACCCCGCTCCTGTCCCTCAATCGATCCGGATCAAAGAATGAAATTCGGTGCACTCATCATCGGAGACGAGATCCTCTCCGGTCGCCGTAGCGACAAGCATCTAGCCCGCCTCATCGAACTGTTGGGTGCGCGCGGGCTCAAGCTCTCCTGGGCCAGATACGCCGGTGACGAGCCCGCACAACTGGTGGAGACGCTGCGTCAGACCTTTGCCACCGGTGATGTGGTGTTCAGCTTCGGCGGCATCGGTGCAACGCCGGACGACCATACCCGGCAGAGCGCTGCCACCGCCCTCGGTGCCAGTATCGCGCTCCACCCCGAGGCGGAGGCGGAGATCCGGACCCGTTTCGGCGACGAAGTGACGCCCGAGCGCTTGCAGATGGGGGTGGTGCCGGTCGGCAGCGAGATCATCCCCAATCCCTACAACCGCATTCCGGGCTTCTCGATCCAGCGCCATCATTTCGTACCTGGCTTCCCGATCATGGCCTGGCCGATGGTGGAATGGGTGCTCGATCATCGCTATGCCGACCTGCATCATGCCGAGGACTACATCGAGCGGGCGGTGACGGTATGGGATGCATATGAAGGGCAACTGATCGGACTCATGCGGGAACTGACCGCGAGCTTCCCCGACACGACCCTGTTCAGCCTGCCGACGATTGCCGGAGAAGGCGAACGGCGATCACTCGAACTGGGAATGAAAGGCACCGCCGCACGGGTTGAGGAAGCCATGGCCAGACTCAAGGCCGGGGTGCGGGAACTGGGCTTCGAGTGGGCAGACAAGGCCTGATTCGTCCGCGCACGCCAGCGGCGGAGTCGGCGCATGTAATGCAGATCGATGGGCGAACGGTGGCGCTCGTCATGCGGCACTCAAGCCGGCGATCCTTCGCGCTGCAGGTCGACCACCGTGGCGCCAGGGTCGCGGTGCCTCACGGCACTCCCGTCGCGGAAGCCGAGCAATTTATCCGCATGCATGGGCGCTGGCTGCTGGCGCGCCTGGATGCACAACAGGCGCAAGCTGACGTGCAGCGCCTCAGCATCGGTGACCGCGCCGAGTTTCCCCTGCTTGGCAGGACGGCACGCCTCCGCACCAACCTGCCCGGACGCCGCACGCAATGGCGGCTTGGGCCAGACGGTACGGAGGAGCTGTGGCTACCGGCCTCCGCGACAGCGGCGCAGGTCGTGCGTGCGCTGCGCGTGCGCGCAATCGACTGGTTTCGTGGTCGGGTCGAAGAGTACTGTCATCGCCTGGGGCTTCCGCTGCCCGATGTCCGATTGTCGGCGGCGCGCACGCGCTGGGGCAGTTGCAGTTCAAGGAGTGGCATTCGCCTGCACTGGCGGCTGATTCACCTTGAGCCCGCGCTGATCGACTACGTTGTTGCGCATGAGGTTGCGCATCTGCTGGAAATGAATCATTCACCGCGCTTCTGGTCGGTGGTGGAACGGCTTTACCCCGGCTGGCAGGACGCACGCCGGCGGTTGCGGGTGCAGGGTGGCCGGCTGCCATTGATCGATGCCCGGGACCTTCCCCCCGTCATACAAGAGGACTGAACCATGAGAATGCTCCACACCATGTTGCGCGTAGGCAATCTGGATCGATCGATTGCCTTTTATACCGAAGTGCTCGGCATGCGACTGTTGCGTCGCAACGATTTCCCGGACGGAAAATTCACGCTGGCGTTTGTCGGCTATCAGGACGAGGACGAAGGCGCGGTGCTTGAGCTCACCCATAACTGGGATGTGGACACGTACGATCTTGGCACGGCCTATGGGCATATCGCGCTGGAAGTGCCGGATGCAGGGAAGGCCTGTGACGATATTCGTGCGCGTGGCGGCAAGGTTGTACGCGAAGCCGGGCCAATGAAGCACGGCAGCACGGTCATCGCCTTCGTTGAAGATCCTGACGGCTACAAGGTCGAACTGATCGAGCGCAAGCCGCGTTGAAATCTGCCGGGCGGCGCGATGAGATGGCTCACGCCGGCGCTTACCACTGGTCCTGAAAGCGCTTCCGGATTTCGATCACCTCCTTCCAGCCGCGCAGAAAGGCGTCGACGCAGGACGGGTCGAAGTGATTGCCACGGCCCTCACGCAGGAAGGCGATGGCCTTGTCCAGCGGCCAGGCGTGCTTGTAGGGGCGCTCCGAGGTCAGCGCGTCGAACACGTCGGCGACGGCAACGATGCGACCTTCCAGCGGGATCTCGGAAGCCCTCAGTTTGCCGGGATAGCCGGTGCCATCGAATTTTTCGTGGTGGCTGAGCGCGATGACTGCGCCCATCCGTACGACAGATGAAGACGAGTCCTTGAGGATGTCGTAGCCGATGGCCGGGTGGCGCTTCATCACTGCCATTTCTTCCACACTGAGGCGGCCCGCTTTCAGCAGGATGTAGTCCGGAATCCCCAGTTTGCCGACATCGTGCATGGGGGCTGCCTGCAGCATCTCGTCGGTGTACTGCTCGCTCATGTTCAGGCGGCGGGCGATCAGGGCGGAGTAATGCGCCATGCGTTGAATGTGGGCGCCGGTTTCAGGGTCGCGGAATTCGGCAGCACGCGCCAGACGGGTGATGGTTTCGCGTTCGCGGGCGTGGATTTCCGCGGTCGCCTGTCGTACCGCTTCGGCGAGTCGCGCCGCGCGGTCACGCGTCGCGAGATGGGCCTCGCGCAGCTTGAGCATGTTGCGTACCCGGGGTTCGAATTCGTGCGGGTCGATCGGCTTGTTGAGAAAATCATTGGCGCCGAATTCGAGCGCGTCGTAGCGGGTGCGGCGCTCGTTGTTTGCCGTGACCATCAGGATGGGCAGATCGTCATGGTCACGCAGGGCCCGGATCCGACGAATGAACTCGATGCCGTCGATACCCGGCATCATGTAGTCGACGATGATCAGGTCGGGTTCATTGCGTTCGCACCAGTCGAGCGCGGTGAGCGGTTCGCCAAAGCACACCGCCTCGCAGCCACCCACGCGGCCAACCAGGGTTTCCATCAGGGTCAGGTTCAGCGGAGTGTCGTCGACAATGGCAACGAGCATAGCTACTCGGGGTCATGCAATGACGATAGTATCTCCCAGGTGCGATGCTGCTGCCAGCATATCCTCCTTCAGTCCTCGTCATCCTCCAGTCCGCCTCGCCGCGGCACCTGGGTCGGATCACAGGTGATCGGGCGATAGATTTCGACCCGGTCGCCCGGTCGCAGTGGTGCGTCGAGTTTGGTCAGCTTGCCGAAGATGCCGACCTTCTGCTGCGACAGGTCGATCTGCGGATACATCGTCAGCACGCCCGAGTGCTCGATCGCATCCTGCACCGTGGCCTCGTCCGCTACATCGATACGAAGCCAGCAATGCTGGTTCCCGTCGGAGTATGCAATGCCGATTCTCATTCTGATGCTCGCTCAGAGGGGGGCGCCTGCGGCCGGCATGGCTTCAGGCAAGGGTGTCTGGCGCACACGTCGTGTCTCGATGTGGCGCTGCAATGCCATCAGGAAACCGAGGGCGAGGAAGCCGCCGGGCGGCAGGATCATCATCAGGAAACCCTTGTAGTCGGGAATGACCGTGATCTCGAGGAAGCTGAATGACTCGCCAAGCAGCAGGCTGGCACTGGCAAAAAGGGTGCCGCTGCCGAGCACTTCGCGCGTCGCGCCGAGCACGACCAGTGCCAGCGTAAAACCCAGCCCCATGGCGATGCCGTCGATGATGGACAAGAGTACCGGCTGGCGCGAGGCGAAGGCTTCTGCACGGCCGAGGATCGCGCAGTTGACCACGATCAGGGCGATGAACAGCCCGAGCACCTTGTGCAGGTCGTGAAGCCAGGCGTTCAGGCTCATGTCGACAAGGGTCACCAGGGTGGCAATCAGCACGATGAAGGTCGGGATACGCACGCTGGGGCTGACGAAGTTGCGGATCGCTGCAACGATGGCGTTCGACAGCACCAGTACGGCGGTGGAGGCGAGCCCCATGCCGAGGCCGTTCGTGGCCGTGCTGGTGACTGCCATCAAGGGGCAGAGCGCGAGCATCTGCGTAAACACCACGTTCTGCCGCCACACACCGTCGCGGATGATGTTGCCGAATGGCAGACTGGGGGGCGCTTCAGGTTCGGAGCCTGTGTCCTTGCAGTGCAGACTCATGATGTCGGTTCCTTCTTCAGGGGCAACTGGTGATGGTCATCGCCCAGCATGGCGCTGCGGTTGTGCGCAAACAGTTCGAGCCCGCCACGGACCGCATTGACGACTGCGCGCGGGGTGATCGTGGCGCCGGCGAACTGGTCGAAGTCACCACCGTCCTTCTTCACCGCCCAACGCGCTGGTGGCGGGGACTCAAGCGACTTGCCGGCGAAGCTGTCGATCCACGGGTTCTTGGCGAACTCGATCTTGTCACCGAGCCCGGGGGTCTCAGTGTGGCGGGTGACGCGCACGCCGAGCAGGCGACCGCTGCGATCGACACCCATCATGATGCGAATCGGTCCGCCGTAACCCTTGGCGGTGACGGCGAAGACCACGCCCCGGACCTCGTTGGTTTGACGTGCCTGGTAAACCGTCAGCGGCTGATCGCCTGTCATCGGCAGGCTGATGGTGTCCTTGAGCAGGTCGTTGTCGGCAAAGTCCGGTGGCAACACCTGTGCCAGCGAGGTCGCCGTGTCGCGAGCGGCGGCCTCGGCAATGGCGGGGCCGGTGGCCTGGTGCGCGAAGGCGAGAGCAGCGCTTGCGCTCAGGGCGACAAGGCCGAGCGATGCGCCCTGATACCACAGGGCTTCGAGGGGCGGAGAGAACAATGACGATTTGCGCATGGCTGGGTTCGGCGCTTAAAGGCTGGTCAGGGGGCGGTCATCGAGTGACCGTTGCGGCGTCGGCCAAAGATGCGGGGACGTGTTGCACGGTCGATCAGGGGCGTGGCTGAATTCATGAGCAGCACTGCGAAGGCCACGCCTTCCGGATAAGCGCCCCAGGTGCGGATGACCCAGGTCAGCACGCCGCAGCCCAGCCCGAAGATCCACTGCCCGAGCGGGGTGCTTGGCGAGCTCACATAGTCGGTGGCAATGAAGAAGGCACCGAGCATGACGCCACCGGTCAGCAGGTGAGCCAGGGGGGGCAGATACTGGTCGGGGGCCAGAAGGTGCGCAAAGGCGGCGGGGAGCACCACGCCCAGAATGAAGGCGGCCGGAATGCGCAGGCCGATCACCCGCTTCAGCACCAGGAACAGACCGCCAGTGGCGAGCAGCAGCGCACTGGTTTCCCCCAGACTGCCGGCGCGCTGACCAAGGCCGAAACTGAACGGATCCCAGTAGCCGGTCAACGATTGCGACAGCGCGATGCCGCGCGATGCTTCGGCCTTGACGTGGCCCAGCAGCGACGCACTCGTCATCGCGTCCGGCACGTTGCCAGCGAAGGTCACGCTGAATGCAGTCATCGGGTCAAGCCCGGCACTCATGCCCGCTGCATTGGGGGCAAGCCATTGCGTCATCTCGACCGGGAACGAGATCAGCAGCATCACCCGCGCGGCCATCGCCGGGTTGAAGAGGTTTTGCCCCAGTCCGCCGAATGCATGCTTGGCCACGATGATGGCGAAGCTCGCGCCCGCCGCGGCGATCCACCACGGTGCCCAGGGGGGGAGGGACAGGGCAAGCAGCCAGCCAGTGAGCATTGCCGAGCCGTCGGCAAGCATGGGCCCGGCCGGCCGTTCGGCCAGTCGCGCGCAGAAGGCCTCGGAAAGGAGGGCGGAAAGAATGGTGACACACCACAGCGTGATTGCCGGCCAGCCAAACTGCCAGAAGCCGGCCGCGGTTGCCGGGCTCAGTGCCAGCATCACCAGCAGCATGACGCGGCCGACGGAATGGGCGCCGTGAGCGTGAGGGGAGGAAATCGGACTCATGCCGTGGTCTCCTCGTTCGTTTGTACGGCTGCACTTGCCTTTGCTGCTGCGGCTGCCTTGGCGCGGGCGCGTTCGGCCTTGCGGCGCTCTGCGGCCTCGGCCTTCTCGCGTGCTTCGCGCTCCATGCGGCTTTCACGCGCGTCGACGAGTTCCTTGATGGCATCCTGCTTCATGCGGTTTCGGCCTTGTGCCGCGAGTTCGCCCTTGGCATGGTTGAAATACTGCACGAGCGGAATCTGGGAAGGGCAGACGAAAGAGCAGGTGCCGCAGCTGATGCAGTCCTTGAGGCCGATCTCGACCGAAGCCTTGAGGTCGCCGTTCTTGATCAGCGCGGCCATCTCCAGCGGCATCAGTCCGATCGGGCAGGCGCCCACGCAGGCGGCACAGCGAATGCAGGGGCCGGGTTCCGGGAGGGCTGCGAGTTCGTGTTCGACCAGTCCAAGCAGTCCGCCACTGCCCTTGATCACCGGGATGTCGAGCGAGTGGATGGACAATCCCATCATCGGCCCACCCATGACCCAGCGCGCGACCGGTTCGGTCGTTCCGCCGCAGAATGCCACCAGGGTGGACAGCGGCGTGCCGATGCGAACCTCAAGGTTGCGCGGCGTGCGGATGGCGCCGCCCGCAACGGTGATGATGCGCCGGGTGAGCGGCTCACCAAAGCGGATTGCGCGATGAATGGCAGCGGCGGTGCCGACGTTCTGCACCATCACCCCGATATCGGCCGAACGACCTTCCGCCGGAATCTCGCGCCCGGTCAGCCAGGAAATGAGCTGCTTCTCCGAGCCCATCGGATAGCGGCTCGGAACTTCGACGATGTCGACGTCGGCGATGCCATCGGCCGCCGCACGCAGGGCGGCGATCGCCTGAGGTTTGTTGCTCTCGACCCCGATCAGTGCGCGTTCGCCGCCGATGGCCCGCAGAATGATGCGCGCACCGTCGATCACCTCCGGTGCGCGTTCGCGCATCAGACGATCGTCGCACGACAGGTAAGGTTCGCATTCGCCGCCGTTCAGAATCAGGGTGGGGATCGGGTTCTTCTGGCCGAGTGCGAGCTTGACTGCAGACGGGAAGGTTGCGCCGCCCATGCCGACGACTCCGGCAGCGGCAACCCTGCGAGCGATCTCGGCCGGTTCGAGACTGAACGGGTCTGCGTGCTCTGCAGGCAGGGCTTCGTCACGGCCGTCGGTTTCGAGCAGGATGGCCGGGCCTGCCAGGCCTGAGGCGTGCGGCACCGGCACGTCCGCGATGCCGATGATGGTGCCGGATGTCGGCGCATGCAGGGGTGCGGAGATCGCCCCCTGCGCTTCGGCGATGAGTTCGCCGCGCAGCACGTATTGTCCAGCCTGCACCAGTGGGCGCGCCGGGGCGCCGATATGCTGGGCCAGCGGCAGGATCAGCCGTGGTGGCAGCGGCAGCACCGTGACATCGGTGTCAGCGGCGGGGTGTTTGCGGGCTTCCGGGTGTGCGCCCCAGCGCTGCAGCAGGCGGCGCAGGAAAGAATGGGTGGGAAGAGGTGCAGGGGTATTCATGGCGTCGTTCTCAGGCGCTGACCGGTTTCGGCCAGACCCAGGTTTGCTGTGTGACGGGCACCGGAGCAAGCTCGATTGCCCCGGTGGGGCAGACCTCTTCGCATTTCGCGCAGCCGGTGCAGGCCTCGCGAATCACCGCGTGGATCTGCTTCACGGCACCCAGCACAGCATCGGTGGGGCAGGATTTGAAGCACTTGGTGCATCCGATGCAAATGTCCTCGCGGACTTCCGCGATGCGTGGGCGCTGCGGCTGGATTGCACTGGCGTCGAGCGGGAGCCCGAGCCTTGCCGCCAGCGCTTCGGCCAGCTGCAGGCCACCGGGCGGGCAGCAACTGGCGGGTGCGTCCCCTGCGATGAGTGCCTCCGCCGCCCCGGCGCAGCCGGGAAAACCGCACTGACCACAATTGGTGCCGGGCATCATGGCTTCGATCTCGGCTTCAGCGCCGTCACGTTCAACATGGAAGAAGCGTGCAGCAAGCCCCAGCCCGAGGCCAAAAACAGCACCCATAACGGAGAGACTAACAACGGCGATCAACATGTCGGCTCCTTTGTAGCGTCAGGTCAATGATTGGTCAGGCCGGAAAAGCCCATGAACGCCAGTGACAGCAGTCCGGCGGTAATGAAGCCGATCGGCGCGCCCGCGAAAGCGGCCGGTACGCGGGCCAGCGCGAGGCGTTCGCGCAGTCCGGCGAACAACACCAGAACCATGGTGAAGCCGGCAGCCGAGCCCAGTCCGTAGACGACGCTGCGGGCAAAGCCCGCGTCCTCCTGGACATTGAGCAGGGCGACGCCAAGCACCGCGCAGTTGGTCGTGATAAGCGGAAGGTAGATGCCGAGCACCTTGTACAGGGCGGGCGCGTTCTTCTTCACCGCCATTTCGACGAACTGGACGGTTGCCGCGATGACCAGAATGAAGCCCAGGATGCGCAGATAGCCCAGATCGAACGGTGCGAGCAAGGCATGTTCGAGTACCCAGGTCACCGCGCTTGCAAGGGTGAGCACAAAAGTTGTGGCCATGCCCATGCCGAGTGCGCTGTCGATCTTGCGCGAGACCCCCATGAAGGGGCACAGTCCCAGGAATTTCACCAGCACGACGTTGTTAACCAGCGCCGTGCCCAGCAGCAGCATCAACCATTCACTCATTGCCGACGATCTCCGTCATTGCGGTTTTCATACGCTGTGTTGCATGAGACATGCCACGGCGAAAATTTTTGCAAGTGATTGATTTGTATGGTTGCGGGTGTTTCCCGCAGGACTGTGGCGTGTGTCGAGTACACCAGTCGAGGCGCGATTGTCGTAAACGCGACATCAAATACGGTAGGTTCGGCCGCGCGGTGGTGGTGAGCGCGAAGTGAGGATTCCGCGGGCATGCAGGCGTTTGGGTGTCATGCACCGGACAAGTGCGCTGAATTGTCAGGTTTGGCACAAGGATTGCTAGAAAGGATTGACCTGTCCTTTGAGAGACTTCAATGCCGGCTTCTGATTCGATGCATGCCGTGTTCTCCGACGCCGTGTTTCATGATGCGGTGGAGCAATCTGCGATTGCGATCTCGATTACGGATGCCAATGCGCACATCCTTTATGTGAACCCGGCCTTTTCGGTGATCACCGGGTATGCGGCACCCGAGGTGGTTGGGCAGCGGCAATCGCTCTTGTCCTATAAATCAACGCCACGCTCGGTCTACCAGACCATGTGGCAGGCCCTGAAGGCTGGCCAGTCCTGGACCGGGCGTCTGCTCAACCGCCGCCGAGACGGAACGCCTTATGTGGCCGAACTGACGGTGACGCCTTTGCGGTCCTCTGCGAACAGAGGAGAGGAAACCCGTTACCTCGGCATGCACTGGGATGCTACGGAAGAGCATCGTCTGGCGCAGCAACTGAGCAATCACAAGCAGCTCATCGAGTCGGTGATTTCGGTGGCGCCAGTGGCGGTTGCTCTGCTCGACGTGGAGGGCAAGGTCGTTCTCGACAACCCGGCCTACCGCCGTGTGGTCTCCGACATGCGGGTTACCGAGCCGGCTCATTCGGTGATGGATGCACTGCGTCAGAGTCTGGGTGAGGGCTTCAAACATGCATTTGCCCACCGCCGCGCCTTGCTCAACCACGAACTGCGTTTCGATTCGGGCTCGGGAGAGCCGCGCTGGTACTCGTGCTCGGTCTCCTGGTTCGAGGAGCGCCATAGCAGCCCCGATGCGTTCTACGGCGACGGCTGCTCCGACTACATGTTGTTGGTGATGCATGACATCAGCGCTTCGAAACGTCAGCAGGAAGCGCTGCGTATCGCGGCAATGCGGGCGATGCTGTCCGAGGGCGAATTCAACCAGAGCCTGCGCGAGGCGCTGTCGGGTGCGATCTTTCAGTTGCAGGGACCGGTGAATCTGATCTCGGCTGCGGCGAGTCTCCAGCGTCGCCGCGCCGGCAGTGCCGCCGGGGGAGATGCGCTTGCAAGAGCGCTCGACGAAGCGCAGCGCGCGGGCGAAGAAGCCATCTCCACCTTGCAGGCTGCCATGCCACCGGAACCTGAAGCGCCCTCGGGCCTGGTCAACCTCAATGAGGTTCTGCGAGATGTGCTGATGCTCGAGACAGAAACCTTTCTGTCAGCAGGGGTAACGGTCGATTGGCTCCCGGCACATGTCCTGCCGTCGGTCCAGGGTAATCCCACTGCTTTGCGGACCCTGTTCAGGCAACTGGTGACAAATGCGGTGGAAGCCATGAATGTGCGCGGCTGGACCGAGCGCAACCTGAGCCTGAGCACCGAGGTGCGTGGCAAGTATGTGCGCGCGGCGCTGACCGATACCGGCCCGGGAATACCGGAGGCGTTGCGCCTGAAAGTGTTCGAGCCCTTCTTTTCGACCAAGAAGGGGCGCGCAGCCGGGCGTGGGGTCGGACTGTCGCTGGCGCAGGAGATTGTCAGCCGGCATCGCGGGGTGCTTGAGATCGATCCCGTGTATGCGGGAGGCTGCCGCCTGCTGGTGAGCATTCCTGCCCTGGGCCAGATCCCGGTGGTCGATGAGGAGGGAGGGCGATGACGGCGAGCGACCCGCTGGACGCGACGCGCGCCGCCTGGCTCGAATCGTCGCTTGAGGCCTTGTATCGCGTCAGCCGGGTGCTGTCGCGCTCACTTGAGTTACGTGAAACCCTCGCAGAATTGTTGCGCGTGCTCGATGAGGAGTGTGGCTTCAATCGGGCACTGGTGACCCTGAGTGAGCCTGATGGGGAGTCGATGGCCATCTCTGCCCTACATGGCGTGGATAGTACGATCGATCCGGATATCCGCTGGCGTGCAGGTGAGGGTGTGATAGGCAGCGTGCAGCAGCGCTCAAGGCCCCTCGTTCTTTTGCGCCTCGCCGAAAGTCCGGACTACATCCGCCAGCGCGGGGTGTTCGACGCCGACGCACCCTTTATCGGCGTACCGATCCGGGCCGCACATGAAACCGTCGGCGTACTTGCCTTGCAGCCTCCGCTGGCTGTGCGGGAGCGCCTCGACGACGATGCGCATTTTGCGGAAATGGTGGCGAACCTGATTGGCCAGACGGTGAGGCTTTCACGTCAGGTACGCCAGGAACGCCGCGATATTTCGGAGGAGCGTGACAGTTTGCGGCGTACCGTGCGAAGCCATTTCGGCTTCGACAGCATCATCGGGCATACCGCCATAATGCGGAAGGTGTTCGACCAGGTGCGGCAGGTGGCGAAATGGAACACCACCGTCCTTGTGCGCGGGGAGACCGGTACCGGCAAGGAACTCATTGCTCAGGCCATCCACTACAACTCACCGCGCGCGGCGGGACCTTTCGTCAAGCTCAACTGCGCGGCGTTGCCGGAGAATCTGCTGGAGTCGGAGCTGTTCGGCCACGAAAAGGGTGCGTTCACTGGCGCGCTCACGCAGCGCAAGGGGCGCTTCGAAACCGCCGATGCCGGCACGCTGTTTCTGGACGAAATCGGCGAAATCTCGGCATCCTTCCAGGCCAAGCTGTTGCGTGTGCTGCAGGAAGGCGAGCTGGAGCGCGTCGGTGGTGTGCGCACCCTGAGGGTGGATGTGCGGGTGATTGCGGCCACCAACCGTGACCTTGAGCTGGAAGTTGAAGCCGGAAAATTCCGTGAGGATCTGTTCTATCGCCTCAACGTCATGCCGATCATGTTGCCGCCGCTGCGGGAGCGCGTAGAGGACATTCCCGAGATTGCTTCGTTTCTGGTCGGCAAGGTGGCGAAGATGCAGGGGCGCCCGCTTTCGATCACCGACAGCGCCCTGCGCATCCTTCTCCATCATGCGTGGCCGGGCAATGTGCGCGAGCTCGAGAACTGCATTGAGCGCGCAGCGGTGATGAGCGAGGATGGCGTCATCGATCGCGATCTGGTGCTGATCTCCGGCGTGGAGGAGCGGGTGTCGCCGATGCGTGGCGGCGGCTCGGTGGATCTCGACGATCCGGATCTGGATGAGCGCGAGCGGGTGATCGCGGCGCTTGAGCAGGCGGGCTGGGTGCAGGCCAAGGCCGCCCGCTTGCTGAACATGACACCGCGACAGATCGCCTATCGGATTCAGACACTCAACATCAAGGTGCGCCAGATCTGAGCACGATAGCTCGCCCGGCCCCGTGCCGGGAGGCTGTCGATGAACAGTGTGTGAATGCGCTCTTAATGCGCTGTTCAGCAGGAGCCTGCCACTATGCATCCATGCCCTCCGGCCAGATCTGCCGCCGGGTTCAGTGGGGGGGGTCCCCCCCCTGTTTGCATACACATCAGGAGTGTCTGAACATGAAACTCAGAGAAACCGAATTCTTCCGCGAATTCATTGCGGTTACGACGGGGCTGTTGCTGGCGGTCGGGGCGTTTGCCTTCGTTTCGATCCCGGTCAGCATTGCGATTGCAGGAAGCGTGGCACACCTCACATGAGGGTGTGGTTCAAGGGGCGTTGCCCACACGAAGCGGAGACGGGCGCACCCGTCTCCGCTTCGCGCAGTCCTTAATTCGCCGCTTTCGCGGTCTTGAGATGGGGGTCGACGGGGGGAACGATGGAGCGACCGTTGGTCAGTGGAAGACGGGGCATGGTCTGCTCGGGGAATTCCCCGCTCAGGCTGGTGAGGAAGGCAACGACATCCGCAAGCTGCGCGGCTTCGATATCCCGGTTGAGCTGGGTCTTCGCCATGACGCGCACCGCCTCTTCCAGCGTCGGCACCTTGCCGTTATGCATGTAAGGCGCGGTCAACGCGATGTTGCGCAAGGTTGGCACCCGCCACATGTGCTTGTCACTGTCCTTGCCCGTCGCAGCGTGGCGCCCGGTGTCCGACAACAGGTCGTATTTCTTGTCGAAAGCGCTACCCGTAAAGGTCGGGAACTTCATGAAGAAGCCCTGTGCCATGGGCATCGGCGGTCCGCTGAAGTTCGCGCCGGCATGACAGGCCGTGCAGCCCAGTTCGCCAAACGTTTTCATGCCGCGTACCTGTTGCGGGGAGAGGGCTGTCTTGTCGCCTTTCACGTAGCGGTCGTAGGGCGCGTTGGGTGTCACCAAAGTGCGCTCGTAGGCGGCGATGGCCTTGGCCAAATTGTCCATCGTGATCGGTTCTGACGCTGCCGGGAAGGCGGCCTTGAACAGCTGCAGATAGGCCGGAATCTGCTCCAGGCGGCCAACGGCCACCGCCGCATCGCTCATGCCCATCTCGATCGGATTGGTGATCGGGCCTTTTGCCTGCTCTTCCAGCGTTCCTGCCCGGCCGTCCCAGAACTGCACCGACTGGTAGGCTGCGTTCCACACCGTCGGCGCACTGCGTCCGCCACGGGCATCGTGCATGCCGATCGAGTTGGGGCGATTGTCGTCACCGCCTGCCATGACGTTGTGGCACGAGTTGCAGGAGAGCGTGCCATGCTCACTGAGTCGAGGATCAAAGAACAGGGTCTTGCCGAGGTCGATCTTGGCCTGACTTTGCGGATTGTCAGCAGGAATCGGAGGGTGTTCGGGGAGGGCTTCCCATTGTTGCGCGTGTGCCGTCAGAGTAAGGGCGCAAAGGCCCGGGAGTGTCAGGTATCGTATGAGTTGTTTCATGCTTTGATCTCCGGTTCAGCAATGAATTCTGGAGGGCGGGTGTTGCGAAATGACATGGTTTCCCCCCCCCGGGGCTTGAAAATTGCATATGCGAAGTGAACACAAGGTGAACGGGATTTATTGTTTTCGGATGTAATCACATCGGGTTTGCGCTTGCGGGCGGGGCCAGTCCGCAAGCGGCTGAAGCGGGTGTGAGTGCCGACTTTCGTCGCTGAAACAAATACCTGCCGGGCTGGTCACAAAAGTTTCAAGCTGCCTCGCTAGGCTGACGCTCCCGACCTCCGACGATAAAGGTGCGTGATGTCTGCTGCCTCCGTTTCTATTGCCAGGGCCCCCGTTGCGCTGGCGCTTCTTGTGTCGAGCATGGTCTTGACCGGCTGTATCAGCAGTGGTGGCGGCGGGGCTGGTGAGCCGCTCGATCTGACCATTCTGCATGTCAACGATCATCACTCGCATCTCGATGCAGAGAGCACAACGCTCACCTTGAACAATGCCGCGGGCGCCGCGACGCGCGTGGGGCTCCCGCTCGGCGGCTTTGCGCGGGTCGCGGCGGTCATCGCGGAATTGTCGACGGCCTCGTCCAACGTGATCAAACTCCACGCCGGCGACGCGATGACGGGCGATCTCTATTTCACTCAGAGTGAAGGCGAGGCTGACGCGGTGATGATGAACACGGTGTGTTTCGACGCATTCGCGATCGGTAATCACGAGTTCGACAATCGCGACGCCGGATTGGTGAAATTCATCGACTTCCTTCATGCCGCCCCTGGTCCTTGCAGAACGCCTGTGTTGTCGGCCAATGTGAATGCCGCAGCAGGTTCCGCGCTTTCAGGGCGCATCGAGCCCTATACGATTGTTGAGCGCAGCGGGCAGAAAATCGGTGTGGTTGGACTGACGGTCGCGGGCAAGACGCGCAATGCATCGCGCCCCGACGCAAGCACGGTGTTTGCCGAAGAGTTGCCGAGCGCACAGGGCGCCATTGACAGTCTTGGGCGCGAGGGCGTTAACAAGATTGTTCTGCTCTCGCACCAGGGGTATGCCGTGGATGTGGCCATGGCATCGCAACTGTCTGGCGTGGATGTCATTGTCGGCGGTGATTCGCATACCTTGCTGGGTCCCGACAGTCTGAAGGCGTATGGACTGTCTCCGGGCGGCAACTACCCGACTGAAGCGCGGGATAGCGACGGAAGACGGGTGTGCGTGGCCCAGGCCTGGCAATACAGTTATGCGGTTGGCGAGCTGAAGGTCAGCTTCGACCGTGACGGCGTGGTCTCCAGTTGTGGCGGTCGGCCACATATTCTTGTCGGCGACGCTTTCAGCGAGGGCGGTGCGGCACCGAGCGCCGCGGATGTGGCCGCCTACCGCACACAGCTTGATGAATCGGGTGCCTTCAGTGTGATCGCCCCCTTGCCGGCCGCGGTGACGGCACTTGAGCCTTACAAGCTGGTGAAGGACGCCCTGGGGCTTGAGGTGGCAGGATCCAGTGCCGACGACCTGTGTCTGCGCCGGGTGCCCGGCAGCAAGCGGGACTCCTCGCGCTCGCGGCTGGGGGATGCATGTAATCTCGACCCGCATGTCACTGCGCATGGCGGTGACATCCAGCAACGCGTTGCCGAGGCTTTCCTGCACCAGGGGCAGCGTTTCGGCGGCGCGGACATTGCATTGCAGAACGCAGGGGGTGTGCGGGTGGATATTGCGGCGGGCGCGGTGACGGTCGGCAAGGTCTATGAATTGCTGCCATTCAAGAACCTGCTGGTACGCCTCACATTGAGTGGCGACGAAGTGGTGTCGACGCTTGAGGACGCGGTCGAGTCCGTCATCAACGGAACCGGGACCGGCGCATACCCGTACACAGCGGGGCTGCGCTTTAACGTCGACATGAATCAGACCAGGGGCTCGCGCATCTCTGCGATGGAGTGGCGGGATGCCAGCGGCTCCTGGGTTGCGTTCGACCGCGCCAGAAACTACCGACTGATCACGAACAATTTCACGGCGGAGGGGGGCGACAGCTATGACACGCTGAAGAGGGTCGACGCTGCACGTCGTGAGGACACGTTCCTCGACTATGCAGATGCCTTCCTGCAGTACGTCAAGGACAACTCGCCCCTGAGCCGACCCGACACGACGGCATTCAGTACCAAACTGTATATCGAGACGCCCTGAGCCAGGGGCGCCCCCGGGGCCCGGGCGGGGGACTGGAAAACGCCCTTGCCCGGCCTGCGGACGCTCGCTGGCATTGTCGGGAGGGTGTCGCGACTCCCACAGCCCGCCCTGTTGTACTTCCTACAAAATGCAGCCCGCTGCGGGCTCAGGTCTCAACAAAAACAGTGTTCTAGCGATCTCCCCTTGCTGGCACGCGGATTGCTGAAGAATCCCCGTCAGACATCTACTAGGGGATTGACGATGGAACTCCCGGTCATCAGCAACGCTGCGCCCCCGAGCGCAGGAGGCGGTTGCAGCGAGAGCGGATGTGGGACCGAGGCGGATGCGCTGTCGCATCTGCCCGACCACATTCGCAGCAAAGTGCAGGACCACCCCTGTTATTCGGAGGAGGCGCATCACTACTTTGCCCGCATGCACGTCGCGGTCGCGCCCGCCTGCAACATCCAGTGCAACTACTGCAACCGCAAGTACGACTGTTCCAACGAATCCCGTCCGGGCGTGGTATCCGAACTGATGACGCCGGATCAGGCGGTCAAGAAGACCCTCGCCGTGGCGGCTGCGATTCCGCAGATGACGGTGCTCGGCATTGCCGGACCCGGAGACCCGCTCGCCAACCCTGAGCGTACCTTCGAGACCTTCCGTCAGCTCTCGGAGCAGGCGCCGGACATCAAGCTCTGTGTGTCGACCAACGGCCTGTCGCTGCCGGACTGTGTGGACGAACTGGCGAAGCACAACATCGACCACGTCACGATCACGATCAACTGTGTTGATCCCGAGATCGGCGCCAAGATCTATCCGTGGATCTTCTGGGAGAACAAGCGCATTCGCGGTGTGGAAGGCGCGAGGATCCTGATCGAGCAGCAGCAGAAAGGGCTGGAGATGCTCACCAGCCGCGGCATTCTGGTGAAGGTCAATTCGGTGATGATCCCGGGCGTCAACGACCAGCACCTCAAGGAAGTGTCGAAGATCGTCAAGGCCAAGGGGGCCTTCCTGCACAACGTGATGCCGCTCATTGCCGAGGCCGAGCACGGCACCTACTACGGCATCATGGGCCAGCCCGAGCCGACGCCGCTCGAACTCCAGGCGCTGCAGGACGACTGCTCCGGCGACATGTCGATGATGCGCCACTGCCGTCAGTGCCGCGCCGATGCGGTCGGCCTGCTGGGCGAGGATCGTGGCGACGAGTTCACCCTCGACAAGATCGACGAGATGGAAGTCGATTACGCCACCGCCATGGTCGAACGCGCCAAGGTGCACGAAGCCATCACCACCGAACTCGAGATGAAGCGTGCGCTCAAGGCCGCGCCCAGGTTCGATCCTGACGCGCCGCTGGAGGACGAGGCTGCGCCTGCAACCCGCAACATCCGCATTGCGATCGCGACCAAGGGCGGCGGGGTGATCAACGAACACTTCGGGCACGCGCATGAGTTCCTGGTGTACGAGGTGGGTCCTGTCGAACACCGCTTCCTCGGTCATCGCAAGTGCACTGCGTACTGCATGGGCGACGAGTCCTGTGGCGACGGCGAGACCGTGCTCGGCGGCATCATCAAGTCGCTCGAAGGGGTCGAGGTCCTGCTCGCGAGCAAGATCGGGTTCGAGCCCTGGGCCGATCTCGAGAAGGCGGGCATCCAGCCCAACGGCGAGCATGCGATGGAGCCGATCGAGGACGCCATCCGTGCGGTGTATGACGAGATGGCGGCTGCCGGCAAGCTTGATCTGCCCGTGACGGGCGCTTCGGCTCAGGCCGCCTGACAGGAGAGATGACATGTCACTTGAAATCGTCGACGCCTGCGTGGGGTGTTTCGCCTGCGAGCCCTTGTGCCCGAACAAGGCCATCTCCGCCGTCATGCAACCGGGCGAACCACTGTTCTTCATCAACCCCGACAAGTGCACCGAGTGCCTTGGCGATCACGATCTGCCGCAATGTGCGGAGATCTGTCCGATCGAGGCGGCGATCGTCGATGAGTACGGCGAGCCGCTCAATCCCCTGGGGTCGCTGACGGGGATTCCGCTTCACCTGCTCGAGCAGATGAGGGAGGCGGAATGCCGACAGTAAGCCTGTGGTGGAAGCCCGGCTGCGCGACCAATACGCGCCAGATCGGGCTGCTGCGGGAGGCCGGCTGCGAGGTCGTCGTCCATGACCTCCTGACGGAGGCATGGACGGCTGATGCGCTGTCGGCCTTCTTCGGCGCCAGGCCGGTTCGCGAGTGGTTCAATCCGGCCGCCCCCGCGGTCAAGGCGGGGACAGTCGTCCCCACTGATTTCAGTGCGGAGGCCGCGCTTGCGCGTCTTGTTGCAGAGCCCTTGCTGATTCGTCGGCCGCTGATCGAGGTGAACGGCGAGCGTTGTTGTGGATTTGATGCCGTGTGGCTTGTACAGCGCGGGATCCGCCTGCTCGACGGGACCGTTCCGCAGGGCTGCAGCCATGCACACAGTGGCGACGTCGCTGAGTGCAAGCCCCCTCGCAACCCCGCGGCCTATTGCGCGCCACCGTCCGGAGCGAGTTTTCCATGAGCCGCGCCGGCGCAGTTCGTCCTGGCGAGCCGGTTGCCATTGCCCCGGATGTGTTCTGGGTGGGCGCGCTCGATCCCGACCTGCGCCAGTTCGACATCATCCTGCGCACGGCCAACGGCACCAGCTACAACGCCTACGCCGTGCGGGGAAGCAAGGGTGTGGCGGTCATCGATACGGTCAAGGCTGAATTTGCCGAGGAGTTCTTCGCGCGACTGTGGTCTTGCTGCCGTCCGGACGAGATCTGCGCCATCGTGCTCAACCACCTCGAACCCGACCACACGGGCGCACTGCCAGCCTTGCTCAAGGCTGCTCCTCAGGCCTCTCTCTACCTTTCCTGTCCGGCCCTGAAGATGCTCAAGGGGCTGGTCAAGGAAAGCCTGGACGAGGCCCGCATCATTGCGGTCGACGAGGATACGCGCGTCGATCTTGGTGGCCGCAGCCTGCGCTTCCTGTATACGCCTTACCTGCACTGGCCGGATACGCAGTGTACCTGGGTCGAGGAGGAAGGGCTGTTGTTCTCGGGGGACGTATTCGGTTGTCATTTCTGCGATTCACGTCTGTTCAACGACAGCGTCGGCGATTTCCGTTTTTCGTTCGACTACTACTACCAGCACATCATGCGGCCGTTCCGCGAGCATGTGCTGACCGCGCTCGACCTGATCGAGCCGCTGGCGCTGCGCCTCGTTGCCCCGGCACATGGTCCGATCCTGCGTGATGCGCCGGCGAACTATGTTCGACGCTACCGGCAGCTGGCCTCCCCCCTGCTGGCCAACGAGGCCGGTGGGCGCGAGAAAACCCTGCTGGTGTTCTACATCAGCGCCTACGGCAACACCGAGCGCATGGCCCAGGCCGTGCGTAACGGCGCTGAAGGCGTGGAGGGCGTTCGGGTCTCGATGTATGACCTTGCCGGCGGTGACCCCGGACCTTTCGTGGATCTGATCGAGGAGGCCGACGGTCTGGTGTTCGGCTCGCCCACGATCAATGGCGATGCGGTCAAGCCGGTGTGGGACCTGCTCTCGTCGCTGACGCTGGTCAAGGTCAAGGGCAAGTTCGGCGGCGCATTCGGCTCCTATGGCTGGAGCGGCGAGGCCGTCGGGCTGGTCGAGGACCGCCTGCGCGGACTCAAGCTTCGCGTCCCGCGACCCGGGGTGAAGGTCAAGCTCATTCCCACCGACGAGGAGCTTGAGGGCTGCGCGGAACTTGGTCGGGAACTGGCCGAGCACCTTGTTGGCCGTGTCGCCCCCCGTCATATCGACTTTACCGCGCCCAACGCGCTTACCGCATAGGAGCCCGACCATGCCCAAGGCCCAGGTCACGTTTGAAGACATTGGTGTCACCGTCACCGTCCCCGCCGGAACCCGCTTGATCGAGGTGTCGGAAAAGATCGGTGCCGGGCTCACCTACGGCTGCCGCGAGGGTGAGTGTGGCACCTGCATGATGAAGATCGTCACCGGCTCCGAGCATCTGGCTACGCCTTCGGTGCTCGAGGACAAGGTGCTCAAGGAAAACTATGCAGGTGTTGCCAACCGGCTCGCGTGCCAGGCCCAGGTGCTGGGCGGGCATGTGGTGGTGCGGCCGGGCTGAACCCGACAACAACCGGCAGAGAGGCCATTCAATCAACTGCGTTGGAGTATCACCATGCCTGACATCACCTTTTCAAGCCCGATTCACAAGGACAGGACGGTCTACGCCGTAGCTGGCTCACACACCCAGACCATCCTCAAGATCGCCAAGGACAACCACATCCCGATTGACTTCTCCTGTGAAGACGGTGAATGCGCGACCTGCATGGTCAAGATCACGCCACTCGGCAATCACGGGCAGCGTAGCGATCCGATGGCGAGTCGCCTCACCGACAAGGAGCTCGTCGTGTTGCGGGAGCACAAGAAGATCAACGGTGAGGATATCGAACGCATGCGCGTCGAAGACGTGTCGGTTACGCCGTGGCGCCTCGCCTGTCAGATGATCCTGCGTGACGAGGATCTTTTGGTCGAGTACTGATCCGGTCGCGCGCATCGGCACGGGGCTGCCCGTCCGCTGCGCGCCGGATCGAACCGAAAGGAGTTTTTCATCATGCTGGCACCCCTGAGCTTTCGGCCATCGCGCGTGCGCAGCGCATTGCATGTGCATCTGATGGATCATGCAAGCGGCCATCCGAACGACGAGCTCCTTGCGCATCTCATTGCGGGGTGGACGGTGGGCGAGGGCGCGCTGCCTGCAGACTTCGGACTTGGAGAGGTGCGCTTCGCCGCGTTGGTCGAGCGCCATTTTCCCGGCCTGATCTGGCGTCCGAACAAGGCCCTGGGGCCAACCCCCGTGCTCCATCCGGAGTTTGATGACCTGCTTCGATTCCTTGCCGCCAATGCCGCCGATGTCGTGGCAGGTGCGTCCGACATGGCCGTGATCGTGGCGACCGCGTGCATGGGAAATGACCATCTCTGGCAGGATCTTGGTTTGCCATCACGTCGGGAGCTGTCACAACTCATTTCGCTCAATTTTCCCGCGCTCGCCGAGGCCAACAATCGCGACATGAAGTGGAAGAAATTCCTCTACCGCGAGCTGTGCCAGCGCGAGGGCATTTACGTCTGCGCGTCCCCGTCGTGCGAGGCCTGCGCCGACTATGCCAATTGCTTCGGGCCCGAGGTTTGACTCCGCAGACGTTCCCGCGCCGCGCGCTGGTGGCGATGCCGGATACCGTGCATGGCGTGTCGCGCGATATCTTGCGCGATCGGGCGTGCGGCGCGATGCTGGGTCTCGCGATTGGTGATGCGCTCGGTGCGACCGTAGAGTTCATGACGCCGCGCGAAATTGGTGCGCAGTACGGGGTACATGACAGGATCTGCGGTGGAGGCTGGCTACGCCTTGCCCCTGGTGATGTCACTGACGACACTACGATGACGCTTGCGTTGGCCGGGGCGTGGATCGATATGCAAGGCATGCCCGACGCGGAAGCCTGCGCCCTGGCCTTTGACGGGTGGATGCGCAGCAAACCCGTTGATATTGGCAATACGGTGCGCCGAGGCATCATACGCTGGCGCTTGAGCGGCAGCGCGGAGGCGCCACCATCGTCCGATGCGGGCAACGGTGCGACCATGCGCTGCCTGCCGGTTGCCCTCGCCTGTTACGGCGCGGCCCCCGAGTTCGTTACACGGGCGGCGCTGATGCAGGCGCGCGTTACCCACAACAATCCCCTGACCGATGCCGCGACGCTGAGCGTGATCGAGATGGTTCAAACCGCGCTCGCGGGCTCGGGTGCCGATGAGATCGTTGCGTGTGCAGACCGGCTGGTGTCGGCACATGCCGACTTCGACTACCGCGGCCGGCGCTGCGACAATCCCAGCGGGTACATCGTCGATACGATGCGGACGGTATGCCAGGCGATGGCCACCCAGGACGGCTTCAAGCCCGTGTTGGTCGATATCGTGAATCGCGGCGGCGACGCCGATACGACAGGGGCGATCGCCGGCATGGTGATGGGCGCGCTATGCGGTGAGCAGGCCTTGCCGCGGGAATGGCTGAGTGCGCTCAGACCGAGGGTGCGTGAGGCCTGCAGTCGAGATGCGTCCGCCCTGATCGAACTGTCGCCGGCGTATCGCATCCCGTAAATGAGGCCCGGCGCGAAGCCAGGCCCCTGGCGCGTGCAGTTTCACGCTGCAGCGTGTTGCTTGCGCAGATGGGCGGCGAGGGCGGCGTCCATCGTCGACAGATGCAGGTCGAACCATTCCGGCAGGCTCTCGCGGACGTAAGCTCTGGCCACCAGAAGTCGCCCACCCTTCACACTGCGGTTGAACGCGCGCAGTTCGGCAAGTACCCGTTGATGCTCGCCAATGTGTTCTCCGGTGGCCGCAAACCGGCTGGAACGCATCAGCGCATCTTCGGCAGAGAAATGCTCACGGCTGTGATCGAGCAGTTCGTTGAACAGTGCCGGAAAGCTGGCGTCGTCGGCGCTTGCCAGCCGGGTAACGAGGCCGACAAAGGCGCGATGTGTTGCATCCATCCCGGCATTGCCGAGCGCGTGTCTGGCCTCGTCCCATTCGCGCATTGTTAAGCGGCCTCGATCAGGGGCATGTCGGCCAGTTCGCGCCAGTCGGCATCGACCACTTCCAGCCCCAGCCGGGCACAGAAGCGCTTTTCCTTGTCGTTTGCGCCCGCAATCAGCGCCCAGCCTGCGGGCTCGCCGGCGCTGTAGATGAAGTCGGCAAGCAACATGCGGATGGTGTCACGATTCAGACGCGCGCCAAGCACCAGGTAGCGCAGCCCCTTGCGCCTTTCCTTCAGATAGGGCGGGATGGCAAAGCCACCCATGAGTTCGGTGATGTAATCGACGAAGTCGGCATCCGATGCAATCCAGTTCGGCTCCGGCCACGGCGTGCCACAGGGTTTGAACAGGATGGGCGCGGCAGGGTCGATCGCGTTTTCGTCCTGCGCTGCGGTGTAGGCGCTTCCATCGTGGCTGAAGAGCTTGTAGCGCAACCCGCCGGCGATGCGGGCAATGCCCACGATCAGCGTATGGGGGCGACCTGCCCATGCCTGCTGGAGGCCGGTGTCACGGTTGAGGTCGATGATATAGGGCAGGTGCAGCGCATTGAGCCAGTCATGCAGGGCGGCGCGGGACCATCCGGTATCGGCATAGATGGTCTCGAGTGCGCGGTTGACTGCATTGCGTCCGCGCTTGAGCTCAATGTTCATCGCGGCACGCGGAAACTCGTACATCAGCCGTGGCGCCATGGGCTGGCCGTTGTTGAGCGCGAGAATCAGTTCGTCGCTGGTGGCGGGGATCTTGGCGCCGGTTTTCCCGTGGGTGACATCTGCAAGGGCGTCGGCGCCGATGAAGGGAACCACGTCACCGGCGGCGAGGCCGGTGCGGATCTGGTCGAAGACGGTCGTCATGGGGCTTCCTTGTGGTGGCAGGGCGCGTACTTCGCGATTTCCTGCTTCGATCAGCAAGATCGATGCCACCGGAACCCAGGCGCTCTGTCCCCTTGCCCCAGCGGTCCAGGGCGGCGATGGCGGCGTGGGGGCGTCCGCAGCTGTCGTGCGCCCGACAGGCCAATGTCCGACTTCCGACAAGTTTGTGCGGTGCCGTTCAGTGGCTTGTCATGGGGCGCAATACGCGCGGTGTTCAGTATTCGACCGTGACTGCAACAACACCGCCGATGACCAGGTATTCGTTCTCGCCCTGCAGCAGTCCGGGAATGAGTCCGCTGAAAGCGAGGATCTTGGGCAGGGGGGTGGCGCATGAGAACACGCGATCGCCGAATTCGTCCGCACGCTCGGGACTGGCGGAGAACGAGCTGAGGTTGTTCAGCGCAACCACGCGCCTGCCGTCATCGAGCGTGTGCATCACCCGCAGCGCCCGCAGGTCGGAACAGCCACGGTAGAGCGGAAGGTGAGTGCGCGCAGGAAGGCGCCGCGCAAGTTCGTACTGGGTCCATGCATAGAGAAGGTCCACCTGGGATTCCAGCCCAGCGGTGGAATACAGACCGGCGGCAGCCTCCTGATCGAAGCCGCTGCGCGCAGCGCCGTCTTCGTCTTCCAGCGGCCCGCGATGGTAGCGGGTGAGGAGGCCGAAGCGCGACTCTACCCAGGCCTTGAGGATCGCCCCTTCCCGGCTTTCCGCATCAAACAGCCAGCCGCGGAGCAGGCGC
>JALNWS010000009.1 GCA_023230755.1 Azoarcus sp.
GGGCAGTCATCGCGCTCGCCAGTGCACTGGACCTGAAGGTCATTGCCGAAGGCGTAGAGTGCGAACAACAAAGAGACATCCTCGACGCCAACGGTTGTCATCACTTCCAGGGTTACCTGTTCGCACGTCCGATGAAGGTCGAGGCGGTGGAAGCATTGTTGCAGGATGCCGGGCGCACGGCGGACAACACGGTCCCCGTCATCGCCACATAGAAAACGGGCGCCCCGACAACAGGCGCCCGAATACTGTCCCGCAGAGCGGAATTACTGCACACGAACCTCGACGCGACGGGCTTCATCCGCATCGCTGCCGCCCAGCGCCACAGCCGGACGACGCATCAGCACGCGCTCGGGCGGCACCCCCGCGGCCAGCAAGGCTTCACGCACGCTGAGCGCGCGATTCTTTGCCACTTCGGCGTTCACGTCGGCCGCGCCGGTTTCATCGTGAAACCCCGACAGCAGCACCAGCGCATCCGCACGCGTCTCAAGCTCGGCCAGCACGGGCGCCAGCGCCTCCACTGCGTCGGCCGGCAGGCCGGTGACGCCGGACTCGAAGTAGATCTTGAGCATGGGCTCGCCGACCTCCTCGACCTCCGCATAAATCACTTCCACGCCGCCCTCAAGCGTCTCGACAGCGGTCGATGCAGCTCCGCTGCGATTCATCGAATGCACGCCAAGTCCGATCACAAAAGCGATCACCAGCGCGATGACGCCGAAAAGCACCCCCATGACAACATTCAGCTCGCCATCTTCCTGATCAAACATGCTTTACTCCCGCTCAAGTCGTTGTGTTGTTTGGCAATCCGCGCGCAAGTCTAACCGATACGCGTGATCTTGCGACTCGATTTGCGCACTGCAACAGTCGAAGAGTGCACAGTTCGAAATATTGTTTTGTGAGAATATTTACCCCGCGCACATGAGACGATCGACTTCATGTACGGTTTGCATTTTTATTCAGCACAAGGAGATTGCCATGGGTTTGTTCAGCTTTATCAAGGATGCAGGGGAAAAGCTCTTCGGAACCGGCGAAGCCAAGGCCGCCCAGGATGCGGCGACTGCAGCACCGAGTCCCGAAGCGAATGCACTGGCCAACGCCAAGGCTGCCGAGGCCATCAGCCACTACATCGACACGCTCAAGCTGCTCACACCCGAGATCACCATCAGCTTTGACGGCGCCACCGCCACCGTCACCGTCAGCGGCACCACGCCCGACCAGGCAAGCAAGGAGCGCATCCTGCTCGCGGCAGGTAACGTTTCAGGCGTCGCCGAGGTCGAAGACAAGCTCACCGTGCTCAATCCCGAACCGGAAGGCCGCTTCCATACCGTCGTGCGCGGCGACACCCTGTCGGGCATCGCCAAGACTTACTACGGCAATGCAAACAAGTACATGGTGATCTTCGAAGCCAACAAGCCAATGCTCGGCCACCCTGACAAGATCTACCCGGGTCAGATGCTGCGCATTCCGCCGCAAGCCTGATCATGTCCCCGGCCCGGCGGTCGCCCTTCGCGTCCGCCGGGCCGACCCCCGAAAGCCGGCACGCCACATGGCCGGGCTTGAATTGATGCACCGCGGGCGCTACTGTCGACGACCGCCATTTTCTGCGCCCGCGTTCTGCGGAGCGAATACGACATGCCCCGCATTCAGATCGACCTCCCGGACACACTGCCCTTTTCCTGCGAGATTCAGCTCTACCTGAGTCACATGAACTACGGCGGCCATCTCGACAACGCCCTGCTGCTCACCGTCGTGAGCGAAGCGAGAGTGCGTTACCTGAAGTCGATGGGCTACACCGAACTCAGCGTCGAGGGATTGGGCATCATCGTTGCCGACGCGGCGCTGCAGTACAAGTCCGAAGCTTTCCATGGCGAAACCATGGTGGTGTCCATGGGTGCGGCCGATTTCAGCAAGTACGGTTGCGATCTGCAATGGCGCATGGCCGATCTCGCCTCCGGGCGGGAGGTTGCGCGCGGCAAGACCGGCATCGTGTTCTTCGATTACACCGCCCGCAAGATATCCCCCGTACCGGAAGGTTTCCGCCGCCGCTTCCCGTCGGACCACGCCTGACATGGATCAGGCCGCAACCGTCGTCGCCGTCATTGGCGGCGGGCCGGCCGGGCTGATGGCGGCCGAAGTGCTCGCCGCCAGCGGCATCGCCGTCACCGTCTTCGATGCCATGCCGTCGGTGGGCCGAAAATTCCTGCTGGCCGGACGCGGCGGGCTCAATCTCACCCACAGCGAAACCGGCGACGACTTTCTGTCGCGTTATGGCGCGCGCTCAAGCGAACTGGCACCGATGATCGACGCCTTTGGTCCGAGCGCGCTTCGCGACTGGGCAGCCACACTCGGTATCGAAACTTTCGTCGGCAGCTCGGGACGGGTATTCCCCAGGGAAATGAAGGCAGCGCCCCTGCTGCGGGCGTGGTTGGCGAGATTGCGCGCGAACGGGGTGAAGTTTGCCGTACGGCATCGCTGGCTGGGCTGGGGGCAATCCCCGGACGCTTCAGCTCAGGTATTGCGCTTCGCCACACCGGACGGCGAACGCAGCGTTACCGTGTCAGCCATCGTGCTCGCACTCGGGGGCGGAAGCTGGGCGAAGCTGGGCTCCGACGGCGCGTGGGTCGAAACGCTGCGCGCACAGGGTGTCAGCGTGGCGGAACTGCGCCCCGCAAACTGCGGATTCGACATCTCAGGCAACGAAGAGGATGCACAGGGCTGGAGCACACACTTCCTCGAACGCTTCGGCGGCGCGCCGGTGAAGTCGATCGCGGCACGGTGCACAGATTCTCTTGGCCACACATACGCCCACAGCGGCGAGTGCATGATCAACGCCACCGGTATCGAAGGTGGGCTGATCTACGCCTTGTCTGCGCCGCTACGCGACACTCTTGCAGCGCACGGCGAAGCCACGCTCTACCTCGACCTCGCTCCCGGACGCAGCCTGACACGACTGACGACCGATCTTGCCCGGCCACGCGGCAGCCGCTCGCTGGCCAGCCATCTGCAAGGACAGGCCGGGATCAAGGGCGTCAAGGCCGGCTTGCTGCGCGAGTGCCTGCCCGCCACTGCGCTCGCCGATCCGGCCCAGCTTGCCGCCGGCATCAAGGCGCTACCACTGCGGCTCAGGGCGACCCGCCCCCTCGACGAAGCCATCAGCACTGCGGGCGGCGTCCGCTTCGAGGACACCGCGCCGGATCTGATGCTGCAAGCCATGCCGGGCGTATTCTGCGCCGGCGAGATGCTCGACTGGGAGGCGCCCACCGGCGGCTATCTGCTGACGGCCTGCTGCGCCAGCGGCCGGACTGCCGGTCAGGGCGTCATCGACTGGCTTGCCGCTTGCCAGCGCTGAGGAACGACGTGCAGCGCGAACATGGCCTTTCGAGCGGCCGCCTCCGGTGAAGGCACGAGCCTTTGAAGGCGCCAGCCTGACCATCCGTAATGTCAGGCGTGATTTCCCCGAGTGGCACCTCGGCCGGCCGCGCTATCTCCTGTGGGCAATCGACGTGGATACGCCCCTGGTGCGCCAGCGTGTGCTCGCGGCACAACGCCAGCTTTCCGGACTTCTCCTTGACGACTATGCCCGCCAGCCGCACGTCACGCTGAGCCTGTGCGGCTTTCCCAGCACTGCGCCCTGCCACGCAGACGACTTCGGCGCCGATGCCCTGCACGGGCAAGTCGCCAGGCTGCAACGCGAACATCCCCGCCCTTTCGAGATCCGGATCGGGTCACTGAACAGTTTTGCCTCCGCCCCCTACCTCGAAGTCGGCGACGCCGGCGCCCATATTGCCCGACTGCGCACCTGTCTGGCACCCGGCGAGCACAATCACCCCGACGGCAGCTATACCCCGCACGTGACGGTCGGCCTCTATGCCGACGCATGGCCCACCACGGATATTCGTGAACGCCTCTGCCACTGCGCCGAAGACACGCCCCTGGATCTGCGCATCGAGCGCATCAGCCTGTTCGGGTATCGGTCGGCAGATATCGGCGGCGCACTGACGCGCATCGCTGACTATGACTTCGTGCATCGCGTAATGCACTGGCACGAAGCGTCACCGTTTCAGACTCAGCCAGCGAAGCGCGCCTAGGACGATGCGGGCTGTCGCACGAAGCAGTTCAGGCGCACATCCACCGTAACCGGGAGCGCCGTCAGCGCCGCAGCCTTTGCACGTCCTTCCGCGCTCGCGCGATACAGGTGCGGCGTCATCGCCAGCAGATCCGCGATCTGCTCGCTGCCCGAGAGATCCATCCGGTAGCGGACGGTCTCGGATGACTGCCTGACAAAGCCTGCTGGCGTCGGCATGTCGCCCGTCCGCTCAGGCTTGAGTGTCGGATAGATGATCTCGCGCAACTCCCGCAGATGATCCGGCCCCGAATCGACTTGCAGCAGCAGCCCCATCGGCTTGAGCACGCGCGCGAACTCCGGGTAGACCGGAAAACCGAACATGCACAGCACCCGGTCCAGCGTGCCCGTGAACACTGGCAGGTTGGCATTGCTGCCTACCACCCAGTTGGGCCGCTTGTCCTGCTTTGCGGCCGCCAGCACCGCCCACTTGGAAATGTCCAGCCCAAGCAATGCCAGCGTCTGCCCCTCAAGGCCCGCAGCAGCCAGTTGCCGCAGGTAGTAGCCTTCGCCGCAACCAGCATCGAGACAACTGAGCTCCGCGTCGGCCGCGAGCCCTGCCAGCGCCGCCCGGCCGACCGCAGCGGCGATGGGCTGGTACAGGCCGGCATTGAGAAAGCGCCGCCGCGCGGCCACCATCTCCTTGCTGTCGCCCGGATCGCGCGAGCGCTTCTGCTGTACCGGCAACAAGTGCGTATAGCCCTGGCTGGCAACGTCGAAACTGTGCCCGGCTGCGCAACGCCAGGTGGAACCGTTACGGTGCAGACGGGCACCATCGAGCGGGCAGGCCAAAGCCTGAAATGGGATGATCATGAGCAGTGGCGCCCTGCGCCCGAATCTTGAGACAGGGCGCAATTCTGCTGCAAACACCTCCCCCTGTGTTCATGACATGGTTCACGACGCGGCACACCGGGACTGCCACGAAACCCGTTCGCACCATCGGCTCCGGCGCGTCGCCTCTGCCCCCTACCAGTTTGACTCGCGCTCGGCTGTCGAGGTGATGCGATGTATTGCAAGGTCTGCTCCCATGTATTCGTCCTCCTGCCCCAGGCGCAACCCGAGCGTGAGCTTGAGGACACCGTACACCAGGATGCCGCCGCCGAGGGCAACCGCAATGGCGAATACCGTCATCACCAGCTGTGACATGAAGGACACACCACCGAGCCCGCCGAGCGTGGTGCTGCCGAAAATACCCACGGCAAGCCCGCCCCATGTACCGCACAAGCCATGAAGCGGCCACACCCCGAGCACATCATCGATCTTCCATCGATTCTGGGTGAGGGTGAACATCACCACGAACAGGGTGCCCGCCACCCCGCCAACCACCAGCGCACCGAGCGGGTGCATGAGATCCGAGCCGGCGCAGACGGCAACCAGGCCAGCCAGCGGCCCGTTGTGCACGAAACCGGGGTCATTCCTGCCCAGCACAAGGGCCGCCAGCGTGCCACCGACCATCGCCATCAGCGAATTGATCGCGACCAGCCCGGTGATCTTCTCCAGGGTCTGGGCAGACATCACGTTAAAGCCGAACCAGCCCACGATCAGAATCCAGGCGCCCAGCGCCAGAAAAGGGATGGAGGACGGCGGATGTGCCGAGATCGCGCCAGTGCGCGAGTAGCGGCCATGACGCGCGCCCAGCAGCAGCACCGCCGGAAGCGCGATCCACCCGCCCATCGCGTGCACTACCACCGAGCCGGCAAAATCATGAAACGCTGCGCCGAACCTTGCAAAGAGCCAGGCCTGCACACCGAACGCGTGATTCCACGCAATCCCTTCGAAAAAGGGATAGACGAAACCGACGATCAGAAAAGTGGCGGCCAGTTGCGGGTAGAACTTCGCGCGCTCCGCGATGCCGCCAGAAATGATCGCGGGAATCGCCGCGGCGAAGGTCAGCAGAAAGAAGAAGCGGGTGAGCTCGAAACCGCTTTTCGCCAACAGGGTCTCGGCGCTGGTAAAGAAATGAACACCGTATGCAATGCCATAGCCAATCAGGAAATAGGCCAGCGTAGACACGGCAAAGTCAGTCAGAATTTTCACCAGGGCATTGACCTGATTTTTCTTGCGCACCGTGCCTACCTCAAGAAAGGCAAACCCTGCGTGCATCGCCAGCACCATGATGGCGCCCAACAAAATGAACAGGACATCACTGCTTGTTTTTAAAGCCTCCATGATCCCTCCAGACGGAATAGCGGATCGAAAGCAAGCACCGTTCCAGTGCAATCACCCCAGACACGGCGGTGCATGCGCCCTAAAACAGGTACGGAAGCCGCACCCTGACCGTGCATTTCACTGCCAGACCGCCCGCTTACGGTGCATCAGCAACGGCAAATCGCCTGCGGGGATGCGCCAGCAAGGGCCGATGCGTAAAATGCCGCTTTGCCCTGTACCTTCAGCCATGACCGCCACCCGCCGCCCGACCGAACTGCTTGCGCCCGCAGGCTCCCTCGACATGATGCGCACCGCCTTCGCCTATGGCGCCGATGCGGTGTATGCCGGCCAGCCGCGCTACTCGCTGCGGGTGCGCAACAACAGCTTCGACAAGCTCGATGCACTCGCGGCCGGCATTGACGAAGCACACGCTGCGGGCAAGGGCTTCTACCTGGTTGCCAACATCTATCCGCACAACGCCAAGGTTCGCACTTTCGAGCGCGACATCGCGCCCGTGATCGACATGCAGCCCGACGCGCTGATCATGGCCGACCCGGGCCTGATGATGCTGGTGCGCGAGCGCTGGCCGGACATGGCGATCCACCTCTCGGTGCAGGCCAACACCACAAACTACGCGAGCGTGCGGTTCTGGCAGTCGATGGGGGTGAAACGCATCATCCTGTCGCGCGAGCTGTCGCTGGACGAAGTCGCCGAGATTCGCGATGCCTGCCCCGACATGGAGCTCGAAGTCTTTGTGCACGGCGCGCTGTGCATCGCCTACTCCGGCCGCTGCCTGCTGTCGGGCTATTTCAACCATCGCGACCCCAACCAGGGCAGCTGCACCAACTCCTGCCGCTGGGACTACAAGGTGCACGCGGGCACCGAGACCGCAAGCGGTGACATTCAGACCTGCAGCAGCGCCCCCGCACTGGGCAATCCGCGTGACTTCGGCACGGTGGGCACGGCGCTCGGCGGCGGGCCACGACACGCCGAGGCAAACCGGACATGGCTGCTCGAAGAGGGTTCCCGCCCGGGCGAGCTGATGCCGATCGAAGAAGACGAGCACGGCACCTACATCATGAACTCGCGCGACCTGCGCGCCATCGAGCATGTACAGCGACTGGTGGACATCGGTGTCGACTCGCTCAAGATAGAGGGTCGCACCAAGAGCCCCTACTATGTAGCGCGCACCAGCCAGGGCTACCGGCGCGCAATTGACGACGCCCGTGCCGGGCGCCCGTTCGACCTGCAGCTGCTCGGCGAACTCGAAGGCCTCGCCAACCGCGGCTACACGGACGGCTTCTATCAGCGCCACCACACCCCCGAACACCAGAACTACCTGCGCGGCCACTCGGAATCAGGGCGTAGCCTGCTGGTGGGCGAAATGGTCGGCTTCGATGACGCACACGGACTGGCCGAAATCGAGGTGAAGAACCGTTTCGGGGTCGGCGACATGCTGGAGTTCGTCCAACCCGACGGCAACTTCACTGTGGCGTGCACGCACATGGAAGATGTCGATGGCGCGATGGTAAGCATGGTACCGGGCAGCGGACGCCGCATCCGGCTCGCCCTGCCGGCCGGCGCCAATCCGGCCCAACCCTGTTTCGTCGCCCGTTTCCTCTGATCAGGAGGGCGCAGATACTCAGGGGTGACAAGTCTCCGCATCAGGTACCAAACGGCCCTCCCGGACTGCGGAGCGGCCGGGCCTGATTCCAGGCGACCATACCGCCGAGCAACAGAAGCCCCCCGAGCAGCGCAATTGCCGCAAAGGGCAAGGCCATCGCGAGCAACCCCCAGTTGAGCGAACGCTCCAGCACAACCTTGCGCGGATCACCCGGATCGATCCAGGCAGTGACCGGCTGCCCGACGACCATGCCCCCCAATACGGCCTTCAGCGCACGGTGGTAGCCCACCCCCTTGTGCAGGTCATAGCGTGAACCGACAAAGCTCTCTGCGTCGACCGTGTAGCGATAGCGCACCTTCAGCGCTGGCAGCGGCCTGTTGCGCAGGAAGTCGGCGCGTTCGATCGAAGCTGCTTCAAGGGTGGCCGGGACCGGCGTCCATTGCCGCGTCTGCATCGCTTCGTACAGCGGTTGCACCCCAAAGGAAATCGCACCGAAAATGCCGGCGACCAGCAAGGCCACGCCGAACAAAGGGAAGATGAGCCTGATCCCGCCTTCGACAAGATACAACTTAAGTGATGTTCGAGACATGGAGGAGGGGGTCGTAAGAGATGCCATATTCTATGGCCCAACGCACCATACTGAAAACGACATAGCGCAGAGCAGGAACGCAGCGCGGACACAAAACTCGACAAGCCGCGCACGGAAGACGAAAATTCCCGTCCGGGTGACCTGAATTTCAGGCATCGGATGCAAGCCTCCCGACCAGAAACACACCAGCCATGACCCTCCGCCCTCAAGACACAAACGCTTCGCCTGCGCCCCGGATTGCCGTGGCCGACCTCGAGCGGGGAGCTGATGCCGGGGCCTTCATCGACCTGCTCGATCACTATGCCCGCGATCCGATGGGGGGCAAGAAGCCGCTCACTGCCGCGGTGCGCGCTTCGCTCATCGAGCGCCTGCTGCAGCGCAATGATTTCGTGGCCTTCATCGCCTTCAATGGCGACACGCCATGCGGTCTGATCAACTGTTTCGAGGGCTTCTCGACCTTTGCCGCAGCGCCCTTGCTCAACATTCACGACCTGATCGTGCATGCAGACTTTCGCGGCCGGGGCGTGGGTCGCGCCCTGCTTGGCGCGGCCGAGGCAGAAGCCCGCAGGCGCGGCTGCTGCAAGCTCACACTGGAAGTGCTGTCAAACAATCACACCGCCCTGGCCACCTACGAGCGTGCGGGCTTTCGTCCCTACGTCCTCGACCCCACGGCCGGCCACGCCCAGCTTCTGCAGAAGTGGCTCGACACCGCCCCCATGCAACCCTAGCCCGGCCATGCCGATCCTTCGCTGCAGTGCAACCTGCCTTGCGCTATAATGCAAGGCTTTGTTTTATCTGAAAAACAGGATTTACCGTGCTCGTCGCCGCCAATATCACCATGCAGTTCGGGGCCAAGCCCCTGTTCGAGAACGTCTCCGTCAAATTCGGCGACGGCAACCGTTACGGCCTGATCGGCGCCAACGGCGCGGGCAAGTCGACTTTCATGAAGATCCTTTGCGGTGCGCTTGAGCCATCGGCCGGCAACGTCTCGAAGGATCCGCACGAGCGCATGGCCTACCTGCGCCAGGATCAGTTCGGCTTTGAAGAGCTGCGCGTGCTCGACGTGGTGCTGATGGGACACGAGCAGATGTGGGCGTGCATGGCCGAGAAGGATGCGATCTACGCCAACCCCGAAGCCACCGAAGACGACTACATGCGCGCCGCCGAACTCGAAGGCAAGTTCGGCGAGTATGACGGCTACACCGCCGAAGCGCGTGCTGGCGAACTCCTGCTTGGCGTCGGCATCGGCACCGAACTGCACAACGGCCCGATGAAGAACGTCGCACCGGGCTGGAAGCTGCGCGTGCTGCTGTGTCAGGCGCTGTTCGCCAATCCCGAGATCCTGCTGCTCGACGAACCGACCAACAACCTCGACATCAACACCATCCGCTGGCTCGAAGACGTGCTCAACAATCGTGACTGCACGATGGTGATCATTTCCCACGACCGCCACTTCCTGAACCAGGTCTGTACCCACATGGCCGACCTGGACTACGGCACCATCACCGTGTACGCGGGCAACTACGACGACTACATGGAAGCGGCGACCATCGCCCGCGAGCGTCAGTCCGCGGCCAACTCGCGCGCCAAGGACAAGATCTCCGAGCTGCAGCAGTTCGTGCGCCGCTTCTCCGCCAACAAGTCCAAGGCCAAGCAGGCCACCAGCCGCCTCAAGCTGATCGACAAGCTCAAGCCCGAAGACGTCAAGCCCTCGTCGCGCCAGTACCCGTGGATCCGCTTCGACTACGACGAGAAGGACAAGCTGCACCGCCTGGCCTGCGAAGTCGACAACATCAGCTTCGCCTACGATGGCATGGACAAGCCGCTGATCAACCGCTTCTCGCTGGCAATCGATGCCGGCGACAAGATCGGCATCATCGGCGAAAACGGCGTCGGCAAGACCACGCTGATGAAGCTGCTGATCGGCGAACTCACCCCGCAGAAGGGTGCAGTGAAATGGGCGGAGAAGGCCAAGCCCGGCTACTACGCTCAGGATCACTCGTCCGACTTTGCCAAGGACAGCAGCCTGACCGACTGGATTGCCGACTACGCCCGCATCACCGCAGACGCCGTCGGCGGCGATGTCGAGACCCTGATCCGCGGCACCCTCGGCCGCCTGCTGTTCTCCGGTGACGAGGTCAAGAAGTCGGTCAAGGTCATCTCCGGTGGCGAGCAGGGACGGATGCTGTTCGGCAAGCTGATGCTGTCGCGTCCCAACGTGCTGCTGATGGACGAACCGACCAACCACCTCGACATGGAATCAATCGAGTCGCTGAACACCGGCCTCGACAAGTTCCCCGGCACCCTGGTCTTCATCTCGCACGACCGCGAGTTCGTCTCCTCGCTGGCGACACGCATCATCGAGATCAAGCTCGACGGCACCATCATCGACTATCGCGGCACTTACGAAGAGTACCTCTCCAGCCAGGGCGTCGAGTAAGCGTCCGGCTCGTCGGCCTTCAACCGTCCGCCCTCACTCCGCCACCTTCCCGCCCTGCCCCCAGGCAGCGAGCAGGCTGGCGGCCGGCAGTGGCTTGTCGTAAAGATAGCCCTGCCCGATATCGCAGCCTTCGGTGCGCATGAAGTCGGCCTGACTTCGCGTTTCAACCCCTTCGGCAACCGTGTTCAGACCAAGGCTGCGCGCCAGCGCGATCACCGCCCGAATGATCGCCTCGCCGTTGGCATCGCGACCGATGTCACCCACGAACGACTGATCGACTTTCAGGCGGTTGAGTGGCAATCGCCTCAGATAGGCCAGGCTTGAATAGCCGGTTCCGAAATCGTCAATGGCCAGCGCAACGCCCAGCTTGCGAAGTCCGTCAAGAACCTCAAGCGCCCGTTCGGGCTCGCGCATGACCATCGACTCGGTCACTTCGAGCTCGACGCGTTCGGCGGCCAGACCACTTCTCTTCAGCGCGTTTGCGGTCACGGCTACGATCTGGTCGCGGTCGATCTGTCGCGCAGACAGGTTGACGGCAACCAGTGGAACATGGAACCCGTCGGCATCCCAGGCCACCATCTGTCTGCACGCTTCATTGAGCACCCATTCGCCGATCTCGCCAATGATGCCCATTTCCTCGGCAAGCGGGATGAACTGCCCCGGTGAGACCAGACCGAGCTCAGGGTGCCGCCAACGTACCAGCGCTTCGACCCCTGCAAGAAGGCCGCGTGCGAAATCGATCTGAGGCTGGTATTGCAGGACCAGCTCTCCACGCGCGACCGCCCCACGCAAGGCGTTCTCCATGACCAGGCGTTCCAGTGAGCCAGCGGTCAGATCCAGCGAGAAAAACTGATAGTTATTGCGCCCCTGCGACTTGGCCTCGTACATCGCCAGATCGGCATGCTTGAGCAGCGTGTCGGCGTCGTCGCCATCGTCAGGATAGCGCGCGATGCCGATGCTCGCAGTCACGGTCAGTGCATGCCCGCCGACCGTCCGCGGCGTGGAAAAGATGTCGAGAATTTTGCGCGCGACGGTCGTCACCTGCCGCACGTCAGTCTCGTCTTCCAGCAGCAGCACGAACTCGTCCCCACCCAGTCGCGCAAGTGTGTCACTGGCCCGGATCAGGCTGCTGACGCGGGTCCCGACATCAATCAAAAGCTCATCCCCTACCGTATGTCCAAGCGTGTCATTGACGCTCTTGAAGCGGTCGAGATCGAAAAACAGCAGGGCAAGCGTGGCACCCTCACGCCGCGCCCGCATCAGGGCGTGCTCAAGCCGGTCGCGCAACAGAATCCGGTTGGGCAGGCGGGTGAGTGAGTCGTGATAGGCGAGAAAGTCGATCCTCTCCTGCGCCACCTTGAGAGAGGAGATATCGCTGAACACGGCCACGTAATGCGTAATCTGCTCGTCGCTGTCGCGCACCACGCTGATGGTCAGCCACTGCGGATAGAGTTCGCCACATTTTCGCCGGTTCCACAATTCGCCGCGCCATTGGCCGGTGGCGTTCACACTGCGCCAGATGTCGCGGTAGAACTCCGCACCGTGCCGGCCGGACTTGAGAATGCGCGGGTTGCCACCGAGCACCTCATTCTTGCTATAGCCGGTAATCGTTTCAAAGGCGGGGTTCACGGTCAGGATGGCGCCCTTTGCATCGGTCACCATGACGCCTTCCAGCGTGCTGTTGAACACGCGATCGGCCAGACGCAGGTCTTCATCGGCACGGCGGCGATTGGTGATATCGCGCGCAAACCCCACCGTGCCCAGCAAGTCGCCCTGGCGGTCGGTTACTGCGGCCTTGTAGGTTTCAAACCAGCGCATTTCATCGCCGACCCTGATCTGCTCCTCGACCGAGCGGCTCTTGCCGCTCTCCACCACCACGCGGTCGTCCTCGACATATTGCCGTGCCAGCTCATCCGGCCACAGATCCGCATCTTCCCTGCCCTTGACCGCCTCGGGGTCAGCCACGCCACACGCTTCTGAAAAACTGCGATTGACCGAGAGAAAACGACCGTCACGCCCCTTGAGCCAGACCAGAAAGGGGAAGTTGTCGATCAGCGCCTGCTGGTAGTGCAGTCGCTGTTCGAGGCTGGTATTGAGTTCCAGGATTCTCGCATCAGCCCGCTGCTGGTCCTCCAGCACGCTCAGCAGCACCTTTCGGGCCTGGTCGGCGTCGAGCAGCAGCTGCGCCATTTCGGCCCTGGCCTGACGAGTCGCGGTCTCGGCTTCGAGGCGCTGGGTAACATCAATACATGCCCCCGCTACCGCCGGCGCCCCTTCGAGCAGCGCGTAACTCCCGTGCACTTCGACCTGGATTTCGATGCCATCGCGTCGCAAACCGGCAAAAACGTAGTGTACGGGCTGAACGCCCCGAGACTTTCGCTGCGCAGCTGTGTTGCGCACGCGATCGCGATCACGCTCTGCGACCAGCAAATCTGTTGGAACACGATCAATCACGTCCGCGGGCGAGTCGTACCCGAACATCGTGGCAAAGGCTTGGTTGACGTAGCGGAAGTATCCATGCTGAATCACGTAGTTCGCAATCAGAGACTGCTCGACAACCGACCGGTACACCTCGTCCATATTGACCTTTTTCACCGCGAATCCCCCCCGTAACGCGGCGGCTCGCCAAGGCGCAACAGCAGGGCGTTGACCTCATCCTTCAATTCAAGCACCCGTGACTCCCGCCCGAGCGTTACCGCATACCAGCGTCGCATCTCCTCGACACTCGCGGCAAGCCGCGACGACTCGCGATGGCGCTCGAGAGCAATTGAGAGCAGCTGGCTGATGCTGTCGAACTGCTGACGCTCGTGCTCGGCTGCCTCACGCGGCATGCGGTAATAGGCAGCAAAAGTGCCCATCACACGGCCATCGGAGGCCAGAAAGGGCTCCGACCAGCAGGCGCGCAAACCATGCGCAAGCGCCACTTGTGCGTAATCCGCCCACAGCGGACTGTGTTCGATATCACTGACGAACACCGGTTTCGCCGTAAAGGCAGCCGTTCCGCAGGAACCCGCGACAGGACCGATGCGCACACCGTTGATGGCCTCGCAATAGGCTGCGGGCAAGCTCGGGACGGCGCCGGTATGCAGATGCCGCCCCTCCTCGTCCAGCAGCAGGATGGAGCACAGCATGTCCGGATTCTGCTGCTCGAGCAGCGTGGTCACATACAGCAGCGTTTCCTTCAACGCTTCTCCGCGAGCGACGCGTTCGAGGGTGCTGTTCGATAACTCAAGCATGCGCTGCGAGCGTGCGCTCTCGGTAATATCGCTCCATACCGTCGACACACAGTGGCGCCCGCGCAGCATCAACGCCCGCGCGCTCACCCGGACATCGCGCAACTCGCCGCTGTGATTCCGATACCGCGTGGCGAACACACCCTCGCCACGGGCGACGACCTGGCTGAAATGTTCAGCAAGCAGCGCGTTGTCCTGATCCACCTCGAAATCGAGCAGCTTGAGTCTGCTGAAATCCTCTCGCTCGTACCCGAAATTGTGCCGTGCGGCTTCATTGAACTCGAGCACCGCACCACTATCAGAATCGAACAGCAATATCGAATCCACGGCCTGGTTAACGATGGCGCCGTAAACTTCCTCACGCTCGGCCAGCACTGCCTGGGCCTGATGCAGCGCAGTCATGTCACGCGCAACGCCCAGCACACCGATCAGTTCGCCGTCGGCACCGAACATCGGCGTCTTGACGGTTTCCAGCAGTTCGCGATGGCCATCGGCAAAGTCGATCCAGTCACTGTGGCGCGCAGGCTGAGCGCTCTGCATCACGGCGAGATCCTCTGCGCGAATGGACTCGGCCAGATCAGGTCGGAGCAGGTCATAGTCGCACTTGCCGAGCACTTCCGCTTCAGGGAGCCCGAAAACGGACGCAACGCGGGCATTGCAGGCAAGGAACACCCCTTCCCTGTCCTTCAGAAATACGAGGTCAGACGCGCCAGCCAGCGAAGCAGCAAGATGAATTGAGTTTATGGAAACACCTCAAGGTAGCGTGGTGCCGTGCAACATGATCTGGGGGCAATCATGGGATTCGCCGGCATGTTCCAGATCGGCTCAATCATGCCGTCGGCCGATTATGGCGCAGCCAGCGCCAGTTTCGTGTGCAGAATTACAGCTGACGCTGTCATTTCCTGATCGTCTGCTGACAGGTCCTGACGACAATGTCGGGGCGCGCGATCATTGCAATGCAGCATGCGATCCACAGCATTGGAAAGATGGCGGTAAATTTTCTTGCTCGTGATCACGTTCGGGTAATCCTGCGCTGAAAAAGTTCCGTGCGCGCGCCTTGCGGCACAATGCTTCAAGCGTAAACGCAGAACAGCCCGGCGCATACCGCTCAGGTATGTGCCGGGCTGGCGGAAAGACGTCTGATTTTAGCGCATGCGTTCCGCGATGCGACCGGACTCGTCGGAAATGATGACTTCAACCCGGCGGTTGGTCTGGCGCCCTTCTGCAGAGGCATTGCTCGCAACCGGATAATCGAGACCAAGGCCACGAACCACGATCCGCGTGCTCGCAATGCCACGGTTCAACAAGGCGAAGCGGACCGAGTCTGCACGTTGCTCGGACAGTTTGCGGTTGTAGGCTGCCGAACCCACGCTGTCCGTATGCCCCTCGACCAGCACCGTGCGCGCCGGGTACTTGTTCATGAAAGCGGCAAGCTGGTCGATGGTGCGCATCGCGCCCGACTTCAGTTCAGCCTTGCCGGTATCGAACAGCACGTCGCCCAGGGTCAGCACCATGCCGCGGTCGGTCGGCTTCGCCTTGAGCTCTGCCAGCTGGTTTTCCAGATCGCGGGCACGGGCCAACGCTGCCTCAGCCTCGGTCGCACGTGCCTCGGCGTCCTTGCGGGCGCTTGCCGCCTCATTCGTTCTGGCGCCAATCACCGCATCACTGCGGACACGCTGAGCCGCGGCGACCTCTTCATCGGCCTTCGCCTGCAGTCCTTTCTCGAGCGCAATATTGACGCGCTGGCGGGCAAGGTAAGCCTGGTGCTCGACCATGTCGAGCTCACCGCCCTGGCTCATGATGCTTTCGGCCTCGCGCAGCGACTGCTCCGCACTCTTGAGCTCGACCGCTGCGCTGCGCACAACCCTGGGGTCAGCGCTTGCGCTGCGATACGCCTCGCGTGCATCGGTCAGCATGGCGTTTTCCTTGGGCATGCCGGCACAGCCAGCGACGAGCAGGACGCCTGCGATCGCACTCAGACTGCGTCGTGAAAGCATCGTTTGCAGACGCACGGCACTGTTGTTGGTCTTGTTCTGCTCAATTTTCATTATTTCGGCCTCCGATCCAGTTCGCCACGCAGGGTCTCGATGCTCTCCTGCACTTCAGTGACTGCACGCTGCGAGCGCACCGTGCGGGCTCTGGCCTCTGCCAGACGCGCATCGACAGCGGCCTGTTCTGCTAGTACCTTGGCACGCTCAAAGTCTTCGCTGCGCATGGCCGCTTCGGCCTGCGAGAGTTTTTCGCGGGCAGTCAGCAACTCCAGCGGCGCATGCGTGCGCGCACCGGCAGATTCGGCCTGCGAAAGCGATGATTGTGCGGAGGACAGCTCTGCAACCGGCGGTCCCATCTTGCTTGCACACCCGGTCACAAAAAGAACGGCCAGAACACTGGCAGCCATGGTCAGCGGGCGGTACTTCGAAACGCTCAAGTTCATAGCAACTCCTTCGCTGTTGAACGGTGAAGAACAAATTCAGACACCATCGTATAGGGCGACAACAAACAAATAAAACGATATATTTTTGTCACTTCAACAAATTATTTTGATCAATGGATATCGACCTCCTCCGCACCTTCATGGAAGTTCATCGCCTGCGGCACTTCGGCGCAGCGGCAGAATCTCTCCACGTCACCCAGGCGGCCGTGAGCGCCCGCATCAAACAGCTTGAAGCCTTGCTCGGAACCAGGCTGTTCGACCGCTCAAGGCGCGATGTGCGGGTGACACCCGAAGGCCATCGCTTTCTCCATTCGGCTGATCTGATCATCTCCGAGTGGCGGCGCGCCCGTCACATCGTCGGCATGGACGGCGTCGAAACCCCGCAGCTGTCGATCGCCGGCAGCCAGCGCTTGTGGGACATCTTTCTGCAGGAGGGCTGGCTGCATGCGTTGCGCAGAGCGCGCCCCGACATCGCACTGTCGGTAGAAACCGGCGCACCCGAGATCCTGATCTCCCGCCTGTTCGAGGGCCTGCTCGACGTCGTGGTGATGCTCGAGCCTCCGCGCATCGAGCTGATGACGGAAACCCGGTTGACGCAGATCGACCTGTTCCTGGTGTCCACAAGTCCTGGGCAGAGCGCCAGCGAGGCCCTTGGGGACGGATACGTGATGATCGACTGGGGCCAGGCCTTCGAGGTCGAACACCGCGAACGCTTTCCCGAGGCCCCTGCGCCAATGACGACCGTGTCGAACTCCGGCATGGCACTGGACTACCTGAAAGCCATCGGCGGCGCGGCATTTCTGCCCGGCCGTGTGATCCAGCCCGAGATTGATGCCGGCAACTTGTTCACCGTGGAAGGCGTGGCACCGATCAGTCGCGGCGTGTATGGCATTTATCTCAACCGCAACCCGAAACGACCTGTCATTCTCGAAGCCCTCGGCATCCTGAATGCAGGAAAGCGGATCTCGATCGAGGGCACCGGCGCGGTGAACGATCGCCTCGACGCCCAAGCACAGGGCCATAAGCCGTCGTCTCGGATAGAATAAGACCTGGCCAACCGGAATGCGTCATGATCGGTATCTTTCTCATCACCCATGCCACGCTGGGCGAGTCGCTCATTCAATGCGCATGCCATGTGCTCAACAAGCGCCCTGCCAACATCATTCAGCTGGGCGTGTCCGCGCAGGACGATCCGCTCGACCTGCTGCCGACCGCACGACAGATGGTCTCCTGGGCCGACAGCGGCCGGGGGGTGGTGATACTCACCGACATCTACGGCGCGACGCCATCCAACATCGCGACCAAGCTTCTGAAACCCGGCCGGGTCGAAGGCATTGCCGGCGTGAATCTGCCGATGTTGCTGCGCGTACTGACGTACAGAGAGAAAGACATGGCGTCCGTGATACAGCGGGCAATCTCGGGGGGCTGTGACGGCGTGATGCACATGAAGTAACGCAGCAGATCCTGGCCTCACATTACAAACCAGAAACCGGAAGTCGAGCGAGACGCAAGATGCCCAGAGCGGAAGTGGAAATCATCAACAAACTTGGCCTGCATGCGCGAGCATCGGCGAAACTGACCCAGATGGCGAGCAGCTTCGACGCCGAAGTCTGGCTGGAGCGCAACGGTCGCAGGGTCAATGCAAAGAGCATCATGGGGGTCATGATGCTGGCTGCGGCGCGGGGTGCCACGATCACCATCGAGACCGCCGGCGTCGACGCGGACAATGCGTTTGAGCAAATCAAGGCTCTGATCGCAGACCGCTTCGGCGAAGAGGAATAGAAGATGGCGTTTACGCTGCACGGACTGCCTGTCTCGCAAGGTATTGCAATCGGGCTGGTTCACCTCGTCTCCCACGCGCTGCTCGAGGTCAACCACTACCACGTCCCGCCCAAACACCTTGCGGACGAAATGGCACGTCTTGACGATGCACTTGCGACCGTACAGGGCGAGCTCATCGGACTCAAGGCATCGTCCGCTGCCGCAACAAGTCATAACGAAGTGGGTGCTTTCGTCGATCTGCAGCTGATGATGCTGACCGACCCGATGCTGATCGCCGCAGCACGCAATCTGATCGAATCGCGACGCTGCAACGCCGAGTGGGCGCTGGTTCAGCAGATGGAGCTGGTCGTGGAGCAGTTCCGTCAGATCGAGGACCCGTATCTGCGCGAACGCCAGGCTGATGTCGTGCAGGTCGTCGAACGCCTGGTGAAGGTCCTGCTCGGCCATCCCGGACATTTGCCACCAAAACGTCGTGACGGCGTCGGCACCGTCGTCGTGGCGCACGACTTGTCTCCGGCCGACACCATCGGCTTCCGCGACCACAACATTTCAGGATTCGTCACCGACGTAGGCGGCCCGACCAGCCACACTGCGATCGTCGCCCGCAGTCTGTCCATTCCGGCGGTCGTTGGCCTGCACCATATCCGCGATCTTGTGGAAGACGGCGAGCTCATCATCGTCGATGGCACCCGCGGTGTCGCCATCGTCGCCCCGGACGAGACGGTCGTACAGGAATACCGCCTGCGCCGCTCCGAGCTCGAACTGGAGAAATCCAAGCTCAACCGGCTCAAGGACACACGCGCCACGACACTCGACGGCGAAGACGTCAATCTGCTCGCCAACATCGAAGGCCCGAAGGATCTGATACAGGTGAAGGCGGTCGGCGCCGACGGCGTGGGCCTGTATCGAACGGAATTTCTCTTCATCGGCCGCGACACCCTGCCCGACGAAGACGAGCAGTACGAAGCCTATCGTGCGGTGCTCAAGGCCATGCCCAGCAAGCCAGTGACCATCCGCACCTTCGACGTCGGCGCCGACAAGGCACTCAATGGCAGCCACGGCCGCAACGTGCCCAACCCGGCACTGGGATTGCGCGCGGTGCGCTACTCCCTGGCCGAGCCGAAGATGTTCCTGACCCAGTTGCGGGCACTGCTGCGTTCATCCGCACACGGAAAACTGCAGATCATGGTGCCGATGCTGGCGCATGCCCACGAGATCGACCAGTGCCTGACCCTGATCGAAAAGGCCAAGACCGAACTGCGCGCCGAGAAGGTCAAGTTCAACGAAAACGTGCCCATTGGCGGCATGATCGAGGTGCCGGCTGCGGCGCTGTCGCTTGGGATGTTCATCCGCCGCCTGTCGTTTCTCTCGATCGGCACCAACGACCTCATCCAGTACACGCTCGCCATCGACCGCTCGGACGAATCCGTCGTGCATCTCTACGACCCCCTGCATCCGGCGGTACTCAAGCTCATCAGCGGCACCATTCAGGCCGGCCTGCGCTTCGGCATGCCGGTCTCGGTGTGCGGCGAAATGGCCGGAGACCCGGCGTACACCGAGTTGCTGCTTGGCATGGGACTGCGCAACTTCTCGATGCACCCGGCCCATATCCTCGGAGTCAAGCAGCAAGTGCTGCGCGCCGATGTAGGCGAGCTTGCGCCCCGGGTACAACGCATTCTCAAGATGGATGAACCTGCACGCGTACGCGATGCGGTGGAACGCCTCGGGACCTAGGCCGACGGCCAGCAGTGCGGTCCGGACGCTCGGATCGGGTCCCGCTTTGCAGCCCATGCACCAAACAATCACACACGCTTTCATCAGCACGATTGCGCACGCTGGCGCCCGCCATTAGAATGGCGACCTGTCCAGCGAAGGCCATTCAGGCTTTCCTCAGAGCGGGCGTCGTATAACGGCATTACCTGAGCTTCCCAAGCTCATGACGAGGGTTCGACTCCCTTCGCCCGCTCCATTGGCAATCCCTCCAGATCACAGCCAGCGTCCTGCCCGCTTTTCAGTGCAGTGAGCCAGGCATCCTCAAGCGTTCGTGATCAAATCCATTCTACCCAAAGCGCTCACGCGGCTAATATTGCCCCCGCTCTGCGCGAGGGCTGCCGCATGCTGTGGTTGAACCTCGTAAGCGCGTTTGTATGAGCGCATTCAGCGCTGGGGCCGAATGCCATTCGCTTTTCTACAGAGGAAGTCTTCACCATGAAAAAAGTCGCCGCGCAGATACTGACGTTTTCAACCTTGCTTCTCGGCTGCGCAGGCTCATCATTCGCCGACATGATCGATGCAACCAACCCATCACGAATCTATGAGATCGCCAGAGGTTTCGGCTCCGCAGAGCTCGACAAGGACGGTCAGGGCGACCCGCGCATCGTGGGCCGTATCGATGGCACCAAGTACGGCATCTATTTCTATGGCTGCAGGAAGGGCAGGGACTGTGACGATATCCAGTTCTCGGCGGGCTGGAGCGGCGCCAAGGTTTCCCTCGAAGAGATCAACCGCTGGAACCTCCAGAAACGCTACGGCAAGGCCTATCTTGACCGCGATGGCGATCCGCGACTGGAGATGGTCGTCAATATCGACTACGGCGTCAGCGTCAAGAATCTCGAAGACTCATTCAACTGGTGGATGAAGGCGATGGAGGGCTTCAAGGAAGAAGTCCTGCACTGATGGCGTTCGCCTGACGCAACGCCAGGCCAGGGCTGCACGCCCCAGGCCCGGTCACAAGCCCGGGAGGCGGGTCGCGGATGTGCTTGCGCCACCGCCTCAACCTCGGCGTCAATTCAGGTACGTGGAAGCCTCGTCATTTTCTGCGCGCACAAATATCTAAAATAAACGATGTATATTTCGTATTTTCTGGATATATAATTCGAAAAAACTCGATACTGAATCCAGCCCGGCCCCCGCCCTTTTATGAACATCGACGTCATCATCAAGGCCCTCGCACACCCTGTGCGGCGCGAAATCCTGCAATGGCTGAAAGAGCCCGAAAAGCACTTCGCCGACCAGGCCCACCCCTTCGAAGTCGGGGTGTGTGCGGGCATGTTCGAGCGCTGCGGGCTTTCACAGTCCACGGTGTCCACCCACCTTGCCACGCTGCAACATGCCGGTCTGGTCACAACGCGACGCGTCGGCCAGTGGGTGTTCTACAAGCGCAACGAAGAAACGATCCGCGCGTTCCTGCTCCAGCTCAGCGACAAGCTCTAGCCATCAGGCTGTAACCGGAATCATGAGCACGCTTCGCTGGCCGCCACCGCCCCGCCCTGACTTGCCGCGTCACGAAGCAACACGGACTCCCTTCACATCAGGACATACACACACCATGCCTACTCTGTTCGACCCAATCACCGCCGGCGAGATCGAACTCGCCAACCGCATCGTCATGGCCCCGCTGACCCGCAACCGCTCACCCGGTGCGGTTCCAGGCGAGATGACCGCCACCTACTACGCCCAGCGCGCCAGCGCCGGCCTGATCATTACCGAGGCGACCGCCATCACGCAGCAGGGCCAGGGCTATGCCAACGTGCCAGGCCTGTATGCACCCGACCAGCTTGCCGGCTGGCGCCGGGTCACCGACGCCGTGCATGCCGCGGGGGGAAAGATCGTGGTGCAGATGTGGCACGTCGGACGCATTTCCCACTCCTCACTTCAACCCGATGGCGGCGCACCAGTGGCACCGTCGGCGATCACCGCCAAGGCCAAGACCTATGTCCTCAACGCGGACGGCAGCGGCGCGTTCGTCGCCACCTCGCAGCCACGGGCACTAACCCTGGACGAGCTCCCGGGCATCGTCGCCGACTACCGGCGCGCGGCGCGCGCGGCCATCGACGCCGGCTTTGACGGTGTCGAGGTGCATGCGGCGAACGGCTATCTGATCGATCAGTTCCTGAGATCCGGCAGCAATCACCGCAGCGACGCCTATGGCGGCAGCATCGAGAACCGTGCCCGCCTGCTGGTCGAGGTCATGGAAGCCGTCACCGCCGAAATCGGCGCCAGCCGCACCGCCATCCGCATCTCGCCGGTCACACCTGCCAACGATGCATCGGATCCCGATCCGCAGCCGCTGTTCAACTACGTGGTACGACAGCTTGCGCAGTGGCCGCTGTGCTACATCCACGTCATCGAGGGCGCCACCGGCGGGCCGCGCGATTTCCAGCAAGGAAACACCCCGTTCGACTACGCCGCGCTGCGCGGCGCTTACACCACGGCCGGTGGCGCTGCCGCATGGATGGTGAACAATGCTTACGACGGCGCCTTGGCAGAAACAGCGGTGGCCGACGGTCGCGCCGATCTGATTGCCTTTGGCAAACCCTTCATCGCCAACCCCGACCTTGTGCGCCGCCTGCGCGAGCACGCGCCGCTCAACACACCGGACACCAGCACTTTCTATGGCGGCGGCGAGAAGGGTTACCTGGACTACCCGACGCTGGACTGAGGGTCACCGTCACCCGCCCTGCGGGCAGCCGCTGCCGGCTTACCGCAGACTGTCCGCGCGGGCGAACAAACGTCCGACCGCCGCCGGATTGGACGGGAAATACAGATGGACGTAAGAGGCGGTCAGGCGTGCACGACGGTAGATCGCCTCGCCCTCGCGCCCATCGGGCGTCTGCGCTCGAACCAGCGGCTGCAAGGGCGTGTCGCTCTTCGAATAGTGGAAAGTATGCCCGGCAAGCCTGCCCTCGGGCAGTTCGGCATGCTGCAGGCCAAGTGCCGCCAGGCGTTTCTGCATGACAGCGCGTCCGGGCAGCAGCCCACCGAAGGCGTGCGCCTCGCCGGCCTTGTCGACGACAATATCGAACAGACTCATCATGCCGCCACATTCCGCCAGCAGCGGACGGCCGGCATCGACATGCGCACGCAGCCCCTGCCAGAAATCACGATTGGCTGCGAGGCGTTCGCCATGCAATTCAGGATAGCCACCCGGCAACCAGACCGCATCACAGGCGGGCAGCGCGTCGCCGGAAAGCGGGGAGAAGAACACCAGCGTCGCGCCCAGCGCCCGCAAGCAGTCCAGGTTCGCCGGATAGATGAATCCGTAAGCAGCATCCCGGGCAACCCCAACCGTATGTCCGGCAAGCTGCGGCACCACGTCGGCTGAGGGCCCCGCGGCGAAGGGCACGGCGGGCGGAAGATCTGCCGCACCGGTCTGCGCCAGGCTGTCGGCCAGGCGGTCGAGCCGGGCATCGAGATCCCCGATCTCCGCCGCCTGCATCAGGCCGAGATGACGCTCGGGCAGTGCAGCGTCCGCATCACGCATGAGCGCACCGAACCAGCGCATGCCCTCCGGCAACGAAGCCTGGAGCATGTCAGCGTGGCGCGGACTGCCGACATGGTTGGCGAGCACGCCCGCAAACGGCAGGCCGGGGCGGTAGGTCGCCAGCCCATGGGCCAGCGCGCCAAAGGTCTGAGCCATCGCGCGCGCATCGATCACGGCCATGACTGGCAGGCCAAAGCGGCAGGCGATGTCTGCGCCCGATGGCGAGCCGTCGTACAGCCCCATGACACCCTCGACCAGGATCAGGTCGGCCGCGCCCGCCGCGTCGTATAGCCGCCGAGCGATATCGGCTTCGCCGCACATGCCGAGATCGACGTTGTAGACCGGCGCTGCGCTGGCCACAGCGTGAATCTGGGGATCAAGGAAATCCGGCCCCGACTTGAACACCCGCACCTTGCGCCCGAGGCGGCTGTGCATGCGCGCAAGCGCCGCAGTAACAGTGGTCTTGCCCTGCCCCGAGGCCGGGGCAGCGATGAATAGCGCCGGACAATGCCGGGGCGTGCGGGTATCGGTCATGTCGATGAACGCCACGAATCGGCGTATGTGAAAGACTGCAAAAAGCGCGGATCGGGCTTCAATCCTCGGTCCCGGGCGCATCGGGATGCACCACCGCGCAGCCTGCGTGCGGGGGGTGGGGAGCATCCGCCGCAACGGCCGGCACGAACCACGCCAGTTTCGGGTAGAGCCCGACCACCCCGCCGACCACGGTCAGTGCAGGAGGACGGATTCCCGCCGCCTGCACCCGTTCTGTCAGCGTGGCGAGGGTAGCCGTCACCACGCGCTGGGCGTCGGTCGTGCCGCGTTCGATCACGCCGGCCGGGGTATCCGGCTGCAGGCCGTGGGCGACGAGTTGTGCACAGATCTCCCCCAGGCGCGAAATGCCCATGTAGATGACCAGCGTCTGCCCCGGACGCGCCAGCATCGGCCAGTCCAGATCGAGCGCGCCATTTTTGAGAAAGCCCGTGGTGAAGATCACCGACTGCGCGTGATCACGGTGGGTCAGCGGAATACCTGCGTACGCTGCAATACCCGCAGCAGCCGTGACGCCCGGCACCACCTCCACGGTAATGCCGGCGTCGACCAGCACCGCCATCTCTTCGCCGCCACGACCGAAGATGAAGGGGTCGCCGCCCTTCAGCCGCACCACACGCTTGCCCGCACGGGCCAGTCGCACCAGCAGGCCGTTGATCTCGTCCTGCGGCAGGGTGTGATCGGCGGCCTTTTTGCCAACATAGATGCGTTCGGCAGCGGCAGGCGCCAGCGCGACGATCGCCGGGCTCACCAGATTGTCGAAGACCACCACATCGGCGCCCTCGACCAGGCGCGCACCGCGCAGGGTGAGCAGTTCCGGGTCACCCGGACCGGCACCGACGAGATAGACATAACCAGGCTGGGCGCCCGGTCTTGAGCCAGCCATGACGGGAACGCTCATTTCACCACTCCATGCCGGCCATCGCCTTGATGCCGGCTGCAAATGCATGCTTGACCACGGTCATGTCGGTCACCGTGTCGGCCACCGCCACCAGTTCCGGCGGCGCGGCGCGCCCCGTCACCACCACATGCTGATCCACAGGCCGTGCCATCAGATCCGCCACGACCCTATCCACTTCAAGATAGCCATACTTCAATGCAATGTTGAGCTCATCGAGCACCACCAGGCCGATGCCGGGATCACGCAGGAAGGAGCAAGCCTGGGCCCAGGCGGCTTCGGCTGCGGCCACATCGCGCGCACGGTCCTGCGTCTCCCATGTAAAGCCCTCGCCCATTACATGCCAGCTCACGCCCGGCTGCTGGCGGTAGAAGGATTCCTCGCCGGTATCCGACCGGCCCTTGATGAACTGCACCACCCCTACCTTCAGGCCATGACCGAGCGCACGCGCGACCAGCCCGAATCCGGCACTGGACTTGCCTTTGCCGTTGCCGGTATTGACCAGCAGCACGCCCCGTTCGGTCTGTGCCGCAGCAATATGGCTGTCGACGACTTCCTTCTTGCGCACCATGCGTACGTTGTGGCGCGCATCCTTGTCCTCAGTCTCGCTCATCGTGTTCTCTCTCGTTCAGGGGTTCATTGGCATGACGGGCGACGACACCCGTGACATTGCCAACTGCATGAACTGCCTCTGGCGGGCAGCATGCCCATACGGTTCATCATGCCTTCAGTCGGGCAGGAAGGTGACCCGCCCCTCGACCTCGAAGCGCCGCAGAGGGTGACCAAAGGCATGACTCAGACATTCGGCCTGCAGCACCGTATCACGGTCGCCGGCAATCACGCCGCCCTGACCGTCGAGCAGAATGATGTGATCAGCGAAGCGGGCTGCGAGATTGATATCGTGCAAAACCATGACCACCCCGCGTCCCTGGTCCGCGAGCTGGCGAAACAGGGTCAGCACCGCAATCTGGTAGCGCAGGTCGAGATGGTTGAGCGGCTCGTCGAGCAGGAAGAGCTGCGGCGCCTGCGCCAGCAACGCGGCCACCGCCACCCGCTGACGCTCTCCCCCCGACAGGGTGAGGATGTCGCGCAGCTCGAAACCGGTCAGCCCGACATCGGCGAGCGCAGCACGTGCGATGCGCTGGTCGTCCGAGCCTTCCCAGCCCCAGCGTCCAAGGTGTGGGTGTCGACCGATGAGCACGGCCTCCAGGACGGACGCGGCAAAGTGGTCAGGTTGCTGTTGCGGCAATACCCCGCGGAACTGCGCGGCGTCGAGCGCGGACCACTCCGTGTAGGGCAGGCCACCAAGACGAACCGAGCCGACGCTGGGCTCACGCAGTCCGGCCAGTGTGTGCAGCAGCGTGGTCTTGCCCGCGCCATTGGGCCCCAGCAGCACCAGGCATTCGCCTTTCGCCAGTTTGAGGCTGAATTCACAACACAACCAGCGCTCGCCCGCCCTCAGTGCAAGGCGATCGGCCTCGAGCAAAGGCGCGGCGACAGCGGGTGGAGTCACGTCCGAATCCCTCATGTCAGCGCGGATGGCGTGCGAGCAGAAACAGGAACACCGGCACGCCAATGAGCGCCGTCAGCACGCCCACCGGCAGTTGCTGCGGCGCCATCACCGTGCGCGCCAGCGTATCGGCCACTGTCAGCAGAATTCCCCCCGCCAGTGCCGCAGTCGGCAACAGGATGCGCTGGTCGTTACCCAGCGCCAGCCGCACCAGATGGGGCACGATCAGCCCGACGAAACCCACCGATCCCACCTGCGTCACTGCCACCGCAGTCAGCAGCGAAGCCAGCACGTACAGGCCGAGGCGCAGGCGCTTGACGCTCACGCCGAGCGCATGTGCAGTCATTTCGCCTCGCGCCAGCACATTGAGGTCACGGGCGAACGGCCACACCGCAAACAAGCCGATCAGCAGCACCCCGAGCGCCGGCCACGGGTTGGACACCCCGCTGGCATCGCCCATCAGCCAGAACAGCATCGACTGCACCCGCGTATCCGGCGCCAGCGCCAGCATCAGCGTGACCGCGGCACCACAGCCCGCAGCGACAATCACCCCGGTCAGCAGCAGCCGCGTCTGCGTCCAGCTGCCATCACCGTGCGCAAGCCCGAACACCAGCAGCATGGCAATCAGGGCGCCGGCAAACGCGCCGCCATCGATCCAGATTGACGCTGCCCCGAGCGAAATGCCGGTCAGCGCGCCAACAGCCGCACCGCCGGAGATACCGAGAATATAAGGATCGGCCAACGGATTGCGCAGCAGGACCTGCATCAGCGCGCCCGCCAGTGCGAGCAGGCCGCCGCACACAAAGGTCGCCACTGCGCGCGGCAGCCGGAGTTCGCGAACGACACTGGCGGACATGCCGTCGGCACCACCCAGCGCAGCCAGCACCTCTGCAGGTGCAATTGCCAGACTGCCCGCGATCAGTGCCCACGCCAGGGTCAGTCCCGCGACCAGCACCAGCACGACTGCGACAAGAAGCAGGCGACGACGACGGCCAGCCATCAGGCAGTCCCCGTCCATGTGCAATGCTGCGGCCTCCATGGGCTCTCAGTGCAGCGCGTAGCGCAGCGAAACGAAGGCATTCGCGCCCTTCGTACCGTAGCCCTGAGCCAGTTCGTAGTCCCTGTCGAGGATGTTGTTTGCACGCAGCTCCACACTCCAGTCGCGCGCCAGCGCATAGTGAACATAGGCATTGAGCAAGGAATACCCGGCCAGCCGCGCGGCCGACGTGTTGTTCGCCGTCGTGTCGAAACGCCGCCCCTGTCCAGTCAGCTCCATCCCCCAGGTCCAGGCGCCCATGCTGCGATCGATGGACAGCGAAGCGCTTTCCTTCGCGCGGCGACCAAGGTAATTGCCGCTATCCTTGTCCTTGGCTTCGAGAAAGTCCACGTTTGCGCGCAAGCGATAGCCGTACACCATCGTCGTCAGCCCGAGCTCAACACCTTCCAGCGTTGCAGTGGCGACGTTGTCGGCAATGCCCGAGCTCCAGTCGATCAGGTTCTTCACCCGGTTATTGAAATAGGTCGCGCGCACGGCGGTCTCACCGCGCTCCCAGACCAGCCCAATCTCGCGACTGAGGGCCTCTTCGGGTTTGAGATCGGGGTTTCCGCCAAAACAGCCATAGGAGCCGAAGCACGCAAGCGGGTAATAGAGATCGTTGAAGGTCGGCGCCTTGAACGCCGTTCCGATACTCCCGTGCACACGCCACTCGGGCAGGAACTGGTAGCCATATGCTGCCGAGCCGGTGGTTTCTCCACCAAACTGCGAGTCATCGTCGTGACGCACGTTGAACTGGACGTTGTGCTTGTCGAACTGACCGCCCCAGCCGAGCACCAGCGAATTGGTGTCGCGCTGTGTCTTGGCATACGCGGTGGTCGTGCTCACATTCTGCTCAAGGTACTCGTATGCAGCCAGTAGCGAGCCCCCCGCCAGCGCGACATCGTTCTGCCAGGTAAACTGAGTCTGCGCCGTATCGAACTCGGATGTTGAGGTTGCGCTTGAGTGGTCATGCGAGGTATCGGCGCTGTAGCCGACCCTGACCGTGCTGGCCCAGTCACCGGTGATCTGGTTGCGCAGATGAACGCTCGCGGCATCGGTCTGCTTGTCCAGGTAGGAATCGAAGATCTCGCCTGCGTCGTACCAGCTGCGGCCATCGCTATGGAAAACGGTCAGCCCGATTTCATCGCGTTCGCGAAAACCGATCGTCATCGACCCGTTCAGGTAACTGTTGCGAAACCCGTCATCGTCCTGATCCCTGCCTGCGTAAGAGGTCGTCCTGGCGTTGATGCCGTCGGTACGATCCTCGCCCGCGACAAGGCTGTACCGCAGGCGATCGACGCCACCTGCAACTGCGGCCTCCACTGAGCGGCTGTTCTCCGTGCCGAAACCAATACGCGCGGACGGCTGGAAGCCTTCCTTGCCCTTGCGGGTAAAGATCTGGATCACGCCGCCGATGGCGTCCGAGCCGTACAGCGCACTGGCGGGGCCGCGCAGGATCTCGACGCGATCGATCAGGGCCAGGGGAATCATTTCCAGCGTGGGCAAACCGTTGGTCGCCGAACCCACCCGCATGCCGTCGATCAACACCAGTGTGTGGCCCGAGTTTGCGCCACGAATGAAGATGCTGCCGTTCGCGCCGGCACCGCCATTGCTGACGACCTGAATACCGGAGCGAGCCGACAGCAGTTCTATCAGGCTGGAATTTCCCGCGGCAGCGATTTCGTCGCGACCGATCACTTCAACGCTGGCCAGCGCTTCCGAGGCGATTACTGGTTGGCGGGTTGCCGTCACCACGACCTGGTCAAGTTCTGCATCACCATGCGCAGTCTGCGCCTGACCAACAAGGGGATAAACAAGCGCACACGCCGAGGCGAGAATGGAAAGCTGGATCTTCACTGGAATGACTCCCTGCGCCACGGCCCGCGTCCCCGCATACCATGGCTGATTCACACAAGGACGTGCCGGGAGAAAGTCGAAGAGAGCCAGAAACACCGCACCCGCCGCTGCCACCCCGCAGCACATCCGCCATTTCGAATTCGGGCCGGTATCCGGGCTCATGGGCTGTCAGGAACAGCATCTTCCTGACTCGACGCATCACCTTCCCGGGCAAACAGTACCCAGTGGCTTTTCGATGCGCCTTGCACTCACTTACCGTTGCGGGGGCAGCACAGGCATCGCACGCTTGAGGCGTGCTCACCTGTTTCCCGTTTAACCCTGTGGCGAGACTCGCCGTCGGGCACCACGAACGCGTTGCCCCTTTCGGAGCAGAGGGGGCGGATGATACCGTGTCCGGCCATCTCGTGCATTGCAAAAAGCGAAGCATTCCAATGACCTGCGAATTCATCCTCGGCGGCGCCCGCTCCGGAAAAAGCCGCCACGCCGAACAGCGCGCACTCGAATCCGGCCTGCCGGTCACCGTAATTGCCACTGCGGAAGCCGGAGACGAGGAGATGGCCGCACGCATCCGCCGTCACCAGCTTGATCGCCCACCGCACTTTCGCACGGTCGAAGCCCCCGTCATGCTGGCCGACACCCTGATGCACGAAGCCGCCGCTGATCGCTGCCTGATCGTCGACTGCCTCACGCTGTGGCTGTCGAACCTGCTCATGGAGGCGGACACGCTGACCGCTGCGCACAGCGCAGACACGCTGCCCCTGTTCAGCCGCGAACGCGATGCGCTGCTTGCTGCGCTGCCCTTGCTGCCCGGCAAGATCGTGCTCGTCGCCAACGAAGTGGGGCTCGGCCTGGTGCCGGAGCACCCCTTGGGGCGTCTGTTCCGGGACGAAGCCGGACGCCTCAATCAGGCGGTCGCCGCGCGCTGCCCCCGAGTCGTTTTCGTTGCTGCCGGTTTACCGCTGGTACTCAAGGATGAGTGAACCCGCGTGCTAACATCCGCCGCGCTCATCCTTACTCTGTCGCAAAAACACCCATGAATGTCACTATCAGCGCCCCGGATCAGGCAATTCTGCCCCGGCTGCAACATCGCATCGACACAAAGACCAAGCCGCTCGGCGCACTTGGCCGCATCGAAGCGCTTGCTCTGCAGATCGGCCTCGTGCAGCAGACCGAAACCCCCGAACTGAAGCAGCCACACATCATGGTCTTCGCCGGTGACCACGGCGCTGCCCGCGCCGGAGTGTCGGCCTATCCGCAGGATGTGAGCTGGCAGATGGTGGAGAACTTTCTCGCGGGCGGAGCTGCGATCAATGTCTTCAGCCGCCAGATGGGACTCGGGCTGACCGTGATCGATGCCGGCGTCAATCACGATTTCGGCAAGCGCCCTGGCCTGATCAGCGCCAAGATCGCTCCGGGCACCGACAATTTCATTGAGCGCCCGGCAATGTCCGCCGCGCAGTGCGAAGCGGCCCTGACAAAGGGCCGCGAACTGGCCCATGCGCTCGCGGCTAACGGCTGCAACTGCGTCGGTTTCGGCGAAATGGGCATCGGCAACACTGCCGCTGCGTCGCTGCTGACCTACTGCCTTGTCGCCGGCAGTGAGCTTGCCACCGTGACCGGGCGCGGCACCGGCCTCGACGACGCAGGCCTTGCGCGCAAACAGGCGCTGCTCAAGCAGGCAGTCGACCGTGGCGGTCGCCAGCGTGACCCGCTCGTCGCCCTCGTGCAGTATGGCGGTTTCGAAATCGCGATGATGGTCGGCGCGATGCTGGGCGCGGCCGAAAAACGCATGTTGCTGCTCATCGACGGCTTCATCGTGACCTCGGCGCTGCTCGTGGCCCACGCCATCGCACCTGAGCTCCTGCCCTACTGCGTGTTCGCCCACCGCTCCAAAGAGCCCGGCCACACCTTGCAGCTCGAGCACCTCGGCATCGAACCCCTGATGGAACTCGATCTGCGCCTGGGCGAAGGCACCGGCGCTGCGCTGGCCTACCCGCTGGTGCAGGCCGCAGTGAACTTCCTCAACGAAATGGCGAGTTTCGAATCGGCAGGCGTGAGCGGACAGGGCTGACCCTCCCGCATGCGCTATCAGCTCGAACTCTTCTTCACCGCGCTCGGGTTCTTCACGCGCTTGCCGGTCCCGGCCTGGGTTCCGTGGTCCACCGAGCGCCTGAATCATGCGGCACGCTATTTTCCGCTGGTGGGCTGGGTGGTGGGGGCGATCGGGGCCAGCGCTTACCTGTTCTTCGCCCTGGTGCTGCCGCCTTCGCTGGCGGTGATCCTGTCGATGGCGGTCACGATTCGCGCCACCGGCGCCTTCCATGAGGACGGTTGGGCCGACACCTGCGACGGGCTCGGCGGCGGCTGGGAGAAGGCTCAGGTGCTGACGATCATGAAGGATTCTCGCATCGGCAGTTACGGCACCGTCGGCATGATGCTGATGCTGCTGGCGAAGGTTGCGGCCCTGTTCGAACTCGGCGCCCAGGGCGAATCGGGCGCCGCCCTTGCGATGCTGGTCGCACACCCGTTGTCGCGCCTCGCCGCCACCAGCCTGATCCACCACCTGCCCTACGTGCGCGAGGACGCGAGCGCGAAGTCGAAACCGCTCGCCCGGCGCATGAATGGCGCGGAGCTGCTGACCGCCACCGGCTTCGGCCTGCTCCCGCTCCTGCTCCTTGGCCCGCTCGAGGCATTGTGCGCAGCGGGCGCTGCCGCGCTTACCACCGTGTGGGCCGCGCGCATGTTCGTGCGCCGGCTGGGCGGTTACACCGGCGACCTCCTCGGCGCCACCCAGCAAGTCACCGAGCTTGCCTGCTACCTTGGAATCCTGGTCGCATGGAACTTCACCTGATCCGCCACCCCCGGCCCGACGTGGCACCCGGCGTGTGCTATGGCCGCATGGACGTCGGCCTGGCCGAATCCGCCGTCGACGTTGCCGCGCGGCTGCGCCCGCACCTGCCCGAACATTTCGTGCTGCACGCCAGCCCGATCAGCCGCGCACGCCTGCTTGCCGAGGCGCTTGGCACACCGCAACTCGATGAACGTCTGCAGGAAATGAGCTTTGGCGAATGGGAGGGGCGCCGGTTCGATGACCTCGGCACGGCCATCGACGCCTGGGCCGACGACCCGCTCGGATTCCGAGCCCCCGGCGGCGAATCCGCCCGTGACCTGAGCGCACGGGTGCTGCCCTGGCTGGATGCGGCCTGCAGCGTGGCCGCCAGCGATCTTCCCCTGGTGATCGTTGCCCACGGCGGCCCCTTGCGCGTGATCGCAGGCCACCTGCTCGGCCTGCCCGCCGAACGCTGGCTGGCGCTGGACTTCGCCTGCGGCCAGGTCACGCGGATCGACGTCGAATCGTGGGGTACGACCCTGAAGTGGTTCAACCGCTAGCGCCGTACACGCCCCCCAGCCAGCAGGGCCGCTCGTGCGCATTCGTCGCCTTCCGCCCTTCGTGGGATAATCCCCGTCTTTCCATCGTCTTGCCCTGCGCTTAATGCCGAACATCCTGCCCGACTTTTCCGCCGGTCACCTCCTCGTTATCGGTGACGTCATGCTAGACCGCTACTGGCACGGCTCGACCACCCGCATCTCGCCCGAGGCCCCGGTGCCTGTGGTGAAGGTAGAGAACGACGAATTCCGCGCTGGTGGCGCAGGCAACGTCGCCCTGAACGCAGCCTCGCTTGGCGCCTGCACCGAGCTGGTAGGCCTGGTCGGGCGCGATGAGCCTGCGCGTCTGCTGCGCGAACAACTGGAGCAAGGTGGCGTGCACTGCCGGCTGCTCGAAGCACCGCAGCACCCGACCATTACCAAGCTGCGCATCATCAGTCGCCACCAGCAATTGATCCGGCTCGACTTCGAAGACAACTTTGCCGTGCTCGAATCCGCCGGCATCGAACAGGCATACGCAGCAGCCCTGCCGGGCAAGGGCGCCGTCGTGCTGTCGGATTACGGCAAGGGCACGCTCTCCCAGGTCAGCAGCCTGATACGGCTGGCCCGCGAACGCGCGCTGCCGGTCGTGGTCGACCCCAAAGGCGCAGACTTCAGCCGCTACACTGGCGCGACCGTGATCACGCCCAACATGACCGAGTTTGAAGCGGTGGTCGGGCACTGTGGCGACGAAACCGCGCTGCGCAGCCGGGGAGAAGCCTTGATCGAAGCGCTCGGGCTCGAGGCAATGCTGATTACCCGCTCCGAACGCGGCATGACCCTGCTGCAAAAGGGGCAGGCTGCGCTGGACCTGCCTACGCGGGCTCGCGATGTGTTCGATGTAACCGGTGCCGGGGACACGGTCGTGGCCGTACTCGGCGCAGGCCTCGCCTGTGGGCTGTCGATGGCAGACGCCACTGCACTGGCCAACACTGCTGCCGGCGTCGTCGTCGGCAAGCTCGGCACCGCCACCGTGAGTGTCGCAGAGCTCACTGCGGCGTTGACTGCAACACAATGAACCAGGAGTTCGCATGATTATCGTCACCGGCGGCGCCGGCTTCATCGGCAGCAATCTCGTTCAGGGCCTCAACGCCCGGGGCATCTCCGACATCCTTGTGGTGGACGACCTCAGCGACGGACACAAGTGTCTCAATCTCGCGGATGCCGACATCCGCGATTACATGGACAAGGACGACTTCCTCACGCGCATTGAGGCGGGCGAGGATTTCGGTACCATCGAAGCGGTATTCCACGAAGGCGCCTGCTCGGCCACAACGGAATGGGACGGCCGCTTCGTGATGAAGGTGAACTACGAATACACCAAGACCTTGCTGGCGTGGTGTCTCGAGCGCAAGGTTCCGCTGATCTACGCGTCCTCTGCCTCCGTGTATGGCATGGGCCCCAACTTTCGCGAAGCGCGCGAGTTCGAGCAGCCCCTCAACATGTACGCCTACTCGAAGTTTCTCTTCGACTGCCACCTGCGCCCTCAACTCAACGCGCTGCAGAGCCAGGTGGTCGGCCTGCGCTATTTCAACGTCTACGGGCCGCGCGAACAACACAAGGGCAGCATGGCGAGCGTGGCCTGGCACTTCAACAACCAGCTCAGCGAATCCGGCCGCGTGCGCCTGTTCGAAGGCTCCGACGGCTATGGCCCGGGCGAGCAGCGCCGGGACTTCATCCATGTGGACGACATCGTCGCCGTCAATCTGTGGCTGCTCGACAACCCGCAGGTATCGGGCATCTACAACCTCGGCACCGGTCGCGCGCAGAGCTTCAACGAAGTGGCCCGCGCAGCCATCAAGTGGGCACGGGCGCACGGCAGCGAAAGCGGTGGCATCGACTACATCCCCTTCCCCGATCATCTGAAGGGCCGCTACCAGAGTTTTACCGAAGCCGACATGAGCGCACTGCGCAACGCCGGATACGATCGCCCCTTCATGGATGTCGAGACCGGCGTGCCGCTGTACCTCGACTGGCTCGCGCGCACCAACTGATCCGGTGAAGACTGCCGGCATGCGCAAGATTCTCGTCGTGGGTCCCTCCTGGGTGGGTGACATGGTGATGGCCCAGAGCCTGTTCGTAACGCTCAAGCGCGGCGGCCCGTGCGAGATCGACGTGCTCGCCCCCGCCTGGTCGCTCCCTGTCCTGGCGCGCATGCCCGAGGTCCGGCGCGGCGTGGCGATGACGCTTGGCCACGGCGAGTTCGGCCTCGGCAAGCGCTGGGCGCTGGGCCGCGAGCTGGCCACAGAAGGCTATGATCAGGCCATCCTGCTGCCCAATTCGCTGAAGTCAGCGCTGGTCCCGTTTTTCGCCCGCATCCCGCTGCGCACGGGCTTCCGCGGCGAGATGCGCTACGCCCTGGTCAATGACCTGCGCCTGCTCGACGAAGCCGCCCTGCCGATGACCGTGCAGCGCTTCGTCGCGCTTGGGCGACCGGCGGATGCGCCACCACCACCCGACTTTCCGAACCCCCGCCTGCTTGCCGATGCGGCCAACCAGGCCAGCCTGCACGGCCGGCTCGGACTCGACGACGACCGGCCCGGCATCGCCTTCATGCCGGGTGCGGAATACGGCCCGGCCAAACAGTGGCCGCTCCCTCACTATGCCACGCTCGCCCGCGAACTGGTCGAGCGCGGCTACCAGGTCTGGATTCTTGGATCGACCAAGGATCACCCGGCCGCAGAGGCGATCGCAGCAGACACGCCCAGGGTCCACAACCTGGCCGGTCGCACACAGCTGGGGGACGCCGTCGACCTCATCGCACTCGCCGACGCGGCAGTAAGCAACGACTCCGGCCTGATGCATGTGGCCGCGGCGCTCGATGTGCCGCTGGTGGCGATCTACGGGTCATCCAGCCCGGAGCACACGCCCCCCCTGTCGCAGAAGGTATCGATCCGCTACCTCGGGCTCGACTGCTCACCTTGCTTCAAGCGCGTCTGCCCGCTCGGCCACACCCGTTGTCTCGTCGACATCAGCCCCGACAGCGTGCTGCAGGCACTCGACACACTGGGTGCGGGGCGCCCACGCATACCCGCCACGGCAGGCTGAGCAGCCAATGCGCATCCTGATCATCAAGACCTCGTCGCTGGGCGACATCATCCACACCCTGCCCGCGATCACCGACGCCGCCCGCGTCTTTCCGGACATCCGTTTCGACTGGGTTGTGGAGGAATCCTTCGCCGAGATCCCCGCCTGGCATCCCGCGGTGGACAGGGTCATCCCGGTGGCGCTGCGACGCTGGCGCAAGCACCCCTTGAAAGCTCGCCAGAGTGGCGAGTGGCGCGCTTTCCGGCAGGCCATGTCTTCCGTCGAGTACGACGCCGTGATCGATGCACAGGGGCTGATCAAAAGCGCCTGGCTCAGTTGCTACGCCCGCAGCCCGGTGCACGGACTGGACCGGCACTCGGCACGCGAACCCCTCGCCAGCCTGGTCTACCGCGATCGCCATGCGGTGCCATGGGGGCGGCATGCGGTACTGCGTGTGCGCGAACTTTTCGCCGATGCACTTGGCTACAGCCTGCCGCCCGAAGCCCACAGCGACCGCGACGGCGCCGAGCCTGCGGGCGCATCGGCCTACGGGCTGGACCATGCGCGGGTGCTCGCAACGGCCACTCACCGCCCGGAAACGGACAAGCCCTACCTCGTCTTCCTGCACGGTACGACCTGGGCCACCAAGCACTGGCCTGAAACTTACTGGCGCCAGCTTGCAGAACGCGCGAGCATGCATGGCTGGCAGGTTCGCTTGCCCTGGGGCAGCATCACCGAACACCAGCGCGCAGACCGCATCGTTGCCGGCATCGCGGGCGCCAGCGTGCTGCCGCGGCTCACCCTGACCGACCTTGCCGCCGAACTTGCCGAAGCGACCGCCTGCGTTGCGGTCGATACCGGGCTCGGCCATCTGGCTGCCGCACTCGATGTACCCACCCTGTCCCTCTTCGGCCCCACAAACCCGGGCTATACCGGGGCCTGGGGCCGCAGCCAGGTGCATATGGCCTCCGACTTCGACTGTGCGCCCTGCCTGCAAAAAGACTGCAGCTACAGGCCCACGGCTGAAGACCGCCGTCGCTTCGACCTCAAAACCGAGCACCCCCTGTGTTTTACCCGGCTGGCGCCGGCACAGGTATGGTCTGCGCTCGAAACGCTGCTTGAGCAGCAACTCGACCCTACCAAGGACTCTGCCTGATGCAACTTGGATTCTGTCTGTACAAATACTTCCCGTTCGGCGGCCTGCAGCGCGACTTCCTGCGCATTGCGCTGGCCTGCCAGTCCCGCGGCCACGCCATCCGCGTGTACGTGCTCGAATGGGAGGGCGAAGTACCGCCTGGCTTCGACGTGATCAAGGTGCCGGTAAGCGCGATGCTCAACCACCGCCTGTACGCAAAGTTCACGCGCTGGGTCGAGGCCGACCTCGCACGCAGGCCTGTGGACCGCGTGATCGGCTTCAACAAGATGCCGGGGCTTGACGTGTATTACGCCGCAGACCCGTGCTACGAGGAAAAGGCGCGCACGATGCGCAAGCCGCTGTATCGCTACAGCCCGCGCTACCGCCACTTCTCCGCCTACGAACGCGCGGTGTTCGCGCCCGAAAGCCATACCGAGATCCTGATGATCTCGACGACCCAGCAACCCTTGTTCAAGAAACATTACGGCACGCCGGCAAAACGCTTTCATCTGCTGCCACCCGGCATTGCGCCCGATCGCCGCGCACCGGCCAATGCCACCGAGTTGCGCGTTGCCGCCCGTGCGCGTTTCGCCTCCGAATTCAAGCTGCAGAATGGCGACATCCTGCTGGTGCAGATCGGCTCGGACTTCATGCGCAAGGGGCTGGACCGCAGCATCGAAGCAATGGCCTCCCTGCCCGAGCCGCTCAAGCGCCGGACCCGGCTGATCGCGCTCGGCGCTGACGACCCCGCGCCCTTCATGAGCCAGGCCGCGCGCCTCGGCGTGGGCGAAAGGGTGTTCATGCCGGGCGGACGCAAGGACGTTCCCGACTTTCTGCTCGCCGCCGATCTCCTGCTCCACCCCGCCCGCCACGAGAACACCGGCACCGTGCTGCTTGAGGCGCTCGTCGCCGGTCTGCCGGTGCTGGCCTCTGCCGCTTGCGGTTACGCGCACTACATCACCGATGCCGACGCCGGCAGCGTGGTCGGCGAGCCCTTCCATCAGAGCGCGATGAACGACACCCTGGCGGCGATGCTGTCGACACCGGACGCGCTCACCTGCTGGCAGCACAACGCCCTCGTCTTTGCCGACAGTGCCGATCTCTACAGTCTGCCGGAGCGCGCGAGCGACATCATCGTGGGCAAGCGCGGATGAATCGGCTTGAGCTGCGCCCCCCGTTGACGACGCTTTGGTCGGGTCGCGACCCCTTCGCTGCCGCAGCCGAACTCGCGCGCGACGCCGCCGGTGACGACCTCGTGCGCGACGTCGAGGGCCGGCGCACGCTGCGTTTCGAGATCGATGGACGCGGCTACTACCTCAAGCTGCAGAACGGCGTCAGCTGGGGCCGGATTGCGGAGGAACTCATCCATCTGCGACGCCCGGTGCTGGGCGCTGGCAACGAGTGGGATGCGATCGTGCGCTGCCATGAACTCGGCATACCCACGATGACGGCCGTTGCCTTCGGCGAACGTGGCGCTGGGCCCGCGCGACGGGACTCGTTCATCATCACCGAAGCGATCGAGCCCGCCGTCGACCTCGATGTATTCACCCGCAACTGGCGCGAACAGGCACCACGCCCCACGCTGAAGCGCGCGCTGATCCAGGCCGTGGCATCGATCGCCCGGCGCCTGCATGAAGGCGGCGTCAATCACCGCGATTTCTACCTGTGCCACTTCCTCATGCGCACCACCCCCGAACCTGCGCCGGACACCCTCCAGCTCGCGCTGATCGATCTCCACCGTGCGCAGTTGCGCAGCCAGACTCCACGGCGCTGGCGCGACAAGGACCTCGCGGGACTGTACTTCTCGGCGCTCGACATCGGACTCACCGGTCGCGACAAGCTGCGTTTTCTGCGCGCCTATTTCCCGGGCTCGCTGCGTGAAACACTGCAAACCGAACATACGCTGCTGACTGACCTCGAACACGAAGCAGCCCGTCTCAAGCTGCGCTTCGAACGCAAGTTCGCCAACCGCCCGGCGCTGCAACGATGATGCGCTGGGCCCTAAATGCTGGCGCCCTGGATGCCAGCGCGAAACGCGCCTTCGCCTCACTCGACAGCGTCTTTGCGCTCGAAGGCGAGCAAGTGGCGGGTGACCCGCTCAGCCAGGTATTGCGCGTTACCGCAGGGCTCCGTCGCTACTACGTCAAGCGTTACCACGGCGCCGGCAAGAACCCGCTGCGACGCTGGCTGGGCCGCCCCAGAGTACAAGCCGAATGGCAGAACCTGCGGCATTTCGCCGACTGGGGTATCCCCACCGCCACCCTCGTCGGCTGGGGCCTCGAACGGCACAGGGGCGCCTTTGTGCGCGGGGCCCTGATTACCGCCGAACTGCCGGGCACGACAGACCTGAACCAGCTCGCGCTGCACAAGGATGCACGTCTGGCCAACCGGCGCTGGGTGTCAGCAGTATCGCGTCAGCTGGCGAAAATGACGCGAACCATGCACGCCCACCGCTTCACCCATAACGATCTGAAGTGGCGCAACCTGCTGGTGGACAATGCAGCCTCACCGCGCCTGTACCTGATCGACTGCCCGTCGGGCGAGTTCTGGTGGGGGCCCTTCCTGCGCTACCGGATCATCAAGGATCTGGCCTGCCTAGACAAGGTCGCCAAGTACCACCTCACCCGCACCCAACGGCTGCGCTTCTACCTCGACTACGCCCAGAAGA
>JALNWS010000010.1 GCA_023230755.1 Azoarcus sp.
CGACGATCGCCATGCCATTCTCGATGGTCGCAAAAAAGCGTTCCTCTTCCTGGCGCAACACGTCCATCACCCGCTTTTCGGACGCTTTCAACTCGGGAAAGGCAGCGCCCATTTCCAAGACCAGATCCGGCACCAGCCGGTTGAAGAAGGCGGCACGTGCACCGAGCTTGTAGCCGTGGCGAATGGCACGACGGATGATGCGGCGAAGCACGTAACCGCGACCTTCATTGCCCGGAATCACGCCATCTGCAATCAGGAAGGAACAGGCGCGGATATGGTCTGCCAGCACCTTGAGCGAGGGCGAGTCCATGTCTGCGCTGCTGGTTTCGCGCGCCGCCGCTGCGATCAGCGTCTGGAACAGATCGATCTCATAGTTGGCATGCACGCCCTGCAGCACTGCCGACACCCGCTCCAGCCCCATGCCGGTATCCACCGAGGGCTTGGGCAGCGGATGCATCACGCCGGCCTCGTCGCGGTTGAACTGCATGAACACGTTGTTCCAGATCTCGATGTAGCGATCGCCGTCTTCTTCTGGCGATCCCGGCGGGCCGCCCCAGATGTGGTCCCCGTGATCGTAGAAGATCTCGGTGCACGGCCCGCACGGACCGGTCTCGCCCATCATCCAGAAGTTATCGGATGCGTAGCGTGCGCCCTTGTTGTCGCCGATGCGGATCACACGCTCGGCCGGCACGCCCACTTCCTTGGTCCAGATGTCGTAGGCCTCGTCATCCTCGGCATAGACGGTCACCCACAGCTTGTCCTTGGGCAACTTGAACACTTCGGTCAGCAACTCCCACGCGTAGCTGATTGCATCGCGCTTGAAGTAGTCACCAAAGCTGAAATTTCCCAGCATTTCGAAGAAGGTGTGATGACGCGCGGTGTAGCCGACGTTTTCGAGGTCGTTGTGCTTGCCGCCGGCACGAACGCATTTCTGCGACGTGGTCGCGCGGGTGTAGGGACGCTTGTCGAAGCCGAGAAAGACGTCCTTGAACTGATTCATGCCCGCGTTAGTGAACAGCAGGGTTGGATCCTCGTGTGGCACCAGCGACGAAGAGGCCACGATCTGGTGGCCCTTCGATTCGAAGAACTTGAGGAACTTGTCGCGAATTTCGGCAGATTTCATGGGGTTGGCATTCAGACAGGACGAGTTACCCGGCACAGCAGGCGAATGCATCAGTTTATCATGAGCGCAAAGCCCTTCCGCGCACGCACAGCGCCCGCCGCACTCATCTATAATTTACGTTTACGTCAACTCAACAACAGGGGCCCGCATGGGACACCGACTTTCCAAGATCTACACCCGCACCGGCGACGCCGGCACCACCGGCCTCGGCGACGGCAAGCGGGTATCGAAGAACAGCCTGCGTATCCACACGCTCGGCGAGGTGGACGAGGTGAACGCCATCATCGGCCTGCTGCTGTGCGAAGAATTGCCAGAAGATGTGCGGACGCTGATGACCAATGTCCAGCACGACCTGTTCGATCTCGGCGGCGAAGTGTGCATTCCCGGCATGAGCATGATCACCGGGAAGCAGGTTGACCACCTTGAGGCCGAACTCGATCGCTTCAACGAACCGCTCGAACCGCTGAAGGACTTCATCCTGCCCGGCGGTACGCGCGCCGCCGCACTGGCACACCATGCCCGTACCGTGTGCCGCCGCGCTGAACGCGCGATTGTCGCGCTCGCGCTCGAAGAGGCCGTGAATGATGGACCGCGTCAGTACCTGAACCGCCTGTCAGATCTGCTCTTCGTTCTCGGTCGCGTGCTCAACCGTGCGGGTGGGCGGGGCGATGTACTGTGGCAGAAGAACAAGAACGCCTGAGCGCGTATTGCAGGAACGCGACCGCCTCCGATCATGCCTCATCCCTGATCGACGTCAGCCCCCTGCGCACTGACGACGAGGTGGCCGCCTCCACAATCCACCCGCGGGCATCGACGCGCAGCCCGGCTTGATGCTGGCTCGCGCATCGACGCCGCATCAAGCACATGATCACTGACCCCGGCCTGGCGTGCCTGCCACAGTGGGACTGCGATCAAGGCCAGCCCTAGCCGAACAGCGCGATCTGCCCCGAGTCGTGTACGGTGCGCTGCGCCTCCGCAAAGCGTACCCCCACCCCGAGCAGACGCACCGGCAAACCGCGCCGGGCGTGCCCCTCGTCGAGCAGCGCGCTCCACACAGCGGCATCGGGGGCGGTCGCAACGCACTCCACCGTCGTCTGCGAGAAATCAGCAAACTTTATTTTCACCACCGCCTTGTGCACCGGCCGCGTATCGCGAGCCCGCTCGAAACGGCGCGAAAACTCGTCGACCAACGCCGGCAGTGCGGCATGGCAGGCAAGCAGATCCGGCAGATCCTTCACATAGGTTGTCTCAACCGACAGGGACTTGCGAATTCGATCGGGGCATACGGGCCGGTTGTCGATGCCACGGCACAGCCGATACAGAGCGGCACCGAAGCTGCCGAATTCACGCGCAAGGTCTGCGAGCGCCCATGACCGCAGGTCGCCACAGGTATCGACGCCAAGTCGCGCGAGCTTTGCTGCGGTCACCTTGCCCACACCGAACAACTTCTTGACTGCAAGTGCTTTCACGAATGCATCGACATCGCGTGGTCGCACCACGAACTGGCCATTCGGCTTGTTCCAGTCGCTGGCGACCTTGGCAATGAACTTGTTCGGCGCAATGCCGGCCGACGCGGTGATGCCAACCTCGGTGTGGATGCGGGCACGGATTTCCTGCGCCATCAGCGTGGCCGACCCCTTGCAGCGCTCGACGCCAGTAACGTCGAGATAAGCTTCATCCAGCGATAGCGGCTCTACCAGCGGCGTGTAATCGCGATAGATGTCGAGGATGTGGCGGGAAGCCGCCCGGTAACGTTCGAAGTCAGGCGGCAGCAGAACGAGCTGCGGGCACAGCTTCTGCGCGCGCATGGTCGACATCGCGGAATGAACGCCGAAGGCGCGAGCCTCGTAGTTGCAGGTAGCGATCACGCCGCGCGTCTCTGCACGCCCCCCGACCGCTACCGGTCGCCCGACCAACGCCGGGTTGTCGCGCATCTCCACCGCCGCATAGAAACAGTCGCAATCGCAGTGAATGATCTTGCGCGAGCTTGTCGCATTTTCGGCAACTTCATATGAAGCGCCCGCCTCGCCCACCTGCAATTGAATCACTCCCCCCTTGTCTGGCAGCGCAGCGAACCCGCTGAGCGCCCGAACCCGGATGATCGGGCCACGCCTCCCCGGGCGCAAGCGCAACTTCATGCCCAAGGTAAAACAACGACGGCCACAAGCCGCAGCCCGTTGACACACAGGCTGACAGCACGCGAGCATACGTGCATGCTTGAGTCCACCGACCGGGCACGGGAGTACACCATGCTGTTTCGCCATCGTCCCTCCAATACCGTCAGCCTCGCCCTGCAGGGCGGCGGCGCCCATGGCGCCTTCACCTGGGGCGTGCTGGATGCCTTGCTGGAGGATGGGCGACTGAGCTTCGACGGTGTCAGCGGCACCAGCGCTGGCGCAATGAACGCGGTGGTGCTGGCCAGCGGACTGCTGCAGGGCGGGCGCGACGGAGCTCGCGCTGCGCTCGAACGGTTCTGGCATGCCGTCGCAGCGAGCGCGCCGGCCGAACTCCCCTTCAATCAGGGGGACGAGGCCAGCGCAGGCATGTCTGCGGGGATTCGGATGATGCTGCAGTGGGCGCGCAATTTTTCGCCCGAACAGCTCAATCCTTTCGACGTTGATCCCCTGCGCGACCTTCTCAACGCCCAGATCGACTTCGATCATCTGCGCGCATCCTGTCCGGTAAAGCTCTTCGTCGCCGCCACCCATGCCAACACCGGCAAGCTCAGACTGTTCTCCGCCGCCGAAATGAGCGCAGCCGCAGTGCTTGCCTCGGCCTGCCTGCCTTCGCTTCACCGCGCGATCGAGATTGATGGCGAGCCCTACTGGGACGGTGCCTACTCGGCCAACCCTGCGGTTTTCCCGCTGTTCTACGACTGCGCTGCGCGCGACATCCTGCTCGTGCTGCTAAGCCCTCTGCTGCACGGTGAAACACCGCACAGCGCAGACGAAATCCGCGCGCGCTCGCTGGACCTTGCTTTCAACTCGACCTTTCTGCGCGAGATGCGCATGTTCGCTCACGCCCGCGAATATGCCGGCAACAGCCTGCTACCCCGTGGCCGGCTGGAACGGCGCCTGCAACGCACCCACTTCCACCTCATAGAGGCCGACGAACTGTTGAGCCAGCTTGCGTCCGAAACACGACTGACACCGAGCCTCACCTTCGTAAACATGCTCCGGGATCAGGGCCGGGCCCGGACCAAGGCCTGGCTGGCGGCGCACTATTCCGCACTCGGGCGGCGCTCCTCGGTCAACATCGGCAAGATGTTCTACTGAACCCGCCTCATCGTGCGCGACAATGAAAAACGGGAGCACACAGCCCCCGTTTCGATACTGGCCTCCGCCGGCAATCATTCCATCTCGGCAGCACGCTCCACCCGCCGCTGGCGCACACCCTCGGCGAGGGTATCGAGCACCAGAACGCTGTCGTCCCAGCCGATGCAGGCATCGGTAATGCTTTGGCCGTACTCCAGTTCCACGCCGGGCTTGAGGTCCTGACGGCCCTCCTTGAGGTGTGACTCGACCATTACACCGATGATGCGATCTTCGCCAGCGGCCATCTGCCCGGCGACGTCCTTGGCGACCTCAATCTGCAGGCGGTGCTGTTTGCGGCTGTTGGCGTGGGAGAAATCGACCATCACTTTGCCCGGCACGCCACCGGCCACAAGATCCTTGCACGCGGCATCCACGCTCTCGGCATCGTAGTTGGGCGCCTTGCCGCCGCGGAGAATGGCATGGCAGTCCTCGTTGCCGCGCGTGGTGACGATGGCTGAATGCCCGGCCTTGGTGACGCTGAGAAAATGGTGCGGTGCCTGCGCGGCCTTGATCGCATCGACCGCGATCCGCACATTGCCGTCGGTGCCATTCTTGAACCCGACCGGACACGACAGGCCCGACGCCAGCTCGCGGTGCACCTGACTCTCGGTGGTGCGCGCACCAATTGCGCCCCAGGTGATGAGGTCGGCGATATATTGCGGCGTGATCATGTCCAGGAACTCGGTCGCCGCCGGCAACCCGATCTCGTTGATCTCCCACAGCAGCTTGCGCGCCATTCGCACGCCTTCATTGATGGCGTAGCTGTTGTCGAGATACGGGTCGTTGATCAGCCCCTTCCAGCCCACCGTCGTACGCGGCTTCTCGAAATAGACACGCATCACGATCAGCAGATCATCCTTGAGCCGTTCTGCCTCCGCCTTCAACTTGCGAGCATATTCCAGCGCAGCCTTGGGGTCGTGGATGGAACACGGCCCGATCACCACGAGCAGACGATCGTCGGCACCGTAAAGGATTCGATGGATGGCCTGCCGTGCCTCGTATGCAACTTCCGCAGCTTTCGGCGTAGCTGGAAACTCCCGCAGCACGTGCGCAGGCGGTACCAACTCCTTGATTTCGGAAATGCGGACGTCGTCGATATGAATCTTCATTGAGGCGGACATGGCAAAAACCCTGCGTTCAGGCGGAAGGAAGCCCTCAATTCTAGCCCAAGTCCCTGCCACGCTGCGCCCCGGTCGCAAAGGACGGGATCCCGTCGTCGCTGGAGAAGTCGTGCACCGAACGCGCTCCGGACATCTGCACCGATGCATGTACGGAGAACCCTTTTGCCCATACTGCGTCATACGGGGGCTTTACCGCGACCTGCGCGGCGCGCTTGCGGACCGGTGTAAGAATCCATCCCCATTCGGCGACTGATTGGAAACCGGACTCCATTGCCCTGCCGCCATTCCCCAATACGGACCACGATCATGCTCATCAAACGCCCTGACGATATCCCTGCTTCAGAAATCACGCCCCGCGCCATGTTCGAGGATCGCCGTCGTTTTCTGCTCAAGGCCGGTGCCGGCATGATCGCTGGCGCCGCACTGTGGAACGGCCTGCCCCGCAGAGCCAATGCTGCACCGATGAAGCTTTCACCCCTGCAAGCCTCCCCATTCAGCATCAGCGAAGCACAGACCTCGTACAAGGCGGTCACCGGCTACAACAACTACTACGAGTTCGGCACCGGCAAGGAAGACCCAGCGATGAACGCCGGCGTGCTGCAGACGCGCCCATGGACCGTGCGGGTCGAGGGTCTCGTCGGCAAGCCGCGCACCTTCGGCATCGACGACCTGCTCAAGCTCGCCCCACTGGAAGAGCGCATCTACCGCCTGCGCTGCGTCGAAGCATGGTCGATGGTTGTGCCCTGGGTGGGCTTTCCGCTCGCCGCCCTGCTCAAGCAGGTCGATCCACTGGGCAGCGCCAAGTTCGTCGAGTTCGTCACCCATTACGACCCCAAGGTCATGACCCGACGTCAGATCCTCGACTGGCCCTACACCGAGGGTCTGCGCCTGGATGAGGCCATGCACCCGCTGACCATTCTTGCCGTCGGCCTCTACGGCGAAGTGCTGCCGAACCAGAATGGCGCGCCCATCCGCCTCGTTGTGCCCTGGAAATACGGTTTCAAGAGCGCAAAATCCATCGTCGCGATCCGTCTGCACGAAACCCAGCCTGCGACAGCGTGGAACAAGTCCGCGCCGCAGGAATACGGCTTCTATTCGAATGTAAACCCGGAGGTCGACCACCCGCGCTGGAGCCAGGCCAGCGAACGTCGTATCGGTGATCTGCGCAAGCGCCCCACGCTGATGTTCAACGGCTACGCCGATCAGGTTGCCAGCCTCTATCAAGGCATGGACCTGCGCAAGCAGTTCTGAGTATCCTCGCCGGATGACTACTGCAATGCGAACCGTCAGCGCCGACCAGATCGGCGCGATCAAGGCCTTTCTCTTCCTGTTGTGCCTGATTCCCGGTGCCCAGCTCGTTCTCGGCTGGCGTGCCGACCAGCTCGGTGCCAACCCGATCGAGTACATCACTCACGCCACCGGCAGCTGGACGCTGCGCTTTCTGCTGATCACGCTCGCCGTCACACCGCTGCGGCGCTATACCGGCCTGCACTGGCTGGTGCGGCTGCGCCGCATGCTCGGGCTGTTTGCGTTTGCCTACGGGGTCGCGCACTTCGCCATCTATCTGTGGCTGGACCAGTATTTCGACTGGGCTGCCATCGCCAAGGACATCCTGAAGCGTCCCTACATCACGGTCGGCTTCACTGCACTGGTGCTGATGGCGCCGCTCGCAGCGACTTCGAGCAATGCCGCCATCAAGCGCCTCGGCGGGCGGCGCTGGCAGGCGCTGCACCGCTCGATATACGCCATTGCGATCTTCGGTGTGCTGCACTACTGGTGGCTGGTGAAGGCAGACATCCTGCAGCCGGTGCTCTACGGCGTGATTCTCGCCGCACTGCTGGGCGTGCGCGCCTGGTGGCGCGAACAGGAGCGACGCAGGCAGTTGTCCACACCGCCACCGGTCGCACCCTCGATCAAGGGCAAGATCATCCGCATCGTGCCCAAATGAACATCGGCCCCGGCTGCGCCGGAAATGCGCAGGCGGGGCCGATGACTCCGGACCGGATCAATGCCGGAATCAGGCCTGCTTTGGCCGGGTCGCGTGCTTCGGACGCCAGGCCTTGATCACCGTTTCATCGGTTTCGACATAGGGACCGCCCATGAGGTCGATGCAATACGGCGTGGCGGCGAAGATCCCCACATGCACCACGCTGCCATCGGCCGCCCGTACCCCTTCGAGGGTTTCCTTGATCGACTTCGGCTGCCCCGGCAGATTGATGATCAGCGTCTTGCCACGAATCACAGCAACCTGGCGCGACAGAATCGCCGTCGGCACGAAATTCAGACTGATGCGACGCATCTCTTCGCCATAGCCGGGCATCTCCTTGTCGCCCACGGCCAGCGTCGCCTCCGGCGTGACGTCGCGCGGCGAAGGACCGGTGCCGCCGGTGGTAAGGACCAGCGAACAGCCGGCCTGGTCTGCGAGCTCGATCAGGGTTTGCTCGATGACCGGCCGCTCGTCCGGAATCAGGCGCGTCTCGGCCGACCACGGCGAGGTCAGCGCCTTGCCCAGCCAGTCCTTCAGCGCGGGAATGCCCTGATCTTCGTAACGGCCGTCGGAAGCCCGGTCACTGATCGAGACCAGACCAATCTTGATGTGTTCGCTCATGCATTCTCCACGTCATCGCTGTCGTCGGGCTCGTCTTCATCACCCGCATCCTCGGCTGCACCCGCACGATCGAGATCGCGCAAGACCTTGAAGATCTCGCGGAAGGCCTTGGGCGGCTTGTTGTGCTCACGCTCCTTGATCGCATTACGGCGCAGGGTGCGCAGGTGCTGGATATCAACCTCCGGCCAGGTCTCGACCACGTACTCGATGACCTTCTCATCTTCGACCAGGTCGCTACGCAGCTTTTCCAGCCGGTGCTGCCGGGCCACCTCGGCCGAAGACGCACCACGGAAGAGTTCGAGCTGAGCCTGAATCGGTTCCGGATCGACGCCTCGCATCAGCTTGCCGATGTATTGCATCTGGCGACGCAGGGCTTCGTCCCGGCGGGTCAGGCGCTGCGCGTCGCGAATCGCAACAAACAGGGATTCGGGCAGCGGCACCTTGCGCAGGCGGCTCGGCGGCAGCGCAACGAGCTCGGCGCCCAGGTCCTGCAGCGCCTGCATTGCACGCTTGCGGCTGCTCTTGCTCGGCGGTTCGAGCTCGGACTCGTCGTCTTGCGGGCCGTTGGAACGGGGGGAATCAGCGTGAGAGACCATCGTAAGGCAAGCATCGGGCGGGATCGGGTTAAGATTATAGCCTTTGCTTACCGGTCTTCAGTCCATGTCCGCTTCCGGCTTCTCTTTCTCCCAGCCCCATCTGCGTGAAATCGCTGCAGATATCCTCAAATATGCGAAAAAACGCGGCGCTTCTGCCTGCGAAACCGATGTTTCGGAAGGCTTCGGGCAATCGGTCGCCGTACGCAAGGGCGAAGTGGACACGATCGAGTACAACCGCGACAAGGGTATCGGCATCACCGTGTATCTCGGGCAACAGCGCGGCCACGCCAGCACCTCCGATTTTTCCAAGGCCGCGCTGAAGGCAACAGTGGATGCAGCGCTGTCCATCGCCCGCTTCACCGCACCCGACCCTTGCGCAGGACTGGCCGACAAGGCGCTGATGGCAAAGGACTGCCCTGACCTTGATCTTTTCCACCCGTGGGACATCACGGTGGATGGCGCGCTCGACCTCGCGCGCGAGTGCGAGGCAGCCGCTTTCGGGGTGAGCCCGAAGATCAGCAACTCGGAAGGCGCCAACGTCTCCATCCAGCAGTCGCACTTCGTCTCCGCAAACAGCCTTGGCTTCATGGGCGGTTACGCCAGCAGCCGGCAGGGCCTGTCGTGCTCGGTGATCGCGGGCGAAGGCGAGCACATGCAGCGCGAGTTCTGGTACGACTCGCGGCGCGACGCGGCCGACCTGATGAGCCCCACCGACGTGGGCCGAATTGCCGGTGAGCGCGCACTGGCCCGTCTCGGCGCAAAGAAGATCCGGACCTGCAAGGTGCCGGTCATCTTCGAGTCACAACTGGCGGTCGCCCTGATCGGCAACTTTGTCCAGGCCGTCAGCGGCGGCTCGCTGTATCGCAAGTCGAGCTTCCTGCTCGACAGCCTCGGCCAGCAGGTGTTCTCCCCCGTCGTCAGCATCGCTGAACGCCCCCACATCAAGAAAGCCTTCGGCTCGGGCTATTTCGACGGTGAGGGGGTGGCCACGCACGACCGCGATGTCGTCATCGACGGCGTGTTGCAAGGCTATTTCCTGTCCAGCTACTCCGCGCGCAAGCTCGGCATGCAGACCACCGGCAATGCGGGCGGCTCGCACAATCTGCGGGTGAGCGCCGGCGAAGACGGCCTCGAGGCCATGATCCGCAAAATGGACAAGGGCCTGCTGGTAACCGAACTGCTCGGCCACGGCGTCAACTACGTCACCGGTGATTACTCACGCGGCGCCGCCGGTTTCTGGGTGGAGAAAGGCAAGATCAAACACGCAGTCGAAGAGGTCACGATTGCCGGCAATCTGCGCGACATGTTCCGCAATATCGTGGCCATCGGCAACGATGCGTTGCCCCGTGGCGCCAAGCATTGCGGTTCGATCCTGATTGAGCAGATGAAGATCGCCGGACGCTGATATCCATGAGGGGGAAAGTGTCAGCCCCCGTCTTGCCTGCACCCGTTTTCAGCGCGCTCACGGCCCTTGTGTCCCTCACCACGATGGCGAACGGTCGCACGAATAACCATCTCTTAAGAATGGCTATTACCCACCTCCATGAACCTGGCCCACAGCATCCAGCTCCAGCGGCGAATCCGGACCTACGCCACCATCGGCATTCTTGTGACGGGCCTGCTGGTTGCCATCGCAACGGCCATTCCGCTGTACCACGATGCGCGCGAGCATGCCACGACCTCATACATTGAGGACGCCCATGCCCGCGCCCGGTCTGCCGGCCAGTTCCATTGGCAAGGCAACCGACATCGCACGCCAGATCGCCAGTCGCAGCGGCATCCGCACTAAGCTCGAAGCCTACAACCGCTGGGAGATCAACAAATCCCAGTTCGTCGATTACGCTACCCCGCGCCTTCGCGACGCATTGACCCAGGACCCGAATATCGCAGGCCTGGTGCGGCTCGATCGGGACAAACACCCGGTCATCGAGATCGGGCAACAGCTCCCCGCTGAACTCCTGCGGATTGCCGCATCGCAAGAGCCGGTTGCCAGTGGGCCACTGAGCATCGACGACAAGGTCATGCTCCTGGTAAGCATGCCCATCCTGTCGCGCGACGGCGCGCGCGCCGGGACCGACATCCTGTCCTTTGGAATGGCCGCACTCGGCGAGATGCTCAGCCGCGAGTCGCACGATGAGCCGCACACCCGCCAACTCCTGTTTAACAGCGCCGACAAGGCGCTGGTGGAGTTCAACCGTCAGACGCCCGGTGGTCGGCTCCTGGATGCGGGGCAGCCGGAACGCCCCTTCCTGGAGCGCGCGGCGGGCGGCGGGTCCGGGCTCGAACTGCTGAAAAACGGCGATGGCTCGGGTGGCATGATCGCCTTTGCCCCCGTGCCAGAAGTTCCGGGCTGGAGTCTGGCGCTGGTCACCCCTGCGAGCACATTCGGCACGCCGATCCTGTTCCGCCTTGCCAGCCCGCTGCTGATGATCGCCTTGCTGGTCCTTGCAGGGGCATGGCTGACCGCGCGCGCCATTCGTCCGGTCGCCGACAAGGTCCTACAACAGTCGCGAAAGCTCGGTGAAATGAGCGAGAGCATGGCGCTGGCCGCCTCCGTATTCGAAGGCAGCCCGCAGGCAGTGCTGATTCTCGACGCAGGCCACCGCGTTCTCGAGACCAATGAGGCATGCTACGCCATCACCGGTTTCGGCCTCGCCGAATTGCGGGGCAGGACGATGTGCCAGGCCCTTTGCCTCCGTCCGGATGAAAATGGCATGTGCGATCAACTCTGGCGTGAGATTGCCAAGACCGGCCAGTGGCATGGTGAAGCCCATCTGGTGCGCCGCTACGGTGAGCCCTTCCCCGCGTGGTGCAGCGTCAGTGCGGTACGCGACGGGAGCGGAAAACCCCGCCACTACATCGCCATGATCTCGGATATCAGCGACAAGAAACAAGCCGAGGACCGCATTCGCCACCTCGCCCAGCACGACTCCCTGACCGGCCTGCCCAATCGCAGCCTGCTGGCCGACCGCCTCGAACACGCGTTGGACAGGGGGCGTCGAGGCGAACACCGAGTAGCACTGCTGTTCATCGATCTCGACCGCTTCAAGCACGTAAACGACAGCCTCGGCCATCCGGTGGGGGATCGCCTGCTGCAGGAGGTGGCACGCCGGCTGAATTCGACGGTGCGCCAGCAGGACACGCTTGCCCGTCAGGGCGGCGACGAATTCGTCGTGATTCTCGAGGACATCGACGAACCGGACGATGCCGCACGGGTCGCAGTCAAGCTTCTCTCAACGCTCGAAGCCCCCGTCATCCTCGACGGACACGAGATTTTCGTTGGCGGCAGCATCGGGATCAGCCTCTTCCCGGCCGACGGAGACAGCAGCGAAGCATTGCTGCGCTGTGCGGATTCGGCCATGTATGAAGCCAAGGAGCAGGGGCGCAGCACCTATCGTTTCTACACGGCCGAACAGACGCGCATCAGCCGTGAACGCTTCGAACTTGAGAGCGGGCTGCGCCGAGCCATCGAGCGCGGCGAACTGCGCCTGTTCTACCAGCCCCAGGCCGCCTGCGCAGACGGCAGGCTGCTCGGCGTAGAGGCCCTGGTGCGCTGGCAACACCCGGAGCGCGGACTGCTGCTCCCGGACCGCTTCATCCCGCTCGCAGAAGAAATCGGACTGATCGGACTGATCGGTGACTGGGTGCTCAACACGGCCTGCGCGCAGGCCAGGCAGTGGGCACAGGCCGGTCACCCCTTGCGGGTCGCGGTCAATCTGTCGAGCCATCAGGTCGTGCGGAACCGACTCTTCGATGCAGTGAAGGCCGTGCTGGACCGCACCGGACTCTCGCCCGGCCTGCTCGAACTCGAGATTACCGAAGGCCACGTGCTCAAGCACGTCGAGGAGTGTATCGCCGAACTGCACCGGGTCAAGACTCTCGGTGTCAGCCTCGCCATTGACGACTTTGGCACCGGTTACTCCTCTCTGAGCTACCTGAAACGCCTGCCAGCCGATCGGCTCAAGATCGACCGCAGCTTTGTCGAGGGCATTCCCAACGACCGCGACGACATCTCGATCGTGGCCACCATCCTGTCGATGGCTCACAATCTGGGCATGGACGTCATCGCGGAAGGTGTGGAAACGCCAGCCCAGATCGAACACCTGATTGCGGCCCGGTGCGGCGAATATCAGGGCTATCTGCTAGGCAAGCCCATGCCGCCCGACGCGCTGCAGGACTGGATGGAAAGCTACCGAAGCAAACACGCGGGCAGCTGAATAGTGGCTCAGCGCGGGGGCGTTCCGGCCTCGCGCAACGCCCTCAGCGCGGCCTGCCCCGCACGCCCGTCGCTCTTCAGCCCAAGGGCTTCCAGTTCAAGTTTGAGCGCCTCACGCGTGCGTGAGCCGATCATGCCGTCGACTTCGCCGATGTCGTGGCCACGATCCAGCAACAGGCGTTGCAGTTCGCGCCGCTCGGCCCGCGACAGACCGGCATCATCCGTCGGCCACGGCGCAGCAAATGCGCCGCCGCCACGCAGACGGTCGGAGAGATGCGCAATCGCCAGCGCATAACTTTCAGCTGCGTTATAGCCGTAGAGCGCGTCGAAATTGCGTCCCACGAGGAAAGCCGGCCCTTCCTTGCCGGCGGGCAGCAGCAGCCCGCTCACCGGCGTATCCGCAGACAGCGGGCTGCCATCGACCTGCGTCACCCCGTATTTGATCCACTCTCTGGCCGGACGCTTGCTGCGGCGCCCTGCAAGACCGGCATCGAAGTCTGCCGGCAGCGCCACCTCGAAGCCCCACCGCTCCTCGCTGCGCCAACCCGCGCGACGCAGGAAATTGGCCGTCGACGCCAGCGCATCCGGCACGCTGTCGACCAGATCGCGCCGACCGTCACGATCGAAGTCGACCGCCAGGCGCATGAAGGTGGACGGCATGAACTGAGTGTGACCAAAGGCACCGGCCCATGACCCGTTGAGACGCTCGGGCGCAACATGACCTTCCTGGATGATCTTCAGCGTGGTGAAGAACTCCCCGCGAAAAAAGGACTGCCTGCGCCCGAAACAGGACAAGGTGGACAGCGAGGTCAGCAAGGGCCGGCTGCCAAAATTGCGGCCGAAGTTGCTCTCCACGCCCCAGACCGCGACCACCGTGGCCGGATCCACGCCATAGACCGCCTCGACCCGCTGCAGCACTTCGTCCCACTGTGCGAGCATCGCACGGCCATCGGCGATGCGCTCGTCGTCGACCAGTGACGCGATGTAGTCCCAGATCGGGGTAACGAATTCCGGCTGGGCATCGAGAAAGCCGAGTACGTCCATGTCAGGCTCAAGCGCAGCCGTCTGCGCGTCGAAAGTGGCCTGCGTAACACCATGCTGGCCGGCTTCCGAACGCAGGCGATCGAGACAATCGCCAAAGGCCTGATCAGCAAGGGCAGGATGAGACAGCCCCAGCAGCACGGACAGGAGCAGCGAACGGAAAACAAGGGGAGATGGGCGCTTTTTCATGCGGATATTCTACCCTCCGCGGCAGCCCCGGACAGGCCTGCAATCGTCTGTCACACTCATCCGGACTCCCCGGCCAGGCGGTTTCACGCTACGATCGCCGCACCGCACAAACGATCCCTTGCCATGGACCTGCTCACCGACATCATCCTGCGCGCCGGCCGCTCGGCAGTAGAGCTCTCCCTCTTTGTGCTCCTGCCCATCATGGTGGTCATGCTCTCGCTGATGCGGCTGCTCGAGGCAAAAGGCATCATCGACGTGATCATTACGCGCATCACCCCGGCGCTGCGCCCCCTGGGCCTGACCGGGCTGGGCGCGTTTGCGGCGCTGCAGATCAGCTTCGTGAGTTTCGCGGCGCCCGTTGCCACGCTCACCATGATGGAGAGCCGCGGCAGTTCCGACCGCCACCTTGCGGCCACCCTGGCCATGGTGCTGGCGATGGCGCAGGGTAACGTCACCTTTCCGATGGCAGCCATGGGCCTGGCTTTCGGTCCCACCCTGCTGCTGTCCGCAATCGGGGGCCTGATTGCGGCTGCGGTCACCTATCATGTCTTTGGCCGTGGTCTGTCGGCCGCCGAAGCACCGCTCGACGAAACCCTCCACCACCGGGTGGCAGACGACGCCAAGGGTGTGCTCGATGTCATCAACCGCGCCGGCGCCGAGGCCTTCAAGATTGCCATCGGTGCGATCCCGATGCTGGTGCTGGCCCTCGTCGCCGTCATGGTGCTGCGACTGACGGGCTCCATCGACCTGCTCACCCGCCTGCTCGCCCCGGGCCTGACGATGGTCGGCATCGACCCGGCGCTGATCCTGCCCACCCTCACCAAGTTCGTTGCCGGCGGCACCGCCATGATGGGGGTGATGGACGACATGCTGAAAGCTGGCTCGGCCACGGCCACCACGCTCAACAGCAGTGCCGGCTTCCTGATCAGTCCGCTCGACGTTCCCGGCGTGGCAGTGCTGATCTCAGCCGGCCGGCGCGTGACCAAGGTGTGGAAGCCGGCCGTGTTCGGCGCTGCCATCGGCATCGTGATCCGCACCGCAGGCCATGCCCTGCTCTGACCGCCAACTCCCGCCCCGGCGGGCTGACCGCCTGCCGCACACCGAGTTAAGCTGCCGCTTCCATCCGCACCGAGAACTTTCATGCTCCAGGCCCTGACCCTTCTGCTCGTTTTTCAGCTCGTCGGCGAAGTGATCGTGCGCGCCTTCGCACTGCCCGTTCCCGGCCCGGTGATCGGCATGGCGCTTCTTTTCATCGCCCTGATGCTGCGAGGCGGGCCCAGCAAGCCCCTGCGTGACACCGCTGGCTCGCTGCTGCAGCACTTGTCCCTGCTGTTCGTGCCGGCCGGCACCGGGGTGATCCTGTACGGCACCCGGCTTGCCGATGAATGGCTGCCGCTGACCGCAGCGCTGCTGGGCAGCACCTTTCTGACCATCGCCATCACTGCGCTCCTGCTGCGCGCACTCGGCAAACGCAGCCGCCACCCGGAGCGTCCGTCGTGAACGGCAATCTGAACGAGATCTGGGTCTATCTATCGACCACGCCGCTGCTCGGCCTCACCCTGACCCTGATCGCCTATCAGGCCGCGTTCTGGATCTACAAGCGGCTCGGCTTTCATCCCCTGGCCAATCCGGTGCTGATTGCCGTGGCCATGCTCGCCAGCGTGCTGCTGCTGACCGGCACCCCCTACTCAACCTACTTCGACGGCGCCCAGTTCGTGCACTTCCTGCTCGGCCCGGCAACAGTTGCGCTGGCCATTCCGCTGCATGCGCAATGGCCGCGCCTGAAGACCATGGCCGGGCCGCTCCTGATCAGCCTGTGCGCCGGCTCGCTCACGGCGGCGCTGTCGGCCTGCGCCATCGGCGCCGCACTGGGCGCCAGCCGCGAGTCGCTGATGTCGCTCGCCCCCAAGAGCGTCACCACCCCGATCGCCATGGCCGTCGCCGAGCGCCTCGGCGGCCTGCCTTCACTCACGGCGGTACTGGTGATCATCACCGGCATCCTCGGCGCAGTGGGCGCGCGCTACATCTACCGCTGGCTGCACATCGAAGACCACGCTGTCCGCGGTTTCGCCATCGGTCTGGCCTCACATGGCATCGGCACCGCACGCGCGTTTCAGGTCAGCGAGCAGGCCGGGGCCTTCGCTGCGCTCGCAATGGGGTTGAACGGATTGGTCACTGCCCTGTCTCTGCCATGGATCCTGCCCTGGATCGAAAACCTGCTCACCCGCTGAAACTCTCGCCCCCACGGAAAGGCCACTGAATGCTGAGTGCGGTATCGCGCTGGATTGATCGCAACATCCTTGAACTCGGCCGCGAAATGCGGTTGTCCTACCTCCCGCCCCTGATGGTGTATTGCGCCGCCGGCGTGTCAGGGCTCACCGGCATCGTCGGCACCTTCTTCATCAAGGACTATCTGGAGCTCTCGGCCGCCTTTCTCGCGGCCCTCGGTTTCTGGGCAGGCATCCCTTGGGCGCTGAAGATGCCCATCGGACACATGGTCGATCTGCTGTGGCGCTACAAGAGCGGACTGGTGTACCTGGGGGCGAGCCTGATCGCGGCCAGCCTGCTGATCATGTGCGGCCTCATCGGGCAGCCCGACGCCATGCGTGCAGTCATGCCGGTGGAAGCCTGGTTCGTACTCTCGGCCCTGCTGGCACCGGTCGGCTACGTCATGCAGGACGCGGTGGCCGATGCGATGACAGTCGAAGCCGTCCCGCGTATCGACGCTGTCGGCAATCCGATCGCAGCCGACACCATCCGGCTGATGCACACCACGATGCAGATGCTGGGCCGGGTGGCCATCATCGGGGGCAGCGTGCTCGTTTCCGTTGCCAACGTGGTGATGTTTCAGGGCGCAGAGAACCTGCCGGAAGCGGAGAAGGTTGCGATCTATCTGCGTATCTATGAAATGGCGCTGATCATTCCGCTGCTGTCGATCAGCGGCGTTGTTCTGGCCGGCTTCCTCAAGCGCGCCGAAGCGCGTCGCCTCGCCGGCCTGGGCCACAGCCAGCGCGAAATCGACCGGCTGGTGCATGATCCGGAAGAGAAAACCCAGCCCAACTGGTGGATTCTGGGCGGCAGCGCGGCTTTCGTTGCGTTGACGCTTGCGGTGGGTCTGTCGGGCGTCGAATACGGCCAGGAGCTCATCTTTGTCGGCTCCTTCGCCGTGATCACGATGATGATGAGCAGACTGCTGCGCGAACTCCCGCCGGAGGCCGCACGCACCCTGCTTGGCACCGCCATCGTGATCTTCGTGTTTCGCGCCATGCCCGGCACCGGTGCCGGCGCCGGGTGGTGGATGATCGACGAGCTCGGTTTCGACCAGTCTTTCCTGTCCAGGCTCGACCTCATCACCAGCGCCCTGACCCTGGCGGGTCTGTTCCTGTTCCGCCGCTTCATGGCAGAAAAGCCGATTGCCTCCATCGTCATTTTCCTGACCCTCGCCTCCACCCTGCTGACCCTGCCCATCATCGGCATGTACCACGGCCTGCACGAATGGACTGCACGCATGACCGGCGGCATCGTCGACGCGCGCTTCATCGCCATTGCCAACACTGCGCTCGAATCACCGCTGGGTCAGGTGGCCATGGTGCCAATGCTGGCGTGGATCGCGAACTCGGCACCGCAGCATCTGAAGGCCACCTTCTTTGCCGTCATGGCCTCATTTACCAATCTGGCGCTGTCTGCCTCGCAGCTGGGGACGAAATACCTCAACGAGATCTTCATCATCACTCGCCAGGTCAAGGATGGCGTCAGCGGCGCCATCAAGCTGCCGGCAGACTACAGCGAACTCGGCATGCTGCTGCTTGCCGTCACCGCGCTCGGGCTCTGCCTCCCCTTGCTGGCGATCTGGATCACCCGAAAACTCGGTCTGCGCTGCGCCTGACGGGATCTACACCGAACCGGATCCCAACCTGCCCGGCGACTGCGCACAGCAGAGCATTCCGCGCCAACGCCCCCGCTGGCGCGGAGAAGACGACATGGGCGCCCGGGCTTGCCCGTGCGCCGGCGCGGCTGACGAGGGCGAATCCGGTGCAACAGGCGTTTTGCCACCATCGCGAGTTCGCAGCCCGAACTACCGGCAACTGTCTATACTCAAAGCACGGATTGAATGCAGCCTGCCGGGAACCCAATGGAACCCGGCGTGCACAGGAAAATCCGCAACCTCAAGGACGAGTCCGCCCCGGGTCCGGTTGGCATCATGACGCACGAAATGGGTTGCCCTTCCGCACCACAACCTCGATGCGGCTTGGCGAGAGAGTCCCTTGCAGCGCTCATTTTCCTGGCCGCAAATTTGCAGACACAGGATGCGGAGCGTTAGCAGACGCGCTGTGTCATCCACAAGCCCTTCAACGCCATGAACCTTGCGGATCAGGTGCACCAGATACAGCTCCATGCGGAGACACTCGACCTTGAGCAACGAAAAACTTGCGAACCGCCTCGCGGAATTGAAGCACCGCTTTATCAACCAGCTTCCCGACCGCATGAAGCGGCTGCAGGAAGCCTTGCACCCACCAGAGGGAGAACAGGCACCTCCCTCGGCAGCCGATCGTGAAGCTTCCCTGAGTACCGCCCGCGAGTTGACGCATGGACTGGCGGGATCAGGGGGTACGTTCGGATTTCCGGAGATCAGCGACGCCGCACGCGCCCTCGGCGACGCGCTTCAGGAACCGGGCGGGAACAGTGGCCCGGAAGTCATTCCACCCTTGCTCGAGGAACTCCAAACAGAAGCCTCCAAGGCGCTTTGGCGCGTCGATTCGACGTCGCGACCGGTACCGGGAAGACCGGCCTCCACCACAGCCGAGCTTGGACGAACGGTCTTCCTGATCGAGGCCAATCAGGAAGAGGCAAGTGACATCCGCCTTAAATTGCTCCACTTCGGATATCGGGTTCATGCCTACGACACGCTGGATGCTGCGCTAAGAGACGTGGAAGATGAGAGCGCACTCGCGCTGATCGTCGACTGCGACTTTTCCGCTGGCGAAAAGCTGGGCGTTCAGGCGCTGACCGAGCGCCTGTCAACGGCACCCCGAAAATTACCTCTCGTCTTCATTTCGGAGCTTGACGATTTCGACACCCGTCTCGCAGCAGTACGCCATGGCGGGCAGGCATACTTCACCAAGCCGGTACGAATCTCCGAGCTCGCGGCCACACTCGACACCCTGACCGAACGCGTTCCGCAAGCGCCAGCGAAGGTACTCATCATCGAGGACGACGAAAACGTTGCCCGCTTCTACGCTGAATCTCTCAATGCGGCAGGCATGACCGCGACGCTTCTCAGCAACCCGGCCGGCCTTGCACAAGCGCTTTCGGAGTCCAAGCCCGACCTCATCCTGATGGACCTCTACCTTCCCGTGTGCGACGGAATCGAACTCGCATCACTGATCCGGCAGCAAGATGCCTATGTCAGCGTTCCCATCGTATTTCTTTCCAGCGAAACGGCCGAAGAGCAACCCCTGCTTGCGCTCAAGCACGGCGCCGACGACTATCTCACCAAGCCGGTCGATCCCGCACGCCTGATATCCGTCGTCCGCAGTCGGGCACGACGGGCGGGCGTGCTGCGCGAACAAATCGACCACGACAGCCTCACCGGGTTGCTCAACCACGGCAAGCTCGAAGAGCGGCTGGAACTCGAACTGTTGCGCGCAAGACGGCTCGGACAACCGCTGGCGTTCGCGATGATCGATCTCGATCATTTCAAGTCGGTCAACGACAATCATGGTCATGCTGCAGGCGACCATGTGCTGAGAGCCCTGTCACGACTGCTTGAAGGCCGCTTGCGCCGTACCGACGTGGCTGGCCGCTATGGCGGCGAGGAATTCGCGGTGATCCTGACCGACACCGACGGACCATCCGCACTTCGAATTCTCGAGTCACTGCGTGAAGACTTCGCGGAACTGAAGCACATTGTGGACACAGCCAGCTTTCACGTCACCTTCAGTTGCGGTATCGCCGATTATCCGGCCCATTCGAACGCTTCATCCCTCAGGGCGGCCGCGGACACCGCGCTGTACTACGCCAAACGGCGCGGGCGCAACCGCATCGAACTCGCCCCATCCCCGTAGTCCGCACAGCGGTCAGTCTACACAGGAGCACGCCCATGGAAGCATTACCCTCACTGAAGGTTCTGGTCGTCGAAGACGACCCCTTGCAGCGTGAAGCCTGTGAAGCCTTTCTCGGGGCCTTGGGGCAGTGTGCCGTCGCAGCAGCCAATGGCGATGACGCCATCACCCTGTTCGAACACGAACAACCCGATCTGGTCCTGATGGATGTCCTGCTGCCGACGATCGACGGCTTCGAGACCACGCGCCGCCTGCGGACGCTTTGTGGCACACGCTGGGTGCCGATCATCTACCTCACAGTCCTCGACAGTTCTGCAAGACTGATCGAGGGGCTTGAAGCCGGGGGCGACGACTATCTGGTCAAGCCGATGAACGTGGATATTCTGGAAGCCAAGCTTCGCTCCGTGATCCGCACGCTCTCACTTTACCGCCAACTCGAAGAATCACGCGATGACCTGAAGCAGGCGAACACCACACTCACCCGAGCCAACCGCGAACTCGACGCCTTTGCCTATTCGGTTGCGCATGATCTAAAGGCACCATTGCGTGCAATTGACGGCTATCGCGGACTGCTGATCGAAGACTATGGCGAGAGTCTTGCACCGGAGGGACAGAATTACCTGGAGCGCATCGGGCACAGTGTTGCGCACATGAAATCCCTGATCGACGACATGCTCGTCTATTCCCGTATCGAAAGAAGCACGCTGAACAACACTACGCTGGATCTGCAGCCGCTCATCGAGAACATTCTGCCGAGCTATCAACACGAACTCGATGCCTGCCACGCACAGGTCACCACCGTGGCCGCAGGCAGCCTGCGTGCAGATCGTCAGGGAATCGAACTTGCACTGAGAAACCTGATCGGCAATGCCGTGAAGTTCGTGGCATCGGAACCGGCACCGCGCATCGAAATCCGCTTCGAGCAGAACGGACAGCGCCAGCATCTTTCGGTCAGCGACAACGGAATCGGCTTCGACATGCGGCACAGTTCGCACATATTTGACATCTTTCAGCGCCTGCACCCTTCAGACCGATATCCCGGCACAGGCATCGGGCTTGCGATCGTGAGAAAAGCCATCGAGCGCATGGGCGGGCGGGCATGGGCTGAAAGCGCCCCCGGCAAGGGTGCCACATTCCATCTTGAGTGGCCTGCCTGAAAGGAGCCGGGGCGGCTCAGAAATCCAGTAGCCAGAACTGCTTGACCTCCGGGCAGCCAGACGCTCCGGCCTTCAGCCCGTCACGCTCATGTACGGCAGGGCTGCGCACGCCCCGAGCAAGCGATCAGGCTGAAACGCGAACGGTAGAAGGCGCTGCCTGGCTGCTTGGACGCGACGAGTTGTCGAGGTAGAGCTGAACCGCAGGCTTGTTCGCTGCCGAAGAAGCATCGGGATTGCGTTCGGCCTGCGCAGTCGCGGTGGACACGCCGCGCGAACCTGCCGACGCATCCGGTGCCTGCGACTGCACACGCACAGGGTCGCTTGCCGGCCCTGCCGTTGCCACGGTTGATTCAGGGTCGCGGCTTGCCCTGGCCTCTGCGGGCCGGGTCACGACCTCGGCCCCGCTTGCAGGCACCTGAGCCGAAGTGGCCGACAAGCTCGCTGCCTCCTCTGCCGCCCGCCCCTCATCGCTGATGCTGACCTGAACCGATGACTCAGAGCCCTCCATCCCCGAATCGCGCACAACATCCTGCGCGGCCGGTCGTGACGACTGGCGAGCAGACTGCAGCGCTGCGGTATCTGCAGCGGGAAGCCGCATTGTGGTATCCATGGTGCCCTCCGGTATCAGGCGTCTTCTGGCGCCATACGGCCCGGGCGTTCAGCGACCTGTTCAGGCTGACGCTCGCGCCGTGCGATCAAAGTATAGACCGTTGGCACCACGAAGAGTGTGAAGAAAGTGCCCAGCAACAGCCCACCGACAATCACCCAGCCGATCTGCTGACGGCTTTCCGCCCCGGCGCCGGTCGCCAGCGCCAGCGGAATCGCGCCCAGCACCATGGCGCCCGTAGTCATCAGAATGGGACGCAGACGCGTGACCGATGCTTCGATGACTGCGGTACGCAGCGATTCGCCCCCTTCACGCAGTTGATTGGCGAACTCGACAATCAGGATGCCGTGCTTGGTGATCAGGCCCACCAGGGTGACCAGCCCGATCTGGCTGTATACGTTCAGCGTGCCGCCGGTGAGCCACAGTGCGGCGAGCGCCCCCGCCATCGACAGCGGCACGGTGAGCATGATGATCAGCGGATCGCGGAAGCTCTCGAACTGGGCGGCGAGCACCAGGTAGATGAAGGCCAGTGCGAGCAGGAAGGTCAGCGCCAGACTCGCGGAACTGCTCTTGAACTCGCGCGACTGCCCATCGTAGTCGATGGCGTAACCAGCCGGCAGAACGCGGCGACTGACCTCTTCGACGAAGGCCAGCGCCTCCCCCATCGAGTAGTCGGGTGCCAGGTTGGCGGTGATCGCCACCGCACGACGCTGGCCGAAGTGATTGAGCTCACGCGGGCTCAGACTCTCGCTCACGGTGAGCAGGTTGGACAGCGGCACCATCCCGCCATCCTTGCCGCGCACGAAGATATCGCGGATGTCGCGCGGGTCGGTCCGGCTGTCGGCGTCCATCTGCACCACCACGTCGTACTGCTCCGCATCGCGCTTGTAACGCGTGACCTGCCGGCCGCCAAGCATGGTTTCAAGCGTGCGTCCGACGACATCGATCGAAACCCCGAGGTCTGCGGCCTTCTCGCGGTCGACAAGCACCCCGAGCTCGGGTTTGGTGAGCTTCAGATCGGTGTCCGGCGAAATGAAACCGGGATTGGCCTGCATCTCGTCGACTATCCGGTCGGTGTACTCGCCCAGTTCCTCATACGACGCCGAACTCAGTACCACCACATTGATCGGACGCGAGCGCGAACTCTGCCCAAAAGCGGCCGGCAAGACCGGAAAGGCGTTGATGCCGGGAATCGCCCTCAGCTTTGGCCCCAGCTCGCTCGCGATGGCCGATGCGTTGCGCTCGCGCACCGACCAGTCGGTAAAGCCGGCAAAGGAAATCCCCTGTGACACCGTCGGATTACCGGTAACGACCAGATAGCGATCAATGTCGGCAGTGTGGCTGAAGATGTCCTCGACCTGTGCCGCGTAGCGTGCCATGTAATCGATCGTTGCGCCCTCGGGGCCACTGAATATGCTGACGACGCGACCACGGTCTTCGACCGGCGCCAGTTCAGACTTGAGCGTCCCAAGCAACAGGACAGCCACCGCCGCCACCAGGCCGAAGGCGAGCATCACCAGCCAGCGCATCGTCAACATGCGTGTGAGAACACGCCGGTAAGCGGCGCCGAGCCCCACCAGAAAACGCTCGATAAGAAGATACAACCATCCATGGCTGCGTTCATGGCGCAGCAGCTTGGAACACATCATCGGCGACAGCGTCAGCGCAACGAAGCCGGACACGATCACGGCCCCCGCCAGCGTCAGCGCAAACTCGGCGAAGAGTTTGCCCGTCCGCCCGGTCATGAAGGCAACCGGTGCATACACTGCGGCCAAGGTGACGGTCATCGCCACGACCGCGAAACCAATCTCCTTTGCGCCGCGAAAGGCTGCCGGCAGCGGTGCCATGCCCGCCTCGATATGGCGGTAGATGTTCTCCAGCACCACGATGGCATCGTCGACCACCAGCCCGATGGCGAGCACCAGCGCCAGCAGGGTCAGCGTATTGACCGAAAATCCCATCACGTACATCAGCGCGAAAGCCCCGACCAGAGACACCGGGATGGTCACCAGGGGCACCAGCATTGCGCGCCAGCTGCGCAGGAAGAACAGACACACGACCGCCACCAGCAGCACGGCCTCCCATATAGTCGAGAACACCGAGGCAATCGAGCGATCGATGAATACGGTCGTGTCATTGGCGATCGTCATCGACATGCCCTCGGGCAGTTCGGCCTCGAGCCTGGGCAGCATTTCCAGCAGGCCCTTCTTGAGCTCCAGCGGGTTGGCGGTGGACTGCTTGATCAGTCCCAGCGAGATTGCCGGCTTGCCCATGAACCGTACCGACGTGCGCTCATTGGCGGGGGCAACCTCGACCCGGCCGATGTCTCGAATCCGCACCGGATAGCCATCCGGCGTGCTGGCCTGACGCACGACCACCGCGCCAAACTGCTCCGGATCGACGAGGTCGGTGCGCGCCACCACCGCGAATTCGCGCTCTTGCCCCTCGATACGCCCGGCAGGGAGCTCGACGTTCTGGCGCCGGATGGCATCCTCGACATCCTGAGCCACCAGACCGAAGGCCGCGAGGCGGTCACGATCGATCCAGATCCGCATCGAGTAACGTCGCTCGCCGTACACGCGGGCATCGGCCGCACCGGGCAAGGTCTGCAGCCTGGGCTTGACGATGCGGCTGGCAAAGTCGCTCATTTCCAGCGGGGAGTGCCGGTCGGAAGAGAAGGCAACCCAGATTATCGGGCTCGCATCAGCCTCGACCTTGGCGATCACCGGTTCATCAACGTCATCGGGAAGCTTGCGGCGTACCCGCGACACCCTATCGCGCACGTCTGCCGCTGCGCTGTCGGCATCACGCTCGATGCGGAAGCGCACGGTAATCTGGCTGCGCTCCTGGCGACTGATCGACGACAGCACGTCGACGCCTTCAATCCCGGCCAGCGAGTCTTCCAGCGGCTTGGTCACCTGGGACTCGACGATCTCGGCGCTCGCGCCGCTATAGGTGGTGTCCACGGTCACCACGGGTTCGTCGATATTCGGGTACTCACGGACGGTCAGGCGCGACAGCGACATCAGCCCCACGAGCAGTACCATCAACGACAGCACGGTTGCGAAGACCGGGCGCTTGATGCAGATTTCCGAAATAACCACGGCGGCAGCCTCGCTCAGTCAGCCGCAGCCGCGACCGCGGCAACCGGGACGATGCTCACCGCGGCGCCGTCACGCAGCTTGAGCTGACCGGCAGTCACCACCTGATCGCCAACCGCGGGCCCTTCCACGAGCTCGACCATGCCGCCACGGCGCGCCCCCGTGACCACCTCGACCCGCTTCGCTCTGCCCTCATCCACCCGATAGACGAACTGGATATTTCCCGGCGCTGCGACCAGCGCCTCCTCGGGAACGACAGGGACCTCGGGCCGAGACTGCAGAATCAGGCGCACGCGGACAAAAACGCCGGGGCGCAAACGATTGCCGGCATTGGCCAGACGGGCGCGCAATTGCACTGCCCGTCCCTGGGCATCAACCAGCGGATCGATGGCATCTAGCGTGGCGTCGAAACGTTCGCCCGGCAGCACATCGCTCGTCACTTCGAGCCGCTGCCCGACCTGCAGGCGCCCGAGATACAGTTCGGGCAAACGGAAATCAAGCTTCAGCGTCGCAATATCCTCGACGTTCACCAGCGCTTCGCCATCCTTGATGTAATCGCCCACACTCACCTTGCGGATTCCGGCGATGCCGTCGAAGGGGGTGCGAATCCGGGTACGTTCGAATCGCGCCTGCGCCAGCGCCACCGACGCTTTCGCCGCTTCCAGTTGTGACTGGGCCGTGTCCAGACCACTCTGACTGACGAACTTGCGCGCGAACAGATCCTCAGCGCGGCGGTGATTGGCCACGGCCAGGCTCAGGCTCGCCTGCGCCTGTTGCAGTTCGGCACGCTGCACAGCCGCATCGAAAGCCACCAGCACCTCGCCCTTGCGCACCGGCGCACCGTCACGAAAACCGATTTCCGCAATGCGGCCAGCCACTTCCGGACGCAGAACGACCGATTCGTTCGACACCAGCGACCCCACCGCGGTGACATCGTCGGCCATGGACCGAGCCCTGACCGGCTGCACTTCGACCGCCACCGGTGCGGCGCCGGTCTTGCCGGCGCCCGGTTGCGCAACGGGAGAAGCCGGCGTTCGCTCCACGAGCGCAGGCACCAGGGGCAGACGACTGGCCTGCCAGGCATAGGCACCAAGCACAAGGAGTCCAACAACGCTCAAGGCGATAAGCAGCGGACGGCGGATGACCATGACGACGAAACTCTGGACAGGTTGAACGACAGACGGGTAGCGGAATTGTCACACACAACACGCTTCAAAACGGCGGACAACGCCCGCCAATTCTGGCGCAGCAGAACCCGTGCGCAGGCCGCTTTCAGAACGCGGTTCATCCCGCAAGTTCCGTTGGCGCAAAAAACACGTCGACCGGACACCCGCATGGCGCACGAAACAAGTGTCCGACCCGACCTCGCGCCAGGGCAAGGGCTGCGTACAAAAGCACGAAGGCCGGAAAACATCTCCGGCCTTCGTGCGGTATCAGCAGTGGATGACGACGTCAGCCGACGATCGTCTGTGCCTCGCCATCCTGACGCGCATCGATGCGACCGATCCGATGCACCGTCTCGCCGGCAGCAATCAGCTGTGCGGTCACGGCATCGGCCTGCTCTGCGGCCACCACCACGGCCATGCCGATTCCGCAGTTGAACACGCGATACATTTCCTGCATGTCAACATTGCCGGCCTCCTGCAGCCACTGGAACAGCGGCGGCAGCGTCCAGCTCGCGGCATCGATGCGTGCAACGAGCTCGTCGCGCAGGATGCGCGGCACGTTCTCGGTGATGCCGCCACCGGTAATGTGGGCCATGCCCTTGACCACGCCTGGCATCGCCTGCATCAGTGCGAGCAGCGGCTTGACGTAGAGGCGGGTCGGCTCCATCACCACGTCACGGAACTTGCGACCGTGGAAATCGGCATCCAGATCGGGCTGGGCGACGTCGATGATCTTGCGGATCAGCGAGTAGCCGTTGGAATGCGCACCGCTCGAGGCCAGGCCAAGGACCACATCGCCCGGGACGATCTTCGAGCCGTCAATGATGTCGGCCTTTTCGACTGCGCCCACTGCGAAACCGGCGAGATCGTACTCGCCGTCCGGATACATGCTGGGCATCTCGGCGGTTTCGCCGCCGATCAGGGCACAACCCGAGAGCTCGCAGCCCTGGGCGATGCCCTTGACCACATCGGCAGCGGTGTCGACGTCGAGCTTGCCGCAGGCAAAGTAGTCGAGAAAGAACAGCGGCTCTGCGCCCTGCACCAGAATATCGTTCACACTCATGGCCACCAGATCCTGGCCAACGGTGTCATGCTTGTTCCAGTGAAAAGCCAGCTTGAGCTTGGTACCGACACCGTCGGTCCCGGACACGAGTACCGGCTCGCGATATTTTTTCGACAGCTCGAACAGCGCGCCGAAACCGCCGATACCGCCGAGCACCTCGGGGCGCATGGTGCGCTTGGCGAAAGGCTTGATACGGTCGACCAAGGCGTCGCCGGCCTCAATGTCGACACCGGCATCACGATAGGAAAGGGAGGTTTTGTGCGCGCTCAAGATCGTTCCTCTGGCAGTGCGGAAGCGGAATTCAACCCCTGTGGCGGCACCCCGAGCTTGAGGCAATACCGCCAAGTGGCTACATTTACGTGTTTCGCGGGTCATATCGGCCCGCAGCTAGCCCATAATTTTACTTGAAATGAACACGCCCCGTGCCGACCGTCTGCAAACTGCTGCCTGGGCAGGTGCCGCCCTGGCCCTGGTCGGGCTGTTCTGGCTGCTGTCCCCGATCCTCACTCCCTTCGTCGTTGCGGCGGTGTTCGCCTATATCTGCGACCCTGCGGTGAACTGGCTGGTGCGGCGCAAGGTGCCGCGTGCCGCAGCGGTGTTGCTGGTCATCACCGGCCTTGGGCTGGTGCTGGTCACGCTGACGCTGATCCTGATGCCGATGCTGTACCGCGAAGCCGTGACCCTGATGCGGCGCCTGCCCGACCTGATCGAGCTGTTCAACCTCAGGGTAAGCCCCTTGCTGCAAGCGCGCTTCAGCATCGATCTGCAGCTCGATTCGGCGCAGGTACGCAGCTGGATGACCCAGCACTGGGACAACGCGCAGGAGCTCGTCCCCATCCTGCTCGGCCACCTCAAGACGGGCGGCATGGCGATCGTCGGTGTACTCGCAAACCTGTTCCTGATTCCGGTGGTGATGTTCTACCTGCTGCAGGAATGGCCCCGCATTGTTGCAGGGCTGCAACACGTCGTGCCACGCCCGTGGATCGATCGCACCATGCGCATCATCGGGGACGTTGACTCGGTGTTGTCGGAGTTCCTGCGAGGGCAGCTTTCGGTGATGCTGCTGCTGGCCATTTTCTACAGCCTTGGACTCTGGTTTGCCGGGCTCAAGTTTGCCCTGCCGGTCGGCGTCATCACCGGCCTGCTGGTGTTCATCCCCTACGTCGGCTTTGGTGGCGGCCTGGTGCTGGCCATTCTTGCGGCCCTGTTGCAGGGCGAGAGCTGGTCACCGCTGATCGGCGTCGCCGTCGTCTATGGCCTCGGCCAGCTTCTTGAGAGTTTTCTGCTTACCCCCTACCTGGTCGGCGAGCGCATCGGCCTGCATCCGCTGGCCGTCATCTTTGCCCTGATGGCCTTCGGCCAGCTGTTCGGTTTTGTCGGCGTGCTGGTCGCACTGCCGGTGAGTGCTGCATTGCTGGTCGGTTTGCGCGAACTCAGCACCGCCTGGTTTTCCAGCGCGGTCTATCTTGGCCAACGGAACGACAAATGAAGCAACTGGTACTGGACATCAGCAGCGACGCACCGCCCACGCTGGACAACTTCGTGGTCGGTGCCAACAGCGAGCTCGTCGCCAGCCTGTCACTTCTGGCGACTGACCGCAGCCTGCTGCCCGCGCCGCATCTTTACCTGTGGGGGACGAGCGGCAAGGGTCGCAGCCACCTGCTGCAGGGCGCGGTCGCAGTTGCCACGGCCAATGGGCGTCAAACACATTATCTGAACGCCGACACCGTGCGTGACGCCCTCCCCGAAACACCCGACGCGCTGCTGGCCATCGACGACATCGATCGTCTGCGCCCGGAAGCGCAGGTCGCGCTTTTCAATGCCTTCAACCGCGCCCGTCTCAACGGACAGTCGCTGTTGCTTGCAGGCCTGCAGCCGCCACTGGCGCTCGCGCTGCGCGAAGACCTGCGCACCCGCATCGGGCAGAGCCTGATCTTCGAAGTACAACCGCTGGACGACGATTCGCGCGCCGCAATTCTTGCGACCCTGGCCGAACGCCGTGGCCTGCGCCTGGCCGACGAAGTCGTCGACTTTCTGATGCGTCACGGCCGGCGCGACCTGCCCAGCCTGCTCGCGGCCTTCAATGCGCTAGATGCCGCATCGCTGGAACAGAAACGCCCGATCACCCTGCCTCTGCTGCGCGAGATGATGCAGCAGGGGCTGGCGATCTGAATCCCGCATCAAGCCCCCCGCATCAAAACCATCACCACGTTTAACCCCGGACTGCCCCATGGATCTCGTACTTTTCGACCTCGACAACACCCTGCTTGCCGGTGACTCAGATTTCGCCTGGGCTCAATTCCTGATCGGCAAGGGCGTGCTTGACCGTGAGGTGCAGGAGGCGAAAAACCTCACATTCTACGAACAGTACAAGGACGGCACGCTCGACATCTTCGAATTCCTCGACTTCCAGCTCGCACCGCTCGCCCGCCACCCGCGCGAGCAACTCGACGCCTGGCACCGGGAGTTCATGGCGCAGAGCATTCGGCCGATGATCACGCAAAAAGCGCGGGCCCTCGTCGAGCAACACCTTTCGAGCGGCGCGCTGGTCGCGGTGGTTACCGCCACCAACAGCTTCGTCACCGGACCGATCGTGCGCGAATTCGGCATCCCACACCTGATCGCCACCATCCCTGCACAGGAGAACGGCCAGTTCACCGGCAAGCCACGCGGCACGCCCTCATTCAAGGCGGGCAAGATCGAACGCGTCGACGCCTGGCTCGAATCCCTCGGCCTCCACGACGGCAGCTTCGACAGCACATGGTTCTACAGCGACTCGCACAACGACCTGCCGCTGCTGCAGCGGGTGAAGCAACCGGTGGCGGTCGACCCGGACGACACCCTGCGCGCGTACGCAGCAAACCACGCCTGGCCGGTGATCTCGCTGCGCTGAACACTCAGAACGGAAACGGCCCGGGGAAGCTGTCGATATAGCTCGAGTGGCTGACCATCGGCATGCCGGGCACACAGCGGTGGAGCGATACCCGCCCGGGCTCGAGGCAGTATGCGAGTGCCGCCCCCTGGCGCAGATCGAGCGCAACCTGGTGCGCCGCCGAACTGGCGACATGCACGGGCACCCCGCCCACCGTTGTTTGAATGGGGCGGTGCACGTGCCCGCACACGATGCCCGACACGGAGGCGTTTCTGCGGACGATTTCTCCAAACCGATCACGCCCGTGCAGCAGCCCGCAACGATCCATTGCCTCGATGCCGGTGTCGAACGGCGGGTGGTGCATGAAGATCAGCACCGGCGTCCCGCCGCCCCCGGTCAATGCGTTTTCGAGCCATGCGAGACGATTCGCACATAGTTCGCCATAAGCCTTGCCGTCTACCGACGTATCCAGCCCGATGAGCCGTAACTGCGGCCCTTCGATCACGAACGACGCGTGCCCCGGCTCACGCGCGGGGACTTGAACCGGCAGACAGTCACGCATCATCGCCGCCGAGTCATGATTGCCGGGAACGGCAAATACCGGCATCTGCAGCGCAGACAGTGATTCGCGGACAAGGGCGTACTCGTCCGCACCGCCGTGCTCGGTCAAGTCACCGCTGACCAACACGACATCGGGGCGTGGCACCAGGCGGTTCAGGTGGGCAACCGCCCGCTCAAGGCACTGCAGGGGGGCGACCCTTCCGTCCAGAAAGCCGCTCTCACGGCTGATGTGCAGGTCCGAGACCTGGGCAACGAGCATGCATGCCTCCTCTTCATCCTTCGTTTGACACCACCCGGGCGGCGAACCGGCGTGTCACCAGCTGCCATCGAAGCACTCTGCTGTGACACCACGATGAAGAACACATCATTCCAACAAATTTCAACACTGAAACCTCACCAATCAACAACTATCAACAAATCGTCACGCTGTCGTAACCAGACAGACCGAAAGTGCGGGGGCCCGGTTTTCGGCGGTCTCCGGTGTTCGTGAGACGCTCCCGCCGCGAATGTCGTGCGATCTACCCTCCCATCGCGAAGAAGGATCAACGATCATGAATTCCAGCAATACCCGCATCTCGAGGCGCACTTTCCTCGGCAACACCGCAGCCCTGTCAGTCGCCGGCATGCTCGGCGGCATGCCCCTGCTGGCATCAGGCAAGGAACAGGTCAAGCTCAGCTTCATGTATCCGGTCGGCGTATCCGGCGACATCAACCGCATCGTCTCCGGCATGATCAGTGGCTTCAACGCCGCTCACCCGGACATTCTTGTCGAGGCCATCTACGCAGGCAGCTACGACAATACCGAACAGAAAGTCATGACCTCACTCGGTGTTGGCGACCCTCCGGGCACGTGGCTGCCGATCAACTCCGCACTGCAGACCTTCCTCAGCATGGGTGCGCTCGAGGACGTCACTGCGCTGGCCAAGGCGGATGACATCTACCAGGACTTCCTGCCCGGCTTCCTTGGCACCTGCATTTCGGACGACAAGCTTTACGGCCTGCCCTTCCAGTGCAGCACGCCTGTCCTGTATTACAACAAGGCCGCACTGGCCAAGGCCGGCATCAAGTCCGCCCCCAACAACTGGGACGAACTGTTCGCGACTGCAAAGGCGCTGACCGTACGTCAGGGGCAGGACGTCACCCAGTGGGGCCTGACCATCGGCGGCGGATGGCACGACTGGATGTTCGAGAGCTACGTCCGGCAGAACGGGCTGGTGCCGTGGACCAAGGACAAGGTGATGTTCGACGCCGCCGAATCGGTGGATGCGCTCGAATTCTGGCTGCGCATGGCGCAAGCCGGCGTAATGCCGACCGCATCCACCTGGCAGGGCTCGGCCAACGACTTCATGGCAGGACGCACGGCCATGCTCTACCACTCCACCGGGTCGATGACCAATCTGCGCAAGTCCTCCCCGTTCGAGGTCGGCGTCGCACCGATGCCCAAGAACAAGACCTTTGGCGCGAGCATGGGCGGTGGCCCGATCCTGATCGCCAAGCATCAGCCCGACGCGCACAAGCGTGCATGCTGGGCCTTCGCGCGCTGGATGACCAACACGGCCAACCAGTCCATGTGGTGCAAGGAAACCGGCTACCTCGCCGCGCGCAAGTCGTCGTGGGAAAGCGCCGAAATGACGAGTTTTGTTGCCGAGGTGCCGGAGGCAAGGATTGCCCTCGACCAGGCCGCCTTCGCCGGCGCCTTCCTGCAGGTGCCGGGCTATCACAAGGTGCGCGAGTATCTGAAGAGCGCGATCGACCGCACCCTGATCGGTGAAATCCGCCCCGACGCTGCGCTGCGTGAGGCAACCGCCAGCTCGAATCGCGAGATTCAGCGCATGTTGCGCCGTCGCGGCTGAGCCTGCACCCGGGGCACGGATACCTCAGGTATCCGTGCCCCGCCCCTTCCGCAAGGACGATCTGCAAATGCCCCGATTCAAGCACGAAGACCTGCGCGACATTCCTGCCGCGGCCCTGATGCTGCTGCCGTCGCTCGTGTTTCTGGCCCTGTTCACCTACTGGCCGATCCTGCGTTCGGTCTGGTTCAGCTTTCACGATGTCATGCTCGGTTCGCCGGAGATCTTCTTCCTCGGGCTGGAGAATTACACCCGCCTGCTCGCCGACGGCCTGTTCTGGAAGTCTTTCGGCAACACCGCCCTGTACACGCTGCTCACGATCCCGCTGTCCATCATCTGTGCACTGCTGCTTGCCGTCGCCCTCGACACCAGGCTGCGCGGCATGGCCTTCTACCGCTCGGCCTTTTTCTACCCGGTCATGATCCCGTCGGTCGCCGCCGGCATGGTGTGGGTATTTCTGTATGCCCCCGGTTACGGCCCGATCAACGGGCTCATGGCGGCACTCGGGCTGCCCCGCCTCGAATGGCTCTACGACCGCAGCTGGGCCATGCCGGCCATCATCCTGATGAGCATCTGGAAATACGCCGGTTATTTCATGCTGATTCTGCTGGCGGCCCTGCAGCTGGTACCGCGCGACCTCTACGAAGCGGCGAGGCTGGACGGCGTCTCCGCCACACGCCAATTGCTGCACATCACGATCCCGCTCATCTCGCCGACGCTCTACTTCGTGATCATCATCGGCGTGCTGCATTCGTATCAGATCTTCGATTACGTCTACGTGATGACGCAGGGCGGGCCGGCAGACGCAACCAATGTATTGACCTTCTACATCTACCAGAACGCCTTCCAGTTTCAGGACATCGGCTATGCGTCGGCCGTCGCCAATGCCTTGCTCCTGTTCATCATTGCCCTGATCGCCATCCTTGCTGCCACGCTCGGGCGTCGGGTTCACTACCTCGGCAGCTAGAGAAGGACTCGCTCATGCGTCATACCCTAAGCAAGTACTGGCACCACCTCGTGCTGCTGCCGCTCGCACTGCTCTGGCTCAGCCCCATGCTCTGGATCGGCGTCACTTCGCTCAAGACCAAGTCCGAGGTCTTCGACAGCGCAGCCGGCTGGCTCCCCAGTGTCGCACAGTGGTCGAACTACCCTGCGGCCCTGTCGGTTGCGCCCTTCGGCCGCTACCTGATCAACTCGGTGCTGGTGACGGGCAGCATCATCGCTGCCCAGCTCATCACCATCACCCTGGCCGCCTACGCCTTTGCCCGCCTGCGCTTCCCGGGCAAGAACCTGTTGTTCGGGCTGTTTCTGGTGCAGATCATGTTTCCGATCTACGCGATCTTCCTGACCAACTTCGTGACCATCCGCGAGCTCGGCCTGATGAACAGCCTGTGGGCGCTGATCGTCCCCTTCGTCGCCAGCGGCTACGGCACCTTCATGCTGCGCCAGGCCTTCCGCCAGGTCCCCGCGGAGCTGGCCGATGCCGCCCGCCTCGACGGATGCGGGCACCTGTCGACGCTGTGGCACGTATATCTTCCGCTGGTAAAACCGACCCTGGTGGCGTTTGCCATCATCTCCGTGGTGACACACTGGAACGACTACATGTGGCCGCTGCTGGTCACCAACAGCGAGGAAGTGCGCACCCTGCCCATCGGACTCGGACTGCTGGCCAAGGCCGACAGCGGCGCCGACTGGACCAGGCTGATGGCCGCCACGATCGTCGTTGTCTCGCCGCTGCTGCTGTTCTTCGTCATTTTCCAACGCCGCTTCGTCGACAGCTTCATGCATGCCGGCATCAAGTAAATCGAATACGCAGAAAGGACCACACTGATGGCAAGCCTCTCATTGCAACAGGTCGGCAAGACCTACGGTACCCAGACCGCCGTCGAAGCCCTCGATCTGGACATCGCCGACCGCGAATTCACCGTTCTCGTCGGCCCCTCGGGCTGCGGAAAATCCACCACCCTGCGGATGATCGCCGGCCTGGAGAGCATCACTTCCGGCCGTCTGCTGATCGACGGCAAGGATGTGACCGAGGTTCCGCCACAACAACGTGACATCGCGATGGTGTTTCAGTCATATGCACTCTATCCGCACATGACGGCATACATGAACATGGCCTTCGGGTTGATGAAGACCACACGTCTGGACAAGCGCGAGATCGAAGCACGGGTGCACGAGGCTGCATCCATCCTGCACATCGAGGATCTGCTGCTGCGCAAACCCAACGAACTCTCCGGTGGTCAGCGCCAGCGCGTGGCCATTGGGCGAGCCCTTGTCCGCAAACCCAAGGTGTTCCTGTTTGATGAACCCCTGTCCAACCTCGATGCAAAGCTGCGCAACCACATGCGCGCCGAACTCAAGCGCCTGCATTCGGAGTTGGGCATCACTGTGGTTTACGTCACCCACGACCAGGTGGAGGCCATGACACTCGGGACCCGGATCGCCGTCATGGCTGCAGGCCGGTTGCAGCAATTCGACACGCCGATGACGGTGTACCGCAAGCCCGCCAACACCTTCGTCGCCGCCTTTATCGGTGCCCCTGAAATGAACCTCCTGCGATGCCGTCACAGTCAAACAGCTGAAGGCAGGGTCATCGATGGCATGTCGTTCAGGATCACGCTCGACGGTCAAACGCCAGCACCGGCAGGCGACGACATCCTCCTCGGGATCCGCCCCGAGGAACTCTTTCTTGCGCCGGCGGATACACTGCCTGGGGGGCAACTCATGGCCCACGGCACGGTCGGCCGGGTCGAGTTGCTCGGAGCGGACGCGCTGGCAGAGGTGAATCTGGGGCACCATCGCCTGGTTGCTCGGGTCAGCACCGAACAGCTGCCGCAACCCGGACAGCAGGTCGTGCTCGGCATCGACACCCGTCGCGCACGGCTTTTCGACCCTGTTTCCGGATACGCACACGCCTGAGCCAAGCACGACAGAAATGAATATCAGACAAGAAAAAATAGTCGAAATCCTCCACGGCACCCCCACCCTGAGCATTCTGGAACTGGCACGCTCGCTCAACGTTTCGGATGAGACCATTCGCCGCGATCTCAAACGCCTTGCGGACGAAGGCCTCATCGAGCGCTTTCACGGCGGAGCCCGTCTGAGCGCGGAGAATTCCGAGGCGCCTTTCAAGCAACGCCTGCGCACCCGGGCGTCAAGCAAGCATGCAATTGCCTGCGCCAGCGCCGAACTGGTCGCAGAGGACAGCACGCTGTTTCTGGACAACAGCAGCACGGCCTGTTTCCTCGCGCGGCGACTTGCTCGACGCAAGGGCCTCACCATCATCACCCCCTCGATTCAGGTCGCCAGACTGCTTGCCGAAGGAGGCAACGGCAACCGCATCATCGTTCCTGGGGGCGAGCTGCGCACCAGTGACATGACGATGGTAGGTGCCTCTGCAATCAGCTTTGCGGCACAGTTCTCGCCTGCCCTGTTCATGCTGTCGGTCGCTGCCTTGACGACGGGCGGCTGCCTGGATTTCGACCTTTACGAAGCCGAGTACAAGCGCACACTGATCCCGCACGCCGCGCAGGTCGTCCTGCTTGCGGATGCGAGCAAATTCGGCGGTGCAGGCCTCGTCCGCACCTGCAGCCTCGACGACATCGACGTCCTCGTCACCGACTCGCAACCACCTGCCGAGCTGGTGCAGGCGCTCGCCCCCGGGACACGCGTCATCGTGGCTGACGTCAATCACGAACAAGGCGATCTGGAGCGCGCCTGATTCTGTCGTCTCGCATCAAACTGATCGCAGAAAGCCCACAACATCATGCTGACACTGCGACGCGCCCCATGGCCCGCTGCTGTTGCCGTGCGTCGAGCAGGCGACCGCGGTCGGTCCGAACGATTCCGGCGCACATCGGCCACAGCGCGTGCTCCGACGGTGATCCCGTCGCCCTGAACACGCCAATCCGTCATGGCTTGTGGCTGCATCGGTTATGATTGCAGGCTTGACTCGCACGAAAAACTAAAGCCTCGATGATTCGAAAACTGCTACGCAAGGTCTTTACCCGCGTTGCCACCCCTGTCCGCACCGACCCGGCCCTGATTCCAGTCGACCGGCACGGCATCCGCAGCGAACAACTTTCACCCGCTGCGCGCAAAACCTGCGCGGTTCTCCAGGAAAACGGGCACAAGGCCTATGTGGTCGGCGGCGCAGTCCGTGACCTGCTGATCGGCCACCCCCCCAAGGACTACGATGTGGCCACCAGCGCCACGCCGGAACAGGTACGCGCACTATTCCGCCGCTCGCGCATCATCGGGCGGCGCTTCAAGATCGTGCACGTAATGAGCGGCCCGGAGACCATCGAAGTCTCGACCTTCCGCGCCAGCCAGGACGCAGAGACCGACGAACACGGACGGGTGCTGCACGACAACGTATACGGATCGCAGGAAGAAGACGCCAGCCGGCGTGACTTCACCGTCAACGCGCTCTATTACGACCCCGGCACCGAGGTCATCATCGACTATCACCACGGCGTTGCCGATGTCCAGCAAAAAACGCTGCGCATCATCGGTGATCCGCGCACTCGATATCGCGAAGACCCGGTGCGGATGCTGCGTGCAGTGCGACTTGGCGCCAAGCTCGGGCTGTCGATCGACCCGGCCGCGCGCGCACCGATCCGGGAAATGGCGGTGTTGCTGGAAAACGTGCCTGCCGCACGCCTGTTCGACGAGATGCTCAAACTGCTGTTCTCTGGCTACGCAGTCAAGTGTCTGACCCAGTTGCGCGAAGAAGGTCTGCACCACGGTCTGCTGCCGCTGCTCGACGTCATCCTCGGGCAGCCGATGGGCGAGCGCTTCGTGTGGCTGTCGCTGGAGAACACCGACGAACGCGTGCGCCAGGACAAATCCGTCTCACCGGGCTTCCTCTTTGCCACCCTGCTCTGGCATGAGGTCCTTAAGGCCTGGGAAACGCGCAAGAAGGCCGGCGTCGCAAGTCAGCCCGCGCTGTTCGAAGCAATGGATGAAGTGCTCGACTCACAGGCGCGCAAGCTCGCAATCACGCGCCGTATCGTCGGTGACATCAAGGATATCTGGGCGCTGCAGCCGCGCTTCGACAAGCGCGCCGGCAAGACGCCTTACCGCCTCATCGAGCAACCGCGCTATCGCGCAGGATGGGATTTCCTGCGCCTGCGTGCGCAGTCGGGCGAGATTCCGATGGAGATTCCGGACTGGTGGAACGACTTTGCTCATGCGGGTCACGAGCAACGTGAAGAGCTGTTGCGGGCAGCCCCGCAGAGTGGCGATGCGCCAGTGAAGAAACGCCGCCGCAAACGTCGCAAACCGGCGGTAGCCAGCGGCGAAGCAGCAATGGCGGACAGCAACGCAGAATGACTGCAACCTCAGTACGTGCGTATGTCGCCTTCGGGGCGAACCTTGGGGAGCCACGCGCCGCGCTCCTGTCCGCCATCGAAGCCCTGTCCGCACTCCCGGAAACCCGGGTCGTCTCCCATTCGTCCTGCTATCGCACCGCCCCGCTGGGGGTTGAAGGCGAACAGCCGGACTACACCAATGCCGTCATTGCGATTGACACCACGCTTGCGCCACGCCCCCTGCTTGAGGCCTTGCTCGCAATCGAACATGCCGGTGGGCGCACGCGCGACTATCATCAGGCGCCGCGCACCATGGATCTGGACCTCCTCATGCACGGTGACTCAATCGTCGAGGAGCCAGGCCTGATCCTGCCGCACCCGCGCATGCATCTGCGTGCTTTCGTCCTGCATCCGCTTGCGGAGATTGCCCCCGACGCCTCAGTACCGGGCATCGGCCCTGTTGCAGCCTTGCTCCCCGGCGTGGGCGACCAGCAGATATCCCTGCTCTGACACTTCCACCGTGCCAACCTGGCTCAACCTCCCGGCTGCGCTGCAATCGTTTCCTGCATGGATGCAGACGGCTGCGCTGCTGACGCTCTCGAACGTGTTCATGACCTTTGCGTGGTACGGACACCTGAAAAACCTGCAGCATCGCGCCTGGTATGTCGCCGCCCTGCTGAGTTGGGGCATCGCCCTGTTCGAGTATCTGTTGCAGGTGCCTGCAAACCGTATCGGCGCCACAACGCTGAATCTGGCGCAGCTCAAGATCATGCAGGAGGTGATCACGCTGGTGGTCTTCGTCCCCTTCGTGCTGCTCTACATGAAACAGCCGTTGAAGCTGGACTACCTGTGGGCCGCACTGTGCATGCTGGGCGCAGTGTATTTCATCTTCCGCAGCTGAAACACGGTCAGTAATCCAGCAAGCTGCGACAGCTCTCCTGACGACCGGTCAGCTGACTGAAGCGGGCGAGGCGCGCGCGCACGAAGTCGTCTGACACCTTCCGATCCGAACAGTAATCCCGCAGATGCATGGCATGGGCGAGGTTCTGCATAGCAGCGACCGTCTGCGCAATCGCCGGAAAGGAATAGCCCTCGGTGCTGCGCCAGTCCTTGTCCAAGGCAACATCCTTCGCTGCCTCCGGGACCGGAGCGGCAGCGGTGGCGAGCGCGCCCTGGCCATGTGCCAGCGGCATGCAGACAACACTGATGAGCACAATAAGTACAGGTAAACGCATCGGGCCGCAGACCGGAAAGGGACACCTTCCAGTCTACGGCCCGATCGCGATCAAACTTGAGCGATCAACCCTCGAGCGCCTTCACGTGCGTAATCACCTCGCCGATGGCCTGTTGCGCGCTGCCGTACAGCATGCGGCAGTTGTCCTTGTAGAACAATGCGTTCTCGATGCCCGAGTAGCCCGTTCC
>JALNWS010000011.1 GCA_023230755.1 Azoarcus sp.
GCCAAACACCAGCCAGTCACACTCCACCGTCCGTAGCGCAGCGTGTCTGGCCTTGCGCGCGGCGGACTCCAGCCCTTCGGGGTCGTCGCGAGAGACCTCGACTGTGAACGCTACAAAGGGAATGTTGCGGCGACTGCACTGCGCGGCGCAATGCGTCTGCCAGGCGTCGGCCACGGGACTCAGGCCATGATTCACATGCGCCGCACGCAGCGCATAGCCAAATCTCGGTTGCAGGCTCGCCAGCAGATCGAGCAGGACTACCGAATCGACCCCGCCCGAGAGCGCGCAGCACAAGCGGCTGTGTGCGCCGATACCTGCCGCCTTGAGGACGGCCGCAATCTCCTGGAGCGGGGAGGTACTCAGGCTGCCCGTTCCTTGAAGCGTCCGTAACCCATCAGCTTCTCCATCCGCTGCGCAACCAGATCGGCCGGCGTCATCGAATCCACCTGGCGCAGCGCATCGGTCAGCGCACGCTTCAGACTCTGTGCCATCGCACGATGATCGCGGTGTGCTCCGCCCACCGGTTCGCTGACAATCTTGTCGATCAGGCCCAGTGATTTCAGGCGCGTCGCGGTAATGCCCATGGTTTCCGCTGCCTCCGGCGCCTTGTCCGCGCTCTTCCACAGGATCGAGGCGCAACCCTCGGGGGAAATCACCGAGTAGGTGGAGTACTGCAGCATCATCACCTGATCGCCAACGGCAATCGCCAGCGCGCCACCCGAACCACCTTCGCCAATGATGGTGCAGATCAGTGGCACTTTGAGTTCAGCCATCACGTAGAGGTTGTGACCGATGGCCTCGGACTGTCCACGCTCTTCGGCGCCGATGCCCGGGTAAGCGCCCGGCGTATCCACAAACGTAAACACCGGCAGGCCGAACTTCTCCGCCAGTTTCATCAGGCGCATGGCCTTGCGGTAGCCCTCTGGTCGCGGCATGCCGAAGTTGCGCACGATCTTCTCTTTGGTATCGCGCCCTTTCTGGTGGCCGATGACCACGCAACTCTGACCGTTGAAGCGCGCCAGACCGCCCACGATTGCCTTGTCGTCGGCAAAGGAGCGGTCGCCGTGAAGTTCTTCGAAATCGGTAAAAATATGCTGAACATAATCCAGCGTGTAGGGACGCTGAGGATGACGCGCTACCTGCGCGATCTGCCACGGCGTGAGCTTGCCGTAGAGATCCTTGGTCATGCTCTGGCTCTTGGCCTCGAGGCGACCGATCTCCTCGGAGATGTCCACCGCAGAGTCATCCTGCACGAAACGTAACTGTTCGATCTTGCCTTCAAGCTCGGCAATCGACTGTTCGAAGTCCAGAAAGGTGGTCTTCATGGGACCTTTCCCGTTGAAAAAAGTCATCCATTGTAACCGCTCACGCAGCGCTCGGCCGCAGCAAGCACAAATGCACGGGGGCGGCCGTCCTGCGCTAGCCGCCCCCGCTTTGCTGATCAGCGACCGTGTCAGTCGTTGTTCATGAAGCCCAGCAGGTGCAGCAGGCTGGTGAAGAGATTGTAGATCGTCACGTAAAGCGTGACCGTCGCCATTACGTAGTTGGTCTCGCCGCCATGGATGATGTTGCTGGTCTCAAACAGGATCAGACCCGACATCAGCATCACGAACATCGCCGACACGGCCAGCGACAGCCCCGGCATTTCGAAGAAGATCGCACCCAGCCCGGCCAGGAAGGCCACCAGAATGCCGACCATCAGGAAGCCCCCCATGAAGGAGAAATCCTTGCGCGTTGTCAGCGCGTAGCCCGACAGACCAAGGAAAATCGCTGCAGTCCCTCCCATCGCCTGCATCACGACCTGACTGCCGTTGGGCATGGACAGGTAGTGCGAGATGATCGGCCCCAGGGTGTACCCCATGAAACCTGTCAGCGCGAACACGAACAGAATGCCGAGGCTGCTGTTGCGGAACTTGGTGGTCAGAAACAGCAGGCCGAAGTAGCCGACCAGCGTCAGTATCATGCCGGGATGCGGCAGCCCGAGCGCCATCGACGCGCCAGCGGTGAGCGCCGAAAACGCCAGCGTCAGCGACAGCAGCATGTAGGTGTTGCGGATAACCTTGTTGGTCGACAGCGCCGAGGCTTCCGACCGGTTCATCGAGGCAATGCGGTTTTCCATCTGTAATTCTCCTTGAAACGAACGGCGATGCCGTAGTCTAGTTTTGTTTTGTTCCGAATACATACACCAAACGTGTTGATCAGGCCGGCGCTTCGATCAACGCCGCGCAGCGGGTGTGGTCCACGCGCCGGTTGCGCTGCAGCCGCTGGGCAAGCACACGTGAAACCCTGTCCGCGGCTTCATCGACTGCGGCTTTGACATCAAGCTGGGTGATCGCGAACACCACATCCGGCAGGTTGCGCAGGCGCAGCTGCACTACACAGCGCTTGTCCGCACCGCCGCGCGGCCCGTTGACGTCAGCCACCTTGATTCGGGCCCACTGGATGTGATCCCTGAACTTGCCGATGGCAAAGCGCATCCGCCGCGCCACATAGTCCTGCAGGCCGGGAGCCGCTTCAACGCCGTCACAATGCAGATCGATTCGCATGTCTGAGTCTCCTTTGTTTGGTGCAGTTACCGCACTGCAATACACAGTTCCGATGCTAAGGCTCAGACTGTTCGATAAACTCCGGGTTCAACTGAATTTTCATCCGGTTTTATCGAACAATAAACATATGATCAACTTCAAGCAGCTTCACCATTTCTGGAGTGTGGCCCGCGCCGGGGGTGTCGTGAGAGCCAGCGAGCGCACTGGCCTGGCGCCACAAACGCTGTCGGGGCAGATTGCCGCGCTTGAGACCACGCTCGGCGTCAATCTGTTTCGCCGCCAGGGGCGTCGCTTGGTACTGACCGAAACCGGTGACATGGTGCTCGACTACGCAGAGGAAATCTTCCGCCTCGGCACCGAACTGGAAGACGCCCTCAGCACACGCTCCGCCGGTCGCGCGCTGCCATTTCGCGTCGGCGTATCGGACGTGGTACCCAAGGCAATTGCGTATGTCCTGCTCGCGCCCTCGATCGCGCTACCGGAGCCGATGCGCATCGTCTGCCGCGAAAACAAGCTCGACCAACTGCTTGGCGAACTGGCCGTTCATAAACTGGATGTGGTGCTGGCCGACAGCCCGCTGCCACCACACATGGACGTGCGAGGCTACAGCCACAAACTGGGTGAGTCACCGATCACCTTTTTTGCAACCCCTGCGCTATGTGCCAGCCTAAAGGGGCCGTTTCCCGCCTGTCTCAATGGCGCCCCCCTGTTGCTGCCGGGCGCCGATGCCGCAGTACGGCGCCCCCTGCTGCGCTGGCTCGAAGATCACAAGGTCCATCCGCGCATCGTCGGCGAATTCGACGACAGCGCACTGATGAAAGCATTCGGGGAAGCCGGTGTCGGCATTTTTCCCTCGGCCGATCTGATTGCTGACGAAGTTTGCAGGCAACACGGAGTGCAAAGACTGGGCACCGCCGACAGCGTCAGGGAGTCCTTTTATGCGATTTCCGTGGAGCGCCGGCTGACGCACCCTGCAGTACGTGCGATCAGCAACGCGGGGCCGATGCAACCGTCGCCGCCAGATACAACATCGTGAGCATGAGGTGAACGCGTTCGCGCAGCATTCAAGGCCTGAAAAAACGCGACGTCCGGAAGTGCAGGCAAGCAAGCGCAAAACGGCAGAGACCAAGCCCGTCGTTGAAAGCTGCTAGAATCCGCCGCTTTCGATGCGTGCAACCTTGCTTGGTGCCGGGAGAGGGACTCGAACCCTCACACTGTTACCAGCGGCGGATTTTGAATCCGCTGCGTCTACCGATTCCGCCATCCCGGCAGGGAAGGGCTCGCATTATCACTGAACATGACCGATTGCGGCAAGCCGTTACGGTGAATTGATGCCTCTGACCCTCAACGATTTCGATTACGAGCTTCCATCCGAGCTGATTGCGCAGGCGCCGCTTGCCGTGCGCAGCGCCAGCCGCCTGCTGATTGTGGGCGATACGCTCGACGACCGACTGTTTTCGGACCTGCCGGAATACATTCGCCCCGGCGACCTGCTGGTGTTCAACGACACCCGTGTGCTGCATGCGCGCCTGCACGGCACCAAGACCTCGGGCGGCCAGATCGAGGTACTGATCGAGCGCCCGGTGGGCCCGCACGAAGCGCTTGCACAGATTCGCGCGTCCAAGTCCCCCAAGCCGGGCAGCACCCTGCGACTGGCAGATGCCTTCGACGTGACCGTGCTCGGTCGCGTGGGCGAGTTCTTCCACCTGCGTTTTCCGGACGATGAAGACCTCGTCCAGTTGCTCGAACGCCACGGCAAACTGCCGCTCCCTCCCTATATTCAGCGTGCGGCAGGCGACGCCGACGAGAGCCGCTATCAGACGGTGTATGCACGCACGCCGGGCTCGGTAGCCGCACCCACGGCCGGGCTGCACTTCGACCAGTCGGTGCTTGAGCGTGTCACCGAACGCGGCGCCAGTTGCGCCTGGCTGACGCTGCACGTGGGCGCGGGCACCTTCCAGCCGGTCAGGGTCGACGACCTCGGCGAACATCGCATGCACCGCGAGCGTTACGTAATCCCGCAGGAAACGGTAGACGCGATTGCCGCCACACGCGCCGCCGGCGGGCGCGTGATCGCGGTCGGCACCACCAGCATGCGCGCGCTCGAGGCCGCCGCTCAGGACGGCCCGCTCCTGGCCGGCAGCGGTGAAACCGAGATCTTCATCCTTCCCGGCTTCCGCTTTCGCGTGGTGGACGCACTCGTCACCAATTTTCACCTGCCAAAATCCACCCTGTTGATGCTGGTCTCCGCCTTTGCCGGCATGGACACCATGCGGCAGGCTTATCGCCACGCGATCGCCCACGGCTATCGCTTCTTCAGCTATGGCGACGCCATGCTCCTGACCCGGAACGACAATGCAGTTTGAACTCCTCACCACCAGCGGTGGCGCCCGCCGCGGCCGCCTGACCCTGACCCACGGCGTGGTCGAAACCCCCGTATTCATGCCGGTCGGTACTTATGGCACGGTCAAGGCCATGACGCCGACGATGCTCGGCGACATCGGCGCCCAGATCTGCCTGGGCAACACTTTCCACCTGTGGCTGCGCCCCGGCCTGGACGTCATCGCCGCGCACGGCGGCCTGCATGGCTTCATGGGCTGGGACAAGCCCATCCTTACCGACTCCGGCGGCTTCCAGGTCTTCAGCCTCGGCGCCCTGCGCAAGATCACCGAAGAAGGCGTGAAGTTTGCCAGTCCGATCGACGGTGCCAAGCTCTTCCTGACGCCGGAAATCTCCATGCAGATTCAGCACACACTGGATTCTGACGTGGTGATGATCTTCGACGAATGCACCCCCTACCCCGCCACCCGCGACGAAGCCGCAAAATCGATGCGCCTGTCGCAGCGCTGGGCACGGCGCTCGCGCGACGAATTCGACCGCCTGGACAACACCAATGCATTGTTCGGCATCGTCCAGGGCGGGATGTACGAAGACCTGCGCGACGAATCGCTGGCCGCGCTGGATGAAATCGGCTTCCACGGCTTTGCCATTGGTGGCCTGTCGGTGGGCGAACCCAAAGAGGAAATGCGGCGCATCCTCGCCCATACTGCGCCGCGCCTGCCCGCACAAAAGCCACGCTATCTGATGGGCGTGGGGACGCCGGAAGACATCGTTGAAGGCGTGGCGGCAGGAATCGACATGTTCGACTGCGTGATGCCGACCCGCAACGCCCGCAATGGCTGGCTCTTTACCCGTTTCGGCGACATCAAGATCAAGAACGCTACCCACAAGCTTGATACCCGGCCGCTCGACCCCACCTGTGATTGCTATACCTGTCGAAACTTCAGCAGGTCTTACCTTCACCACCTGCACCGCACCGGGGAAATTCTGGGCAGCATGCTCAATACGATTCACAATCTGCGCTATTACCAGATACTCACGGCCGAACTCCGCGATGCGATTGCGGTCGATGCCTTCGGTGCGTTTGTCGAACGCTTCAAAAGCGATCGCAGTACCGGCACCGTCTGATCGTCACCAAGGCAGCGCATGCTTCGCTGCTATAATTCAACGCTTTTTTGCAAACTCTGGAGTAACAACGTGCTGATTTCCAATGCATACGCTCAAGCCGCAGGCGGCGCCGACCCTACCGGCGGCCTGATGGGCATGCTGCCGCTGATCCTGATGTTCGTGGTGCTGTGGTTCCTGATGATTCGCCCGCAGATGAAGAAGGCGAAGGAGCACAAGGCCATGGTCGAAGCGCTGAGCAAAGGTGACGAAGTGGTTACCGGTGGCGGCATCGCAGGTCGCGTCACCGAAGTGAACGACAGCTTTGTGCAGGTCGAGATCGCCCCCAACACCGTTGTCGCCGTGCAGAAGAATGCCGTTGCCACGGTATTGCCCAAGGGCACGCTGAAAGCGCTCTGAGCATTGCCTGAGCGGGGGCAGCACTCAGCTGCCTCCGTGCCCGACACTCCCGCGCTGCCGAGGCGCAGGGGATGCCTTTTACGTTGACCGGAAAGAGGGCGCACGACCGACCCTGCTTCCGAGCAACCTCATCCTCAACGCACTGCCCTCCACAATGAATCGCTATCCACTCTGGAAGAACATCCTCATCGGGCTCATCCTGCTATGGGGCCTGATCTACACATTGCCGAACTTCTACGGCGAGGTGCCCGCGGTTCAGGTGTCGAGCGGAAAGGCCACGCTCAAGCTTGATCCTGCCGCCGTCACCGACCGCGTTGCCGAGGTGCTGCGCAGCGCAGGCATTGAACACAACGGAATTTTCTCGGATTTCTCCGGCGTGCGCGCCCGCTTCGCCAGCACTGACGTCCAGCTCCGCGCCAAGGACGCCATCGAACGCGCGTTCAATCCCGATCCGCAGGACCCCTCCTACGTCGTCGCCCTCAACCTGTTGTCGGCCTCGCCGGCCTGGCTGACCTCGATTCACGCCTTGCCCATGTACCTGGGTCTCGACTTGCGTGGCGGCGTGCACTTCCTGCTTCAGGTGGACATGCCGGGGGCACTCACCAAGCGCCTCGACTCCACCACCGGCGATCTGCGCACCCTGATGCGCGACAAGAACGTGCGCCATGCCGGCATCACCCGCGAAGGCAACACGATTCACATCCGCTTCCGCGACAGCGCCCAGCGCGACGCCGGCCGCAGCGCGATCCAGGCGAGCACCACCGATCTCCAGCTGTCCGACCGCGACGACGGCAGTGACGGCCTCAAGCTGGTGGCCACGCTGACGGCGCAGGCACAGCAGACGATGCGCGACTTCGCGATCAAGCAGAACATCATCACGCTGCACAACCGGATCAACGAACTGGGCGTCGCCGAGCCGGTGATCCAGCAACAAGGTGCAGAGCGCATCGTCGTCCAGTTGCCAGGCGTGCAGGACGTGGCCAAGGCCAAAGACATCCTCGGCCGTACCGCCACCCTCGAAGTGCGCATGGTCGACGACACCCCCGGCGCCGTCGAGGAAGCCATTGCCGGCAAGGTCCCCTTCGGCACCGAGCTCTACACCGAGCGCGGCGGCTTGCCCCTGCTGGTGAAGAAGCAGGTAGTGCTGACTGGCGACCGCCTCACCGATGCCCAGCCCGGCTTCGACGGACAGACCAACGAAGCCGCGGTTCACCTGACCCTGGATGCCGCCGGCGCCCGCATTTTCCGCGATGTCACCCGCGAGAGCATCGGCAAGCGCATGGCCATCCTGCTGATCGAGAAAGGCAAGGGCGAGGTCGTCACGGCACCGGTCATCCGCAGCGAGATCGGTGGTGGCCGGGTACAGATTTCCGGGCGCATGACGACCACCGAGGCCAACGACGTTGCCCTGCTGCTGCGCGCCGGCTCGCTGGCTGCACCGATGGAAATCATCGAAGAGCGCACCGTCGGCCCCAGCCTCGGCGCCGAGAACATCACCAAGGGCTTCAACTCGACCTTGTGGGGCTTCCTCGCGATTGCCGTGTTCATGTGCGCCTACTACGCGTTGTTCGGCGTGGTATCGACGATCGCACTGGCATCCAACCTGCTGCTGCTGGTGGCCTTGCTGTCGCTGCTGCAGGCCACGCTGACCCTGCCGGGTATCGCCGCCATGGCGCTCACCCTGGGTATGGCCATCGACGCCAACGTGCTGATCAACGAGCGTATCCGGGAAGAACTGCGTAATGGCTCGAGCCCGCAGGCGGCGATTGCAGCCGGCTACGATCGCGCCTTTGACACCATTCTCGACTCCAACATCACCACCCTGATCGCCGGCGTCGCACTGCTGGTATTCGGTTCCGGACCGGTGCGCGGCTTCGCCGTCGTGCACTGTCTGGGCATCCTGACATCGATGTTCAGCGCGGTTCTGGTGTCGCGGATGATGATCAACCTGATCTACGGACGTCAGCGCAAAGTGGAAAAGCTGGCAATCGGTCAGGTCTGGAAGCCGGGCAATCACTGAGCGGAAGACAAGGACAAGCAATCATGGAATTTTTCCGCATCAAGAAAGACATCCCCTTCATGCGCCATGCGCTGGTGTTCAACATCATCTCGTTGATCACCTTCATACTGGCCGTGTTCTTCCTCTCCACCCGCGGACTGCATCTGTCGGTCGAGTTCACCGGCGGAACGCTGATCGAGGTCAGCTACACCGAGGCAGCGCAACTTGAGCCCATCCGTCAGGCGCTGAGTGACGAAGGCTACCCGGACGCCCAGGTACAGAACTTCGGCAGCGCACGCGACGTGCTGATTCGCATGCCGAATCGCGAAGACCTCGACACCAACCGGGTGTCTGAGCGGGTCATGAGCACGCTGGCAAGCGTCGACGGGCCCAAGGCAGAGCTGCGCCGGGTCGAGTTCGTCGGCCCGCAGGTCGGCAAGGAGCTGGCGTCCGACGGCGCCATGGCGCTGCTGCTGGTGATCATCGGCATCATGCTCTACCTCGCCGCCCGCTTCGAATGGCGTTTCGCGGTGTCGGCGATTATCGCCAACCTGCACGACGTAATCATCATTCTCGGCTTCTTCGCCTTCTTCCAGTGGGAGTTCTCGCTGCCGGTGCTGGCTGCGGTGCTCGCGGTGCTGGGCTATTCGGTGAACGAATCCGTAGTGGTGTTCGACCGCGTGCGTGAAACCTTCAAGAAAAAGCGCAGCATGAGCACACCCGACGTGCTCAACCACGCCATCACCAGCACCATCTCGCGTACCGTGATCACTCACGGCAGCACGCAGATAATGGTTCTGTCCATGCTGGTCTTTGGCGGTGAAACGCTGTACTACTTCTCCCTCGCACTGACCATCGGCATCCTCTTCGGCATCTACTCCTCGGTACTCGTCGCCAGCCCGCTGGTGATGTGGCTCGGCGTCTCACGCGAGCAGTTCATCAAACCGAAGAAGGAAAAGGAAGAAGCCGTCGTCTGACGCCTCCTGCAGCACACATGACAAGGGCGCCAACTGGCGCCCTTTTTCATGTCGCACGCCCGCTCGCAGCGGGCTTCTGTGCATTACACGGCAAACACCTGTTTCACCCGCAGCGTCTCTCCGCGCTCGATCAGCCCGATCAGACGGTCGATGTTCGGATGTTTGCCGGGATTCAGGCGCGCGTCCTCGGTATGCTCCGCATACAACTCCAGCCCCTTTGCTGCGGCTTCGGGGCTGATTGCGCCATGAATCTGCGCCAGATGGTTGTACACCGCCAGCGAGCCGCCCTGACCAGGCTTGTTCTCGATCGTTCCGACCACCGCATCCGCAGCGTCGATCAGATTGATTGCCGCCAGGTGAGACACCTTGGGCAACTGCTTGAGGTTATCGGCAAATGCCATGTTCACGCTCCCTGCTTGATGAAAAACGCCACCCTCGGGTGGCGTTGAATGGTTTGAATCGCGCCGACGCTCGGGGCGTCGTCACGGCGGCTTGCATTCAGATGGCGCGCGCCAGCTCTGCAGCCTTGCCGATGTAGCTCGCCGGCGTCATCGCCAGCAGACGATCACGCTCGCTCTGGGGGATCGCCAGCGTGGCGATGAAGGACTGCAGCGCCTCGCGGGTGATGCCCTTGCCACGGGTCATGGCCTTGAGCTGTTCATACGGATTCTCGATTGCGAACCGGCGCATGACGGTCTGCACCGGCTCGGCCAGCACCTCCCAGCAGTCGTCGAGATCGGCCGCCAGGCGGGCAGGTTCGGCTTCGAGCTTGCCCAGACCGCGCAGCGCGCTGTCGATTGCCAGCACCGTATGGCCGAAACCAACGCCCATGTTGCGCAGTACGGTGGAGTCGGTCAGGTCACGCTGCATGCGCGACACCGGCAACTTCTCCGAGAAGTGGCGCAGCATCGCGTTGGCGATACCGAGGTTGCCCTCTGCATTCTCGAAATCGATCGGATTGACCTTGTGCGGCATCGTCGACGAACCCACTTCGCCTTCCTTGAGACGCTGCTTGAAATAACCCAGCGAGATGTACATCCAGATATCGCGGCAGGCGTCGAGCAGGATGGTGTTCATGCGCGCGGTGGCGTCATACAGTTCGGCCATCGCGTCGTGCGGCTCGATCTGGATGGTGTAGGGATTGAACTCGAGGCCAAGCGATTCGATGAAGCGGCGGTTGAAGCCTTCCCAGTCAAACTCGGGCCAGGCCGACAGGTGGGCGTTGTAGTTGCCCACCGCACCGTTGAACTTGGCCGTCAGCGACACCGCGGCAATCTGCGCACGCGCACGCATCAGACGCGCAGCGATGTTGGCCATTTCCTTGCCCAGCGTCGTTGGGCTGGCGGGCTGGCCATGGGTGCGCGACAGCATCGGCAGATCGGCCAGCTGATGCGCGAGTTCGCGGAAGCGGGCGATCACCTTGTCCACCGCCGGCAGCAGCACCTCGTCACGCCCGGCCTTGAGCATCAGCGCATGCGAGGTGTTGTTGATATCTTCCGAGGTGCAGGCAAAGTGGATGAACTCCGACACCTTCATCACTTCGGCGTTATGGCCGAGCCGTTTCTTGAGCCAGTACTCCATGGCCTTGACGTCGTGATTGGTGGTGGCCTCGATCGCCTTGACCGCCTCACTGTCGTCAGGAGAGAAGCCGGCCACCAAGGCGTCGAGTTCGGCCACGGTTGCCGCCGAGAACGGCGCGATCTCCGCGAGACCGGCGTCGGCCGCCAGGGCCTTGAGCCACTCCACCTCCACCCTTACCCGATTGCGGATCAGGCCGTGTTCGGAAAAATGGTCGCGCAAGCCCCCAACCTTGCCGTGATAACGGCCATCGAGCGGGGACAGGGCAGTAAGGGCAGAAACGGACATGACAGATTTTCCGGACAAAATGTTATTTTACCGCTCTGACTCCCGTCTTGCCCTGCTTTCGGGACAAGAAAGCCAACACCTTCCACCGGCCCTTCGTGGCACCTGCGCCACCTTGGCCGCTGATCATTCCAGGAGAAGCACGCGCGTGAGTACTTCAGACGCTTATCGCATCGCCGTCGAAGCTGTTGCCGAGTTCATTCCGGCCCAGTCCAGTCCGGACGAAGATCACTTTGTCTTCGCCTACCACATCACCATTCGCAATACCGGCACCGTGGCAGCCCGCCTCGTCAGCCGCCACTGGATCATCACCGACGGTACCGGCAAGGTACAGGAAGTGCACGGTCAGGGCGTGATCGGTGAACAGCCCGTAATCGAACCGGGCGAAGTATTTCGCTACTCGAGCGGATCGGTGCTTGAAACGGCCGTGGGCACCATGCACGGCAGCTACCAGATGGAAGCACGCGACGGCCACCGCTTCGAAGCCGAGATCCCGCCCTTCATGCTGGCGATGCCGCGCGTCCTGCACTGACCACAACGTGCGGACCGTGCCGACGGGCACGATGCTCAGTACAATGATGTCGACGCATGGACGGCCACAGGCTTGCTGCCGCTGGCCGGCGGAGGATCGCAGCATGGCGCCGGACTGCACACGGAAGCTTCTGCTTTGTGGCAGCGGACGCCCAACAGAGGAGTCGTCACCATGAGCAAGCAAACGTCTTTGACCGACAGTGGCTCGCATTCAGCCGGAGACGCGCAGGCAGCCGTCGAAGAGATTGAGCGCGAGACCCGCGATGCAACCGGCGGCACACCCGCAGAAATCTCCGAACGCGTACGCGGCATCACCCTCCAGGCCCTGGCCGACGGCCGCCTGAACGGCGACGCGATTCGATCCGTGCTTGATGCCGTGGTAAAGGGCGCCCGGCAAGGCGCGGCAAACCGTGGCGGGGACGAAGCGCAGGCGCTCCGGCAGGCAATGCGCGGGTTAGACGAAGCGCTGGCGTCCGCCGCCGAAGCGACCCAGCTTGCACTGCAGGAAGCAGGCAAGCGCGGCGAAGCATTTTCCCACCAGGTGCTCGAACAGACACGCAACGACCTCTCGGCGCTGGAAGCACTGTTCATCGAGACCCTGGGCAATGCGGCGCATAGCGCCAGCGGCATTGCACGCGCGACTCTTCACGACCTGAATGACCATGCGCGCAGCAGCGGCACTGCAGTGGGTGCGCGGATCCGGAGCGCGCTGTCCGAGCTCACGCAAAGCCTTGCCGACACCGCGCGCGGACAGGTCGAAGACGGTGCGCGAATAGTGCGCAATGAAGCTGCGATTCTCTCCGGACTGGCTGCAGGCATGCTCCGGGGCATCGCAGACCGCCTGCATCCGCAGACCGGCAAGCGCAGCAAACCCACGCCTCCCGACCAGACCCGCTGATGTGGTCGGAGGCCGTCAGCGCCGTTCGTGACCTTGGCCGGCTGCATGACATTGCCAGTGTCCTGATCCGTTACGGCTTCGGCGATCTGGTGCGCCGCATCGGCATGGCCGGCGCCCTTGAGCGCGCAGGCAAGGCCTTGCACTGGCGCGCTCCCGATGAGCTCGCTCAACTCGAACCTCCGGCCAGAGTCCGCCGCGCGCTCGAAGAGCTCGGACCAACCTTCGTCAAGCTCGGTCAGATCCTCGCAACCCGCGTCGACCTGTTTTCGCCCGAATGGACCACTGAGTTCTGCAAGCTGCAGGACGCTGCCCCCGCCTTGCCCTATGCCGACATTCATGCGCAGCTGACAGAAGACTTCGGCGAAGCACCCGAAAACATTTTCCCACGGCTGGAAACCACTCCACTGGCGGCCGCCTCACTCGCCCAGGTGCATCGAGCCTGGCTCGCAGACGGCACACCAGTCGTGCTCAAGGTGCGCCGTCCAGGCATTCGGCCGGTCGTGGAAGCCGATTTGCACCTGCTGGCCCGCCTCGCCGAGATTGTCGAAGCCGACGCCCCCGATCTGCGGCGTTACCGCCCGCGCGAGGTCGTGCGCCAGTTCACCCGATCCCTGCGGCGCGAAATGGACTTTTCCGCCGAAGGCCGCAACGCCGAACGCATCGCCGCCCGCTTCGCGGACCGGCCCGAGATCGTGCTGCCACGCATCCACTGGCAGTGGACCAGCGAACGGGTCAATGTGCAGGACTGCATAGAAGGGATTCCGGGGCGCAACCTGGCCGCAGTCGATGCCACCGGTCTCGACCGCAAGCTGCTTGCCCGCCGCGGCGCCAATGCAGTGCTGAAGATGATCCTGGAAGACGGTTTCTTTCACGCCGATCCGCATCCGGGCAACCTCTTCTACCTGCCGGGAAACCGCATCGCCTTCATCGACTTCGGCATGGTCGGCCGGCTCACCGAGGAGCGTCGTTATCAGGTCGCACGCCTGCTGCACGGGCTCGTTCGCCACGAAGCCGCTGTCGTGGCGGACATCCTGGCCGAATGGAGTGGCGGCATGGAGGGCGATAGCGCGCCGCTGCAGGACGAGATCGACGCCTTTGTCGATCAATACCATGGGGTAGCACTGAAGGCGCTCGACTTCAGCGCCATGCTCAATGAGCTGATCACCATCCTGCGCGATCACGAACTCGCCCTGCCCCCGGATCTCGCGCTGCTGGTGAAGACCTTCATCACCCTCGAAGGACTCGGCCGCCAGCTCGATCCCGAGTTCGACATGGCCGGCGAGGCCACCCCGTTTCTGGAGCAGGTGCTCATCGCCCATGCGGCACCGGTCGCGCTGGCCAAGCGCAGCTGGCGCACGCTGACGAGCGCCCTTGATCTGATCGCGGGGCTACCGCAGGACCTTCGCCAACTGCTGCGGGCGTCACGCAAGGGCAAGCTCAGAGTGCAGGTCGATGTCGTTCCGCTCAAGCAGTTCGGAGAACGGCTCGACCGCGCAATCAGCCGCCTGGCACTGAGCATTGTGACCGCGGCGCTGATCATCGGCTCGGCCATCATCCTGACGGTCGATAACGATGCAGCCCTGCCCGGCGGCATCTCGTTTGGCTGGCTCGGCTTCGGCGCAGCGGTTCTGGGTGGCCTGTGGGTCCTGCTCTCGATCTGGCGCAGCGGCGGCCAGCGCTGAGCCCTGCCCTCGCAGCTTGAACTCAGCCGCACTGGCGCACGCTCAGAGCTCGACCTGTGCGCCCAGTTCCACCACCCGGTTGGGCGGAATGCAGAAATAGTCGGCGGCCCCACCCGCATTGCGAAACAGCACGATGAACAGCTTCTCCCGCCACCCTGCCATGCCCGAGGTCGCACGCGACACGAGCTTCTCGTGCCCCAGGAAGAACGAGGTCCCCATCAGGTCGAATTCGAGCCCCATCCGGCCACACAGCGCCAGCGCGGCGGGGATGTCGGGATCCTCCTTGAAACCGTAGCGCACCAGCACGCGCCAGAAGCCGTAATCCAGTTGTTCGACCTCCAGGCGCTGCTCATCGGACACCCATGGCGTGTCCGTGGTTTCCACCTTCAACAGCACCACCCGCTCATGCAGAACCTTGTTGTGAAAGAGATTGTGCAACAGGGCCCGCGGCACGCTCTCGAGCCAGTTCGTCAGAAACACGGCGGTCCCGGGCACCCTGGGTGGTGGGTCGTTGAACAGGGAAGGGATGAAAATTTCGAGGCGCATCGTATCGGCACGTGAGCGTTCATCCAGCACCGCGCGCCCGCGCTTCCAGGTTCTGAGCACGATGAAGATGAGCGCGCCGATCAGCAGCGGAAACCAGCCGCCGGCGACGATCTTGACTGCCGTGGCGGAGAAGAATGCGATGTCGACCGTGATGAACACGCCGATGAAGGCGAGCGAGGTCGCGACATTCCATCGCCACAAGGCGCGCACGACGACGAAGGCCAGGATGGTATCGATCAGCATCGTCAGCGTGACCGCAATGCCGTAGGCCGACGCCAGCGCACTCGACGAGCGGAAACCGACCACGAGGGCGATCACCGCGCCGAGCAGCATCCAGTTGATGCCCGGCACGTAGATCTGGCCGATCTCGCGCTCGGAGGTATGCACCATCAGCATCCGCGGAGCATAGCCGAGCTGGATTGCCTGCCGGGTCAGAGAGAATGCCCCGGAGATCACCGCCTGGCTGGCAATGATCGTCGCGAAGGCGGACAGGGCCACCATCGGATACAGCAGCTGGTCAGGCACCAGCAGAAAGAAGGGGTTGCGGACGTTGTCAGGATGATCAAGGATCAGCGCGCCCTGCCCCAGATAGTTCAGGTAGAGGGCAGGAAAGACAACGAAGAACCAGCTCAGCTTGATTGGCCGCCGGCCGAAGTGCCCCATATCGGCATACAAGGCCTCACCACCGGTAATCGCCAGCACGACCGCGCCAAGGGCAAGCCACGCGGTCAGCGGCTGCGTGGAGAAGAAGCGCACCGCCCACAAGGGGCTGATCGCGCCGAGAATCTCGGGATGCAAGCGGATGCCGTTGATGCCCAGTACTGCCAGCACCGAAAACCAGCACAGCATGACCGGCCCGAAAATGGCGCCGACACTGCCAGTGCCACGGCGTTGCATCAGGAACAAGCCGATGAGCAGGGCAAGCGCGATCGGCAGCACGAAGGGGCGGAATGCCGGCGTGGCGATTTCCAGCCCCTCCACCGCAGAGAGCACCGAAATCGCCGGTGTGATCATGCCGTCGCCGTAAAACAGCGCGGCACCGAACACGCCGAGTACCGAAAGCCACCATGCCTTGCGCCCCGGCTTGACCGCGCGCAACGCGAGCGAAGTCAGCGCCATGATGCCGCCCTCGCCATCGTTGTCGGCACGCATGATGAACAGCACGTACTTCGCCGAGACCACCAGCATCAGCGCCCAGAATACAAGAGACAGAATGCCGTACACGTTCTCGGGCGTCACCGGTACGGCATGTTCGCCGTTGAAGACTTCCTTAAGCGTATAGAGCGGACTGGTGCCGATGTCACCGTAGACAATCCCGATGGCCGAGACGGCAAGCCCGGCGATGCCTGCCCGGGCTCCGTGAATCGCATTTACAGGGGGGTGACTCTGATCATGTACCGACACCGTCGATCTCCGTGCGCTGCGCAAAAGGCTGCAAAGGAGTGCAGTCCTGTCCAGCGCAAACCCCAGCAAAAGTTCACGCACCGCAGCATTCTGCACGAAGGCAGGGGCGAGTGCGAACATGCGCGCTCAAGTCCCGCACATGCCCCCTCCGGCCACGGCCACGCTGCCATCCCGGGTGAAACCGGTGAGCACCTGGAGGCATCGACTGCCGCGATCCTGCTCGGCGGGCGGCCCGGACTTTCGTCTCGCGACCGTCCCCGCAAGTTTGCGCAAGAAAAAACCGGACAGCGCGATCGACGCGGTGTCCGGTTCGTTTGCCCTGAAGATACGCTGAATCAGCTGCGGTAGTCGGCGTTGATCTTCACGTAATCATAGGAGAAATCACAGGTCCACACGGTGGCAGTGGCATTGCCGCGGGCGAGATCGATGCGCACGGTCAATTCCGCTTCCTTCATGATCCGGGAGCCGGCCTCTTCAACATAGCTCTCTGCCCGGCCGCCGTGCTCGGCGACCAGCACGGATTCCGCCGTGTTGCCGAGCCAGACACGAAGTTTCGAGACGTCAAGGTCGTCAATGCCCGCGTAGCCGATCGCTGCAAGAATCCGCCCGAGGTTGGGGTCGGAAGCAAAGAATGCAGTCTTGACCAGCGGCGAATGTCCTACCGCGTACGCCACCTTGCGGCACTCTTCACGGCTTGCGCCACCTTCGACGACGATGCTCATGAACTTGGTCGCACCCTCGCCATCACGGACGATTGACTGTGCAAGCCGGATCGACACGTCGATGACGGCTTCCCGCAGCGCAGCGTAATCGGCGGTGCCTGCATCGGTGATTTCGGCATTGCCGGCCTGACCCGTTGCGATCACGATGAAGGAGTCGTTGGTCGAGGTATCACCATCGATGGTGATGCTGTTGAAGGACAGATCCGCCGCTTCACGCGTCAGGGTCTCCAGCAACGCCTGGCTGATCGCCGCATCGCAGGCCAGAAAGCCGAGCATGGTCGCCATGTTGGGCCTGATCATGCCCGCGCCCTTGCTGATGCCGGTGAGCGTGACGGTGCGTCCGCCCACGACAACCTGCTTCGAGATACCCTTCGCCAGCGTATCGGTGGTCATGATCGCATGCGCAGCGTCAAACCATCCCTTGGCGCGGAGATCGGCCACCGCCTTGGGCAGACCTGCCACCAGACGATCAACCGGCAACGGTTCGAGAATGACACCGGTCGAAAACGGCAGCACCTGCTCGGCGCCGATATTCAATCGTGCAGCCACGGCTTCGCATGTTGTGCGCGCGTTCGCCAGCCCCGACTCACCGGTGCCGGCGTTGGCCACACCAGTGTTGATCACCAGCGCCCGAATGTCGCCGAGCGGGAGATGCGTCTTGCACAGCTGTACCGGCGCTGCGCAGAAACGGTTCAGCGTGAACACGCCCGCGACCCGGCTGCCCGGTGCAAGCTCGATCACGGTAAGGTCGCGCCGGTTGGCCTTGCGGATACCCGCTTCGGCGACGCCCAGGCGTACGCCGGCGACGGGATTCAGCTCAGCCGGGTTCGGTGTCGTCAGATTTACAGCCATCGTATTCTCCTCGACCGGCTCAACTCAGTTTGCCGTGACAGTGTTTGTACTTCTTGCCAGATCCGCAGGGGCACGGATCGTTGCGCCCGACCTTGGGCCCGGCCGTAGCCGGCTGCGCGGCATCGCCTTCTGCTGGCGCCGTGCCCAGAGCCTCGTCGAAATCGGCGTGGTGATATTGAACATTCTCGACTTCGGATTGGGGCTCGGCATCGTCAAGCTGCGATTCGGTACGAACCTGCACCGTCATCAACAGCTTGCTGACATCGGCACGGACCGCATCGAGCAGGGTCTCGAACAGCTCGAATGCTTCGCGCTTGTACTCCTGCTTGGGGTTCTTCTGCGCGTAACCACGCAGATGAATACCCTGACGCAGGTGATCCAGCGCTGCAAGATGCTCCCGCCAGTGGGTGTCGAGGCTCTGCAACATCACGTTGCGCTCGAACTGCTGCCACGCGACCGGATCGACCGTTGCTATCTTGGCTGCGTAGGCCGTTTCGGCTGCATCGAGAACGCGCTTGAGGATCGCATCGTCGTCCAGACTCGGCTCGGTCCTGATCCACTCGGAGATATCCAGTTTGAGCTGGAAGTCGGACGCGAGCGCCTGCTCCAGCGCGGCCACGTCCCACTGCTCTTCCACGGTGTCCTGCGGCACATAGAGGCGGAAAGTGTCATGCACCACACCCTGACGCATTGCAGCAATGGTGTCGGAGATGCTTTCGCTCTCGAGCAGCTCGTTGCGCTGCTGGTAGATCACCTTGCGCTGGTCGTTGGAGACGTCATCGTATTCAAGCAGCTGCTTGCGGATGTCGAAGTTGCGCTGCTCGACCTTGCGCTGGGCGGACTCAAGCGAACGGGTGACCATTGCATGTTCGATTGCCTCCCCTTCGGGCATCTTCAGACGGACCATGATCGCGTTCAGGCGCTCACCGGCGAAGATCTTCATCAACGGGTCTTCGAGCGACAGGTAGAAGCGGCTCGAGCCCGGATCACCCTGGCGCCCCGAACGACCGCGCAGCTGGTTATCGATACGACGCGACTCATGACGCTCGGTGCCAATGATGTGCAGGCCACCTGCTGCAACCACCTGTTCGTGCACCTTCTGCCACTCGGCACGCAAGGAGGTAATGCGGCCTTCCTTCTCGCTTTCCGGAATGCCTTCGTCTTCACGCAGCAAGGACACCGGCTTCTCGATGTTGCCGCCAAGCACGATGTCGGTACCACGACCGGCCATGTTGGTGGCAATGGTCACCACGCCGGGACGACCTGCCTGGGCAACGATCTGGGCTTCGCTGTCGTGCTGCTTGGCATTGAGCAGCTGGTGCGCAATCTTGGCTTTGTTGAGCAAGCCCGACAGGTACTCGTTGGTCTCGATCGAGGTCGTACCCACCAGTACCGGCTGCCCGCGGCTGACGCAGGCCTCGATGTCGGCAATCACCGCCTCCCACTTTTCCTTGGCGGTGCGATAGACCTTGTCGTTCTCGTCGCGTCGCGCAGCCGGACGGTTGGTCGGAATCACGACCGTCTCCAGCCCATAGATGGAGTGGAACTCGAACGCTTCGGTATCAGCCGTACCCGTCATGCCGGCCAGCTTGCCGTACATGCGGAAGTAGTTCTGGAACGTGATCGAGGCAAGCGTCTGGTTTTCGGCCTGGATGCGGGCGCCTTCCTTGGCCTCCACCGCCTGGTGCAGACCGTCGGACCAACGCCTTCCAGCCATCAGGCGACCGGTGAACTCGTCGACAATGATGACTTCGCCGTTCTGGACGACGTAGTTCTGATCCTTGTGATACAGCGCGTGTGCACGCAGTGCTGCGTAGAGGTGATGCACCAGCAGAATGTTGCCTGGCTCATAGAGACCACCGCCATCCTGCAGCAGGCCCATGCGCACCAGCAGTTGTTCGGCCGTCTCGTGCCCCTGCTCGGTCAGCAGCACCTGATGGGCCTTGAGGTCGACCGTGTAGTCGCCCGGCACGGTCACATCGTCGCCTTCGCCCTCCTGCTTCTTCAGCTGCGGCGCAACCTGGTTCATCTTCAGGTACAGCTCGGTGTGATCTTCGGCCTGGCCGGAAATGATCAGCGGCGTACGCGCTTCGTCGATCAGGATGGAGTCCACCTCATCGACGATGGCGAAATTCAGTTTGCGCTGAACACGTTCGCCGGTGTTGTACACCATGTTGTCGCGCAGGTAATCGAAGCCGAATTCGTTGTTCGTGCCGTAGGTGATATCGGACGCATAGGCTGCCTGTTTTTCCTGATGCGTCATGCGTGACAGGTTGCAGCCGGTGGACAGCCCGAGGAAGCCGTAAATCCGGCCCATCCATTCGGCGTCGCGACTGGCCAGGTAGTCGTTGACGGTGATGACATGCACGCCCTTGTCGGCCAGTGCATTCAGGTAGGCCGGCAGGGTGGCGACCAGGGTCTTGCCCTCGCCGGTGCGCATTTCGGCGATCCTGCCGTCGTGCAACACCATGCCGCCGATGAGCTGAACGTCGAAGTGACGCATGCCGTGCACCCGTTTGCCCGCCTCGCGCACCACGGCGAAAGCCTCGGGAAGCAGTGCGTCGAGCGTTTCGCCGTTTGCAACGCGCTGCCTGAACTCGGCAGTCTTGCCTTTGAGCGCTTCGTCCGACAGCGCCGAGATCTCGGGCTCCAGAGCATTGATCCGACGAACGGTCTGCGAATACTGGCGGATCAGACGGTCGTTACGTGTACCGAATAATTTCTTGAGAAGGCCGGAGAACATGAGATGGGGTCGACGTCGATTCGGCAAAGCAGCGAGTTTATCATGTCGGGCTGCCCTCCCATATTTCTCCCTCATTAAGCGACGCAAAACTCATGAGCAAACTCCTGCAACGCTATCTTGGCAGCGGCAACGCCCTTGCCCGCCTGCAGGATCATGCCGCCCGCCTGCGCCGCTTGCAGACCGTACTCGACGGCGGCCTGCCCACTCAGTTCGCCAGCGCCTGCAGCGTCGTCAATCTGAAGGATGACGTGCTCGTGATTGCCACTCGAGGCAGCGCTCTTGCTGTGCGCCTGAAGCAGATGGTCCCGTCATTGATGGACCATTTCCTGCATGCGGGTTACCCCCTGCAGTCGATCAGAATCAAGGTCTCCACGCCCGAGGAAACGGTCGTACCCCGCGCGCCGACAGTACGCACCGTCTCGCCGGCGGCCAAAAATCATCTACGGGAATTTGCAGCGACACTGCCTGAGGACTCCCCGCTGCGCGATGCGCTCGAACGCCTGGCGCGCCTCAGCCGTGAAAGCTGACGGGCGTCAGATCATCGGCGCCAGAATGCGCTCGAGGGCGAACAGGGACAGAAAAACGAAGAGCACGACCAATCCGGCACGGAAGATCTTCCATGCCCATTGCCGATAACTGCGCTTGCCGGTGAGCAGCCACAGCAGGATGGAACCGGCAATGCCGAGCACCAACAGCAGACCGACAATGCGTAGCACCAGCATCACGGATACTCAGGTCAACAGCGCGGCATCGGCAAACTGATGCACGACGGCAGCAGGCGCAACGGCCACTTTTTCAAAGGTCACGATTTCCCACGCTGACGCATCTTCGAGCAGCACGCGCAGCACCTGATTGTTCAATGCATGGCCGGCCTTGTGCGCCGAATAGGCGGCCAGCAACGGATGACCACACAGATACAGATCACCGATGGCGTCGAGGACCTTGTGTTTGACGAATTCATCGGCATAGCGGAGCCCTTCGGCATTGAGCACCCGGTATTCGTCCATCACGATGGCATTATCCAGACTGCCACCCAGCGCCAGGCCATTCTCGCGCATGAACTCGACGTCCTGCATGAAACCGAAGGTACGCGCCCGCGCCACATCGCGAATATAGGAATCTTCGGCAAAGTCGATCTTCACTGAAGTCGAAGTACTGTCGATTGCAGGGTGGTTGAATACGATGGAGAACTGCAGTTTGAAGCCGTCGTATGGCTCGAGGCGCACCCATTTGTCGCCCTCGCGATACTCGACCGCCTTTTTCACCCGCATGAATTTCTTGGGGGCGGACTGCTCCTCGATGCCTGCCGACTGCAGCAGAAACACGAACGGCCCGGAACTGCCATCCAGAATCGGGATTTCCGGTGCATCCACATCGACGTGCAGATTGTCGATACCAAGACCGGACAACGCAGACATCAGGTGTTCGACCGTACCCACTTTCTCGCCGCCGCGCTCCAGACCCGAACACATCCGGGTGTCGCACACAGAGTACGGATCGGCAGGCAGATCGAGCGGTGGATTCAGATCGACGCGATGAAAGACGATACCGGTGTCCGGCGCCGCAGGGCGCAGCACCAGATTAACCTTGCGCCCCCCGTGGAGGCCGACGCCCGTTGCCTTGACGATCGATTTGAGTGTTCGCTGCCTGATCATGTGTTTCATTCCCGTTTCACGCCCGCAGTTTAGCACGCCCGAAAATGTTAGCTGCAGTGCACAAAAACAACGGGCACTCGCGCCCGAACCGGAGGCGGCGGTTCGCGCGTGGGTGCCCGTGCGGGCCCGCGGGGAAGCGGAATCAGTCTGCCTGACGGCGCAGGAAGGCCGGGATGTCGTAAGTACCGACACCGTTGTTGCTCATCGCATCCACGGTTGTGCGGCGACCACTGCGCATCACGGCCGGCACGTCGAGATTGTTCATATCGACGCCGCTGTTCGGACCATAGGTCCCCGTGCCCTGCACCACCTGCATCACCGGCTGACGCGCGGTGGCACGTGGTGTGCCGAGACCGGTGGCGACCACGGTAATGCGGATGCGGTCCTCCATGCTCTCTTCGAACACGGTGCCATACTTGACGAATGCTTCCGGCGCGGCAAAAGCCTGGACGGTTTTCACTGCATCGCGCACTTCGGACATTTTGAGCGACTTGCTCGCGGTGATGTTGATCAGCACGCAACGTGCACCGGACAACTCGGTGCCTTCGAGCAGCGGCGACACGGCGGCTTGCTCGGCCGCAATCCGCGCACGGTCCATGCCGGAAGCTTCTGCGGAGCCCATCATCGCACGGCCCATCTCGGCCATCGCAGTCCGCACGTCCTGGAAGTCGACGTTGACCAGGCCAGGCACGTTGATGATCTCGGCGATACCGCCGACGGCCGAACGCAGCACATTGTCGGCCGAGCGGAAGCACTCCTCGAAGCCCGCGTCGTCACCGAAAACATCGAGCAGCTTGTCGTTGAGCACGACAATCAGCGAATCCACATGGCGCGTCAGCTCCTCGACACCGCTTTCGGCTACGCGAATGCGGTTCTCGAAGTCGAAGGGCTTGGTCACTACGGCGACCGCGAGGATACCCATTTCCTTCGCAATCTCAGCCACGACCGGTGCAGCACCGGTACCCGTGCCACCCCCCATGCCACCGGTGATGAAACACATGTGCGCGCCTTCCAGTGCAGCGGCGATCTCCTCACGCGATTCCTGCGCGGCAGCGCGCCCGGCTTCGGGCTTCGAACCGGCACCCAGCCCACTCACGCCAAGCTGAATCTTGGTCGGGGCCAGACAACGCGACAACGCTTGCGCATCGGTGTTTGCGGAGATGAAATCCACCCCCTGCACACCTTCACGGATCATGTGGTCGACCGCGTTACCGCCGGCACCACCAACACCGACCACCTTGATGATCGTCCCAACTGGCTCTTTCTCAATGATTTCAAACATTTGCCTCGCCTCCTTGATAAACGGCCCTGCTGCACTCAGAACGTCCGTTTAACCCGCATTTAGTATTAACCGTTAAGTGTAATACTAAATCTAGGTATCAAAACAGACACTCATTCAAAATGACTGGCTGCACCTGCAACCGGTCAGAAATTTCGCTCGAACCATGTTTTCATGCGTCCGAAAAACTGTTTCACGCCGCGCGTATCGCGCGCCTGCAAGCCTCTCCTGCGCTGCGCAGCCCCTTCAATGACCAGCCCCATCGCGGCCGCATAGCGTGGCTGACACACCACGTCGGCCAGACCGCCGTCGTACTGCGGCGCCCCGACCCGGACCGGCATGTGGAACACGTCCTCGCCCAGCTCGACCATGCCTTCCATGACCGCGGATCCGCCGGTGAGCACGATGCCCGACGACAGCAGCTCTTCGTAGCCACTGCGGCGCAACTCTGCCTGTACGAGTTCAAAGAGCTCCGATACCCGGGGCTCGATCACATCGGCCAGACGCTGACGCGACAGCGGGCGGGGCGGACGATCGCCCACGCCGGGCACCTCGATCATTTCTTCAGGGTCGGCCAGGGTGTGCATTGCCACGCCGTGACGGATCTTGATTTCCTCGGCTTCCGAGGTCGGCGTGCGCAGTGCCATGGCGATGTCGTTGGTAATCTGGTCGCCCGCCACCGGGATGACCGCCGTATGACGAATCGCGCCCTGGGTGAACACGGCGATATCAGTCGTACCGCCGCCGATATCCACCATGCACACGCCGAGCTCCTTCTCATCCTCGGTGAGCACCGCGTAGCTCGATGCCAGGGGCTGCAGGATCAGATCCATGACCTCAAGCCCGCAGCGACGCACGCACTTGACCACGTTCTGCGCCGCGGACACGGCGCCGGTCACGATGTGCACCTTGACCTCAAGCTTGACGCCGCTCATGCCGATCGGTTCGCGCACACCACCCTGGCCGTCGATGATGAATTCCTGGGTGAGGATGTGCAGGATCTGCTGCTCGGCGGGGATCGGCATCGCACGCGCGACCTCGATCACCCGTTCCACATCCATCGGGGTGACTTCCTTGTCCTTGATCGCGACCATGCCATTGGAGTTGAAGCTCTTGATATGGCTGCCGGCAATGCCGGTGTAGAGGTCGTGGATCTTGCACTCAGCCATCAGCTCGACCTCCTGGATCACCCGGGAGATCGCATCGACGGTGGCTTCGATATTGACCACCACGCCGCGCTTCAAGCCGTTGGTCGGCTGCGTGCCGAGACCGACGACGTTGAGCCGCCCGTCAGGGCGCACCTCGGCCACCATGCAGGTGATCTTGGAGGTGCCGATATCGAGACCGACGATCAGTTCTTTGAAATCCTTGCTCATTTCTTGCCTTTCGTTGCCTGGTTCCGGCCGACCGGCACGGCATCAATGGGAGTCAATGCAAAACCGCCCGGATAGCGGAGATCCGCCACGGCGACCTGTAATCCGATGGAGTCCTGCACTTCGGGCCAGGCAGCGACAAAGCGCTTCAACCTGGCCTCAAGCGGCGCACGCTCCTGCTCGCGTCCGAGCACGATGAGCACGCCATTATCAAGTTTGAGCTGCCACGCCTCGCGCGCCGACAGCATCAGGCCCATGAGCGACGCGCCCATCGGCTTCAGCATGCCGGAGTAGGTCTGGTAGCGCGCCAGCAGTGTGGCGGCCGAGCCTTGCGGGCCCGAGAACGCAGGCATGCGCGCATCGCTCGACGCGGTGAAGACTTCGCCCTGACGGTTTACCAGACGCGTTTCACCGCTTTCAGTCGCAGTCCAGTACGCCACCGCCTGATGCTCCTCAAGGCGCAGCTCTATGCCGTCAGGCCAGCGCCTGCGCACTTCAGCACGCCGCACCCATGGCAGTTTTTCAAAGGCCGCGCGCACCGAATCGAGCTCTATGGTGAAGAAATTGCCCCGAATGGCGGTGCGTGCCACGTATTGCAACTGCGCCTCCGTCACCTGTCCCGGCGGGGTCAGCACCACGAGCTCCCGCAGCGGGAACAGCGGTCGCGACAGAAACCATGTCACCAGCGCCCAGCCCAGACCAATCGCTGCGAACAGCATCAGCAGGTCGGAGAGCAGATCCAGCAAAGCGGGACGATTCCACAAGCCACTGTCGTCGCGCGCGTTCGTCCGCCGCCCGGCCTTGCGGGCAGGTGCTGCAGCGGATCGCAGGCGCGCTTCAGCCAAGGCGGGCTCCCTTGAGCAACTCCAGGCACAGGGCCTCGAAGGACAGGCCTGCAACCCGGGCCGACATCGGCACCAGCGAATGGCTGGTCATTCCCGGCGACGTGTTCATTTCCAGCAGGTAGGGCGTGCCGTCCTCGGTCAGGATGAGGTCGGCACGACCCCAGCCGCGGCATCCGAGCACACGTGCGCTCTTCATCACCAGCGCCTGCAGCGCCTGCTCCTGGGCTTCGGGCAGACCGCAGGGACAGTCGTAACGGGTAACGTCGGTAAAATACTTGTTCTGATAGTCGTAGTTCCCGTCGGGCGCGACGATGCGCACCAGCGGCAGGACACGATGCTCAAGGAAGGGCGCGGTCAGTTCCTGGCCGGACACGAACTCCTCGGCAATCACCAGACTGTCGTAGCGTGCAGCCAGCACCCAGGCCGCCTCGAGCTGATCAGCGTCGACGACCTTGGTCGCGCCCATGCTCGACCCCTCGTGCGCCGGCTTGACGAAAATCGGCAGGCCCAGATCAGCAGCCACTGCGGCCCAATCGGTATCCGCATCGAGAATGGCATAGCGCGGGGTGGGCAGACCGGCGGCCAGCCACACCATCTTGGTCCGCCACTTGTCCATCGAGATCGCAGATGCCATGACACCGCTGCCGGTATAAGGAATGCCCATGAGCTCGAGCGCACCTTGCACCGTTCCGTCTTCACCCCCGCGTCCGTGCAGAGCGATGAACACGCGCTCGAACCCTTCTTCCTTGAGGATGTGCAGATCGCGCTCGGCCGGGTCGAAGGCGTGTGCATCGACGCCAGCACCCTGCAGCGCCGCAAGCACCGCAGTGCCCGACATCAGCGACACGTCGCGCTCTGCGGACGAACCGCCGAACAGTACCGCAACCTTTCCAAACTGCGCCTTCACGACTGATCCTCGCTGTTGCCGAGCGTGCCCGGTACCGCACCAATACTGCCCGCCCCCATCGTGATCACCACATCACCGTCCTGCGCCAGGTCGAGCATTGCCTGCGCCATGTCGGCAATCTCTTCGACAAACACCGGCTCCACTTTTCCGGCCACGCGCAGGGCACGGGCCAGACTGCGTGCATCTGCAGCCACGATCGGGGGTTCACCAGCGGCATAGACTTCACTCAGCAGCAAGGCGTCGACCGTCGACAGCACCTTGACGAAATCCTCGAAGCAGTCGCGCGTGCGGGTAAAGCGATGCGGCTGGAACGCCAGCACCAGACGCCGCCCGGGAAACGCCCCACGCGCGGCGGCGATGGTTGCTGCCATCTCGACCGGGTGGTGGCCATAGTCATCGATCAGGGTGAAGCTGCCTCCGCTCGCGAGTGCAACCTCGCCGTAGCGCTGAAAACGGCGTCCGACCCCGCGGAACTCGGAGAGCGCCTTGATGATGGACGCCTCCGGCACCTGCACTTCGGTCGCCACCGCAATCGCCGCAAGCGCGTTGAGCACGTTGTGCATGCCCGGCAGATTGAGTTCGATCGGCAGGCGCGAGGTCGTCCCGTTGACCCGAACCGCATCGAACAGCATCCGTCCATTCTCTGCGCGGATGTTCTCGGCACGGATGTTGGCGGTTTCGGAGAACCCGTAGCGCACCACATGCTTGGACACCAGCGGAATGATCGAGCGCACGTGCGGATCATCCTCACACAGCACGGCCACGCCGTAGAAGGGCAGACGCTGGAGGAAATCCACAAAGGCCTGCTTGAGGCGGGCGAAGTCGTGACCGTAGGTATCCATGTGATCGGCGTCGATGTTGGTCACCACCGAGATCACCGGACTGAGCATCAGGAAGGAGGCGTCAGACTCATCGGCCTCTGCCACCAGAAAGTCACCCTTGCCCAAGCGGGCGTTGGCACCAGCAGCATTGAGGCGACCACCGATGACGAAGGTCGGATCCATCGCACCTTCGGCAAGAATGCTCGCCACCAGCGAGGTCGTCGTGGTCTTGCCGTGCGTGCCGGCAATGGCGATGCCGCTCTTGAGCCGCATCAGTTCCGCCAGCATCTGGGCACGCGGAACCACCGGAATGCGGCGCGCGCGCGCTGCAATCACTTCCGGATTGTCGTTCTTGACCGCCGTGGACACGACCACGGCATCGGCCCCTTCAACATTGCCTGCGTCGTGACCGAGCACAACACGTGCCCCTGCCGCCTTCAAACGTCGCGTCGCGGCGCTTTCGCTCAGGTCCGAACCGCTGATCCGGTACCCCAGGTTGAGCAGCACTTCGGCGATCCCGCTCATGCCCGAGCCGCCAATACCGACGAAATGGATATTCTTAACCTTGTGCTTCATTTCTTTTCTCCGCCTGCCAGTTCTTCGCAGATACGGACCACGGCCTCGGTCGCGCGCGGCTTGGCCAGCGCCCGGGCGTGTTCGGCCATCTGCAACAGGCGCGTTCGATCGAGACTGACGAGAATGCCGGCCAGTCGTTCGGCATTGAGTTCCGGTTGCGGCAGCAGGTAGGCCGCGCCGTTTTCAGCGAGGAAGCCTGCATTGCCGGTCTGGTGATCGTCGACCGCGTGCGGAAAGGGTACGAGCAGGCTCGCCGCGCCGACCGCAGCAAGCTCGGCGACGGTGAGCGCACCCGCGCGACAGACCACCAGATCGGCAGCCGCGTATTCTTCGGCCATGTCCTTGATGAAGGGCCGCAGGTCGCCCTCGACGCCAGCGCCGGCATAGGCTGCACGCAGCGCCTCAAGTTGTTTCTCGCCCGCCTGATGCACGACCACCGGGCGCACAGCAGCGGGAATTCGTGCAAGGGCCTGCGGCACAGTATTGTTGAGCACAGTCGCGCCCAGGCTGCCCCCGACCACCAGCAAACGCAGCGGCCCCTCGCGTCCGGCAAAGCGCTCGGCCGGTGGCGTAACCGCGCTGATCTCGGCGCGCACGGGGTTCCCAACCCAGCCTGCCTTTCTGAGAGCATGCGGAAACCCGGACAGCACCCTGTCCGCCACCATCGCCAGCACCCGGTTCGCGAGCCCCGCGACCGAGTTCTGTTCATGCAGCACCAGTGGTCGCCCAAGCAACACCGCCATCATGCCGCCCGGAAAAGTGATGTAGCCCCCCATGCCGACCACGACATCGGGCCGGATGCGACGCAACTCGCGCATCGCCTGCCAGAAACCGGACAGAAGATTGAACGGGAGCATCAGCTTGCGCATCAGACCTTTCCCGCGCAGGGCGCCAAACCGGACCCACGCCGTATCGTAGCCATAGGTCGGTACGATGCGGGCCTCCATCCCGTCAGGATTGCCCATCCACACGATGCGCCAGCCCTTCGCCTTCAGCGCCTCGGCCACCGCGATGCCCGGGAAGATATGACCGCCCGTGCCGCCAGCCATCATCAACAGGGTTTTCATGAGCCGCCTCCCCGTTTCATTTGCCTGACCTCCCAGTCGACCCGAAGCAGAATGGCCAGCGCCAGGCAGTTGGCGACGATGCCCGAACCACCAAAGCTCATCAGTGGCAGGGTCAGTCCCTTGGTCGGCAGCAAGCCCGTGTTCACACCCATGTTGATGAAGGACTGAACGCCCAGCCACAAGCCGATGCCTTGTGCCACCAGACCTGAGAAATAGCGTTCGAGCTTGATCGCCTCGCGACCGATGACGAAGGCACGCTGAATCAGCACCGCGAACATGCCGACGACCATGACAACGCCGACAAAGCCCAGCTCTTCGGCAATCACCGACAGCAGAAAGTCGGTATGTGCCTCGGGCAGATAGAAGAGTTTCTCGACGCTCCCGCCGAGGCCGACGCCGAACCACTCTCCACGGCCGAAGGCAATCAATGCATGTGACAACTGGTAGCCCTTGCCGAACGCGTCCTGCCAGGGGTCCATGAAACCGAAAATGCGCTCGCGGCGATAGGGCGAAGTCCAGATCAGCACGACGAATCCGATCAACGCGACGACACCGAGCAGCGCGAAAACACGGATATTCACGCCACCGAGAAAGAGGACCCCGAACGCAATCGCGGTGATCACCACAAAGGCACCAAAGTCAGGCTCGCGCAGCAGCAGGAAACCGACGAACAGGATGACCATCATCATCGGCAGGAAGCCCCGCTTGAAGCTGCCCATGGCATCGAGCTTTCGTACCGTGTAGTCCGCGGCGTAAATCGCGGCGAACACCTTCATCAGTTCGGATGGCTGCAGGTTCACGGGCCCAAGCGACAACCAGCGTTGCGCGCCATTGACCTCGCGCCCGAGCCCCGGGATCAACACCACGATCAGCAACACCACGCCGCCCACGAACAGGGCGGGCGCAAGCCGCTGCCACTGTGTCATCGGAAGCTGGAACGCCACCAGTCCGACACCGATGCCGACCGCAAGGAAGACCGCGTGACGCAGCAGGAAGTAGTGTGATTGGTGACCGGTAAAGCGGCTCCCCTCGGCAATCGCGATCGAGGCCGAATACACCATGACCAGACCCAGCAACAGCAGGCCGACGGCGGACCAGATCAGTAGCAGATCGAGTTCCCGGGCCGGTGCAGACGGTCGCATCATGCGCGCAACCGTCCGCGCTCCGGCGCGGCTGGTGGGAGGCGTACGGGGTGCGAACAGTCCGGCGAGCGCAGCGGCGATCTTCATCGGGCATCTACCCCCGGCAGCCGGCGCACGGCCGCGACGAAGACATCGGCGCGATGCGCGTAGTTGCGGAACATGTCGAGACTCGAGCAGGCCGGCGACAGCAGCACCGCATCGCCAGCTTGCGCCAAGTCCGCGGCACGCTCGACCGCGGCTTCGAGGCTGTCCGTATGCTCAAGCGGCACGCCGCACCCGGCGACACCCGCCTCGACGCGCGCTGCATCACGTCCGATCAGCACCGCGGCACGAACATGGCGCGAAAACGGTTCGGCGAGCGGCGAAAAATCCTGCCCCTTGCCGTCGCCGCCTGCGATCAGCACGACCTTTCCTGCCAGCCCATCCAGCGCGGCAACCGTCGCACCGACATTCGTGCCCTTGGAATCATCGTAGAAACGCACGCCGTCTTCGCGTTCGGCAACCAGTTGAACCCGGTGCGGCAGCCCCCTGAACGCGCGCAGGGCGGGCAGCAGCGATTGCGGATCGAGCCCCAGCCCGGCTTCGCACAAGGCCAGGGCAGCCAACGCGTTGGCAGCGTTATGGCGGCCAGCGATCGGCAGCGACGCCTGCGGAAGCAGGCGCTCGTCGCCACGCACCAGCCAGCTCTCACCGGCCTGTTCGAGCAGGCCGTAATCACCGGCGACCTGGGGCGCTGCCGTCGAAAAACCGATCACCCGCCGGCCGGTGCGTGCCATTGCCAGCACGCGCCCGTCGTCGCGGTTGAGTACCTGCACCCCCTTGCCATCGAAGATCTTCGCCTTGGTGCCGGCGTATGCGCCAAGATCGGCATAGCGGTCGAGGTGATCGTCAGTCACGTTCAGCACGGTCGCTGCATCGGGGTCGAGCCCATCCATCGACTCGATCTGGAAGGACGACAGCTCGAGCACCCAGCAAGCGGGCAGATCGTCACCGCGGTCGAGACGATCCATCAGCACATCGAGCGCAGCCGGGCTGATATTGCCGGCAGCGACGGCATCCATGCCCGAAGCCGCGGCAAGCGCCGCGGTCAATGCGGTCGTGGTGGTCTTTCCGTTGGTCCCGGTAATGGCGATGATGCGCGTGCGCTCCCTCACCCCGAGGTCACGCAATGCGGCTGCAAGCAGGCTCATCTCACCGGTGACGGGAAGGCCGCGCCGACAGGCTTCTGCAATCACGCCCTTACGCGGATCGAGCCCGGGACTGATGGCAATCAAGTCGACGCCGTCGAGCACTTCGTTCCCGAAAGCGCCCGTGACAATCTCGGCCAGTGGCACGTCCTGCATCAGGGGGTCAAGCCCCGGCGGCCGTTCGCGGCTGTCTGCAACGCGCAGGCGCGCGCCCTGACGCCCGCACCAGCGCGCCATCGCAAGGCCGGATTCCCCCAGCCCGAGTACCAGAACGTGTTTACCTGCAAACGTACTCATCTCAGTTTCAGTGTCGACAAACCAAACAGCACCAGCATGATGGTGATGATCCAGAAGCGGACCACCACTTGCGTTTCCTTCCAGCCACCGAGTTCATAGTGGTGGTGCAACGGCGCCATGCGGAATATGCGCTTGCCACCACTGACCTTGAAGTACAGCACCTGCACCATCACCGACAGGGTTTCTGCAACGAACAGACCGCCCATGATGAAGAGCACGATTTCCTGGCGAACGATGACCGCGACCGTCCCGAGCGCAGCGCCGAGTGCCAGCGCGCCGACGTCACCCATGAACACTTCGGCCGGATAGGCGTTGAACCACAGGAAACCGAGACCCGCGCCGCAGATTGCGCCGCAGAACACGGCGAGTTCGCCCGCACCGGCCACATAGGGCACGCCGAGATACTTGGAGAAGCCGGCATGGCCCGCAACATAGGCAAAGATCGCCAATGCGCCGGCCACCATCACGGTCGGCATGATCGCCAGTCCGTCCAGCCCGTCAGTCAGGTTGACCGCGTGGCTGGTGCCATTGATGACGAAATAGGTCAGCGCGATGAAGCCGAAGATTCCCAGTGGGTAAGTCACGGCCTTGAAGAAGGGGACAATCAGTTCGGTTTCGGCCGGGGTGTTCGCGCTTACACCGAGAAAGATCGCAGCCGCCAGCGCGATCAGCGAGGTCCACAAGTATTTCCAGCGACTGGCAAGACCCTTGGGGTCGCGGTGTACCACCTTGCGCCAGTCATCCACCCAGCCCACGGCGCCGAAGCCGAGCGTGACAAACAGGGTCACCCAGATGTAGCCATTGCTGAGATCCCCCCAAAGAAACACGGTGACTGCGATCGACAACAGGATGAGCGCGCCGCCCATGGTTGGTGTGCCGGTCTTGGTCAGGTGCGACTTGGGCCCGTCATCGCGCACCGCCTGACCGATTTTCTTTGCCGCCAGCCAGCGGATGACGCCCGGACCTGCCATCAGGGACAGCGTGAGCGCAGTAAGCGTTGCCAGCACCGTGCGCAGCGTGATGTAACCGAAGACATTGAAGCCGCGGATATCCTGACTGAGCCAAAGCGCGAGTTCGTGCAGCATATTAGGAACCTGTTTCCATGCGAGGGGCGGTATTGTGCAGTGCAGCGAGCGCATCCGCCACACGTTCCATGCGCATGAAGCGCGAACCCTTCACCAACACCACCGAATCCGCATCGAGTTGCCCCGCAAGTGCATCGACCAAGGCATCGACGGTGCCAAAATGGGCGCCGCCTTCGCCGAAGTTGCGTGCAGCCACCGCGCTGACCTCGCCCAGCGCGTATAGCCCGTCAACACCTTTGCTCTTGGCGTATCCGCCGATCTCGTCATGCACCTGTGCGCTGGTCTCGCCGATCTCTCCCATGTCGCCCAGCACAAGAAACGTGCGTCCGGGCGTGAGCGCGAGAACGTCGATCCCTGCACGTACGGAGTCCGGATTTGCGTTGTAGCTGTCATCCAGAATGACCGAACCAAAGGGCCCGGCACGACGTTGCAGGCGCCCTTTGGTACCAGCAAATTCGCTCAGCCCCTCGACCACCGCATCCAGCGCAGCACCGGCCGCCAGGCAGGCCGCCGCCGCCGCAACTGCATTGCGTGCGTTGTGAAGTCCCGGTACCTGCAGTGCAATACCGACCCGCCCCTGCTGAGTGTCGAGTTCGAGCTGCGATCCGAGGCCGTGAAGAGTACACCGCCCGTGCACGTCCGCCGCGTCGTCGATACCGAATGTCACAATCCTGTGCCCGGCGTTGATTTCCCGCCAGTACCCGGCATGCGCGTCGTCGGCGTTGATGATCGCCACACCGTCCGATCTGAGGCCCTGGTAGATGGCGCCTTTCTCGCGCGCCACTTCGGTGAGCGAACCCATGCCCTGCAGGTGTGCTCGCTGTGCATTGTTCACCACCGCCACGGTCGGTCGCGCCAGGCCCGTAAGGTAGGCGATTTCGCCCGGATGGTTCATCCCCATCTCGATGATGGCCGCGCGATGGTGGTCACGCAGTTCAAGCAGGGTCAGGGGCAGACCGATGTCGTTGTTCAGATTTCCACGTGTCGCGAGCACGGCGTCAGCCCCGGCGCCGCCCAGCGCAGCGTCAGCGCGCATGATGGCCGCACACATCTCTTTTACCGTGGTCTTGCCATTGCTGCCCGTCACGCCAATCAAGGGCAGATCAAATCCTGCGCGCCACGCGGCGGCAAGGGTGCCAAGGGCAAGCCGGGTGTCATCCACTACCACCAAGGGCAGGGGCGCGCCCGGATGCATTTCCGCCCAGCGTGAATCGACCAGCGCTGCGGCAGCCCCTGCGGCCGCGGCAACGTCGATGAAATCGTGCCCGTCGAAACGGTCACCACGCAGGGCGACGAAGAGCTGCCCGACCTGCAGTTTCCGGGTATCCGTTCCAACTGATTCGAAGCGTGCAGCGCCGATGCCCCGGGCATCCCGGGTAGCGAGGGCGCGCACCGCATCCAGCAGTGTCATCATGCGGCGCTCCCTCCGTTCCATTGGCGCAAGGCCGCACGTGCATGCTCAAGATCCTGGAAAGGCAGCCGCTTGCCGTGGACTTCCTGATAGGGTTCGTGCCCTTTTCCTGCGAGCAGGATCACATCGTCGGAACCAGCCTCCGCCACGGCGATTCGAATGGCCCGCGCGCGATCGACGATACTTTCCGCACCGGAGCCTGCGCCCTCCATGATCGCGTCGATGATCTGTTGCGGGTCTTCGCTGCGCGGATTGTCACTGGTCACAACGACACGGTCGGCAAGTTCCCGCACGACAGCCCCCATCATCGGCCGTTTTCCGGGATCACGGTCACCACCACAACCGAACACACAGATCAGACGCCCGCCGCGGGTACGCACCGTACCGCGCAGCGCCTCAAGCACCTTTGCCAGGGCATCCGGGGAATGGGCATAGTCGATCACGACCAGCGGTTCGCCCACACCACCCACAAGCTGCATTCTTCCTTCGGGGGGGGTCAGCTTGGCAGCCACGTGCAGCGCCTCTTCCAGCTCAACGCCGCGAGCAATCAGGGCGCCGATGACGGCAAGCAGATTGGACACGTTGAAGGGCGCCACCATGCGCACCTGAAGGTCGAATTTACGTCCCTCCCAGATCGCGGTGAAGCGCAGGCCGGACGCCGTGGTTTCAAGTCCGTCTCCGACCAGGACCCGCGCTCCCGGGACCGCGTCCGCGTTCGAAGCAATCCGGGTGTATCCGAGCACGCGCCGCCCCGCAGCGAGCAGACGCCGTGCCTGGGTCAGGCCGAAGGCATCATCCAGATTGATGACGGACTCGCCTACGCCCGGCAGGTCGAACAGGCGGGCCTTGGCGGCCGCGTAGGCATCCATCGTGCGGTGATAGTCGAGATGATCGCGCGACAGGTTGGTGAAGATTGCCACGTCAAAGCAGGCGCCGTTTACTCGCCCCTGATCGAGCCCGATCGAGGACACCTCCATGGCGGCCGCGCCGGCACCATCCGCCACGAAGCCCGCCAGAAGTCGATGCAGATCGAGCGCGTCCGGCGTGGTATTGGCGCTTGCCGAGAGTTGATCGATGAAACCGCAACCCAAAGTACCGACGATGCCGCAGCGACAGCCGAGTTCATCCAGTGCCCGTGCCAGCCACTGGCTGACGGTGGTCTTGCCGTTGGTGCCCGTCACGCCGGCCAGCCAGAGTTGCTCCGAGGGCCGCTTGTAAATCTCGTGAGCCAGATGCCCGGCCAGTTCGCGCAGCCCATTGACCGCGATGAGGGGGCGCATGCCAGAAGCGCACTCAAAGCCATCACTGCTTTCATAAAGAACGGCCGCAGCACCGGCGTCAGTGGCGGCGTCGATGAAGCGACGTCCATCTGTGGCATAGCCTGGCCACGCGGCGAAAATATCGCCCGCACCGACGCGGCGCGAATCGGCGGTGATGCCTGTGGGCACGACGCCCTGCGTACGCAATTGTTCGAGGATGGTTTGTGCGTGCTCGTTCACATGCTCTCCCGCACGGCGGTCGCAGCCTCGGCACCTTGCTTGCGTGCAAGCTGCAAAGGCGTGATGGGCGAATCGGGTGCCACACCCAATGCGCGCAGGGAGCCTTCGACGATACGGGCAAAGACCGGGGCTGCGACAGCGCCACCGTAATGCGCGCCGTTAGGCTCATCAATCATCACCGCGACGACCAGCCGCGGACGGGAAGCCGGCGCAAGGCCGACGAATGAAGAGACGTACTTCTTGACGTACTGCCCGCCCTCGATCTTGTATGCGGTACCTGTCTTGCCGGCAACGCGATAACCCGGAACCTGGGCCTGGGGTGCGGTTCCACCCGGACCTGCGGCCATCTCCAGCATGCCGCGCACCTCTCTTGCAACCGTGGGAGAGAAAATACGTTTCGGCGCGGCCTTGGGGGTATCGACCCGGGTCAGCGACAGCGGAAGCAGGTCACCGTCGCGCGCAAAGGCAAGGTAGGCGTGGGCGAGCTGAATCAGGCTGACTGAAATCCCGTGCCCATAGGACATCGTAGCCTGCTCGATCGGACGCCACGACTTCGCCGGACGCAGGCGACCTGTCGCTTCGCCCGGAAAGCCGAGATTGAGCTGCGAGCCAAAGCCCAGACCGTCCAGCAGGTGCCACATTTCATCGGGGCTGAACTGCAATGCCATCTTGACCGTGCCGACGTTCGAAGACTTCTGGATCACCTCGGCAACGGTCAAGATGCCGTGGACGTGCGCATCGCCAATCGTTGCTGAGCCGATGGTCAGGCGTCCGGGGCTGGTATCGATCTTCGTTGTCGCCTTGAATTTTCCGCTCTCAAGCGCGAGCGCTGCGACGAAAGGCTTCATGACCGAACCCGGCTCGAAGGTGTCGGTGAATGCGCGGTTTCGGAGCTGGGTTCCGGTCAGGTTCGCACGATTGTTCGGATTGAAGGTGGGCGCATTGGCCAATGCCAGCACCTCGCCTGTCTGTACATCGACCACCACCACCGCCCCGGCCTTTGCACGGTACTTCTGCATTGCGTCGCGCAACGCCGAGTAGGCGAGATACTGGATCTTCCCATCCATCGCCAGCACAACATCCTCGCCATCACGCGGCGGGCGGATGGATTCGACGTCCTCGACGACCTGGCCACGACGGTCCTTGATCACCCGCCGCGACCCCGGCTGGCCGGCAAGTTGAGCTTCGTAAGCGAGTTCGATACCTTCCTGACCGCGATCCTCAACACTGGTAAAGCCCAGCATGTGCGCGGTCACTTCACCACCGGGATAGAAGCGCCGGTATTCACGTTGCTCGTGAATACCCGTGAGCTTGAGGGCGGCAATACGCTCAGCCACATCTGGAGAGAGCTGACGCTTGAGGTAGGCAAAGTCGCGCCCCGATGCCAACTTGGCATTGAGCTCCGCAACATCCATTTCCAGCAGACGTGCAAGCTGCCTGGCCTCACCCGGTTCGAGGCTGACGTCGGTCGGAATGGCCCAAATGGAGCGCACCGGCGTGCTCACGGCAAACATGTCGCCATTGCGGTCGGTGATCCGCCCCCTGGTCGCCGGCACTTCAAGCACACGGGCGTAACGCATCTCACCCTTGGCCTGAAGGAACTCGTTGTCGATACCTTGCAGGAAGAGTGCCCGTCCGACCAGCACCAACAGGCAGCCAAGCAGAACCATCAGCACAAAGCGCGAACGCCACACGGGCAGTTCGCGCTTGAGCAAGGGATTGTGGTTGAAAGTAACCGTGCGCTGTTTCTGCATCATTGTGGTTCCAGCACGACGACCTGCCCCTGCACCGGGGGCCGCAGACCGAGCCGCTCCCGCGCCAGCTTTTCGACACGCCCGTGCGCCGCCCAGGTGCTTTGCTCAAGCTGCAGCTGCCCCCACTCGACCTCGAGCCCGTGCGCACGCGTCTGCTCGCGCTCGAGCGCGGAGAACAGTTTTCTGGCCTGATGCTGCGCGGCGACAACGCCGAGCGCACTGGCCACCACGAGCGCGACAAGGAGCGCATCGAGACGGATCATGCTGCCGCCTCCGTGCGTTCGGCCACGCGCATCACCGCACTGCGGGAACGCGGGTTGCGCGCGACCTCGTCATCGCCCGGGTGCACGGCCTTGCCAACCAGCACCAGCGGCGGCTTCGGCATGTCGGCCGCACGTACCGGCAGACGGGCCGGCAACTGCGGCGGACGCGAGCCGTCGCGCATGAAACGCTTGACGATGCGGTCCTCTAGTGAATGGAAGCTGATCACGGCCAGCCTGCCACCAGGCCGCAGCCGGCGGACACAGGCGGGCAGCACTTGCGTCAGCTCCTCGAGCTCCTGATTGATGAAAATCCGTAGAGCCTGGAAACTGCGCGTCGCTGGGTGCTTCCCCGGCTCGCGCGTGCGGACCGTTTTCTCCACGATCGCGGCAAGTTGTCCAGTGGTTTCGACAGCCCCCCCTGCCCGAGCAGCTGCAATCGCCTTTGCAATCGCATAAGCAAACCGTTCTTCTCCATAATCTCTGAGTACCTCCGTGATTTGGGCGACGGAAGCATCCGCCAGCCAGTCTGCTACGGTCTGTCCACGACTCGTGTCCATGCGCATGTCGAGCGGCGCATCGAAACGGAAGCTCATCCCTCGTGCGCCGTCATCGAGCTGCGGCGACGACACCCCCAGATCCAGCAGCACGCCATCCACCAGCCCGACGCCGAGCTGCTCGAGCTCAACATCCAGATCGCTGAACGGTGCATGAACCAGGGTCAGCCGGTCGTCGTTCATTTCCTGTCCGGCCGCAATGGCAACGAGGTCGCGATCGAATGCGATCAGGCGCCCGGTCGGACCAAGCTGCGTCAGGATCTTGCGACTGTGCCCTCCACGTCCGAAGGTGCAGTCCACGTAGACGCCGTCCGATCGGATCGCCAGGGCGTCCACGGCCTCGTGCAGCAGAACGGTGATGTGCAGCGCCTGTTCGCTCATAGCGCCAGACTCTCGAAGCCGGGCGGCAGCCCGGTGTCAGCCAGCGCCATCATGGCTTCCTGCTGTTTCTGCCAGCCGGCGTCGGACCAGAGCTCGAAGTGACTGCCCTGTCCCACCAGCCAGACCTGTTTCTCAAGACGGGCAAACTGCCGCAGGGACGGCGCAATCAGCACGCGTCCTGCGCTATCGAGCGCCTCATCCTGGGCAAAGCCGACGAGAAGCCTTTTCAGCTGGGCCGAAACCGGGTCGAGGCTGGGCGCACTCAGCACCTTGTCACGAATCGGCGTCCAGGCAGGAACGGGGTAGACGAGCAGGCAGCCGTGAGGATGGGCGGTGATGACCACCTGCCCATTCTCGATAGCAAGCGCGTCACGATGCCGCGACGGGATCGCAAGGCGACCCTTCGCATCGAGACTTAGCGCTGCAGCTCCCTGAAACATCGCGCCCCCTGAACGGTTCGAGCAAAGCGTCAAAATGACACTCCACCCCACTTTTCTCCACTTATCC
>JALNWS010000012.1 GCA_023230755.1 Azoarcus sp.
CCACCGAATACTGCCCGGACGTTCAGGAACGACTGACGCTGTACAAGCGACTGGCGAACTGCGACGCGGAAACCGAGTTGCGCGACCTGCAGGAAGAACTCATCGACCGTTTCGGCGACCTGCCGCCGCAGACCGTTGCCCTTCTCGAAACGCATCGCATGCGACTGCTGCTCAAGCCGTGGGACGTACAGAAACTCGACGCATCGGATGCCCAGATCAGTATCCAGTTCGGCAAGGCCGCGCCCATCGACCCGGTGAAGGTCATCTTCCTGATCCAGAAGGATCGCAGCACGAAGATGTCCGGGCCGGACAAGCTCATCCGCCGCGTCAGCCTGCCCGACCTCAAGCAGAGAGTTAAAGCCGTTCGTGAGCTGCTGGAAGCGGTGAAAGCTTGAGCGCCGAACCAACGGATGCGATGGAGACCTCATGCTCATAAACTGTACCGCCTATCAGCACGGCCGCAAGCTGGCCGATCTTCCGATCACTGACATCGCCAGCTACCTGCAGAAACAGGACTGCTTCGTCTGGGTGGCGCTCAAGGATGCAACACCTGAGGAGTTGGCGCAGATGAAGGCTGCCTTCGACCTGCATGAACTTGCGGTGGAAGACGCCAATCACGGTCACCAGCGACCGAAGATCGAGGAGTACGACGACGAGGTGTTCGCGGTCATGCATCTGGTCGAAGAGCACGAAGGAAAGCTCGCCGTCGGTGAAGTGCACACCTTCGTTGGCCGCAATTACATTCTTTCCGTGCGCAACCGCAGCCAGCAGAACTTTCTCGGCGTGCGCACACGCTGCGAGCGCGAACCGAAAATGCTGGTCAAGGGCCCTGGCTACGTGCTGTATGCACTGATGGACGCAGTGGTCGATCGTTATTTTCCGCTCATCGAAAAGCTCGAAACCGATCTCGAAGCGATGGAGGAACGGATTTTCACCAAGGGGGCGGCACCGACCAACATCCGCCGTCTGTACCGTCTGAAGCGCAAGGTCACGCTGCTCAAGCACGCCGTCACCCCCTTGATGGAAGCCGCCGGCAAGTTGCACAGCGGGCGCGTGCCCGAGGTGTGCAGCAACAGCCGGCACTACTTCCGCGACGTCTACGACCACCTGACTCGCCTGAACGCGACCCTCGACAGCGTTCGCGACACCATTGGCACTGCGATCCAGGTTAACCTGTCGATGGTCACCATCGACCAGACCGAAGTCAGCAAACGGCTCGCGGCCTGGGCCGGCATCTTTGCCGTGGCAACCGCGCTTGCCGGCATCTGGGGCATGAACTTCAATCACATGCCCGAGCTGCAGTGGGAGTACGGCTACCCCGCGGCACTCATCACGATCCTGGTAGCGTCAGCCTTCCTGTACTGGCAGTTCAAGAAGGCGAAGTGGTTATAGGCGGCTTCACGCAGCGAGGTGCAGCTCGAGTCCGGGCGCGATGTGTCCGCTCCGGTTAGAATGCGGACCCCTGTTCCCGAAAGCCGAAGTCATGTCAGCTGCCCCCGAAATTCGCCCCGATCAATCCGTCGAGTTGCTCAAGGCGCTGCACATCCTCACCCGTGACGGCAAGCTCAACCAGGATAGCCGGCGCAAGCTCAAACAGGTTTATCACCTCTACAACTTCATCGAACCCCTGCTCGATGAGGCCTTTTCCACATCAGCGGATCCGGTACTGGTCGACCACGGCGCGGGAAAATCGTATCTGGGCTTCATCCTTTACGACCTGTTCCTGAAGTCGCGCGCAAAGGGAAAGGTCATCGGCATCGAGACCAGGGCCGAACTGGTCAAGAGTTCGCGGGCGCTCGCTGACAAGCTGGGCTTCGGGCGCATGCGTTTCTATGACTTGTCCGTGGAGGCGTCGATCACATCCGATGTCCTGCCCGACCACGTTGATATCGTCACCGCCCTGCATGCCTGTAATACCGCAACCGACGATGCGATCCGCTTTGCGCTGGCCAAACAGGCCCAGTTCATCGTGCTGGTGCCCTGTTGCCAGGCCGAAGTCGCATCCATTTTGCGTAAGAACAAAACGGCGTCGCTGTCACAGACACCGCTCGCAGAGCTCTGGCGTCATCCGATTCACACCCGCGAATTTGGCAGCCTCATCACCAACGTGCTGCGTTGCCTGCTCCTCGAGGCGCACGGCTACTCGCTGACCGTGACCGAACTGGTCGGGTGGGAGCACTCGATGAAGAACGAACTAATCATCGCACGTCGTGCCGACGCCCCGCGTGGCAACGCACGCGAGCGCCTCGTGGCAATCCTCGACCAACTCAATCTCAACGAGCTGTCGGACCGCTTCAACTACTGATTGCGCGCTTGCAGGTCACGATCAGCCTCGCTTTCCGCACGCGTGTCGCGCATCCGAGGCTGACCTGCACAATATGCCCTGCCCCTGCATCCGCGCCGCACAGTCGAGTCCGGAGCAGGGTCCAAAGCGTGCGGTCATGTTCGAAAGTTCCCTACCATGTCTGGCCTGGCACCGCCTTCGGGTTACAATTCCGCTCTTCCTTGGAGCCTTGCGGAGCGCTCAATGCCAGTCGCCCAGACCGAAAACCTTAATATCCTGGCTGTCGATGACATGCCATCACCCGAGCAGATCAAAGCGCTCGTGCCGCTCACCGACAAGGCAACGGCCTCCGTGCTGGCTGGTCGCAAGACGCTCATGGACATCCTCGACCGCAAGGACAAGCGCCTTTTTGTCGTTGTGGGTCCGTGCTCGATCCATGATCCGGTCGCCGGCCTCGATTATGCCCGCCGCCTGCGTGCGCTCGCCGATGAAGTGGCAGATACGATGGTGCTGGTGATGCGGGTGTACTTCGAAAAACCCCGGACTTCCACTGGCTGGAAGGGTTACATCAACGACCCTTACATGAACGACTCCTTCCGTATCGACGAGGGAATGGAGAAGGCTCGTCGCTTCCTGCTCGATGTCGCCGAAATCGGCCTGCCGATCGCAACAGAGGCGCTCGACCCGATTGCACCGCAGTTCTACGGCGACCTGATCTCGTGGACCGCGATCGGCGCACGCACTTCCGAATCGCAGACGCACCGCGAGATGGCATCCGGGCTGTCGACGCCGGTCGGGTTCAAGAACGCAACCGACGGCGACATGGACGTCGCGGTCAACGCCATCATCTCCGCAGCCAGCCCGCACAGTTTCCTGGGCGTGAGTGGAAGGGGCCTGTCGGCCATTCTGCGCACGCGCGGTAACAAATACGGTCATGCCGTGCTGCGCGGCGGCGGCGGACGTCCCAACTACGACACCGTATCGATTTCCCTCGCGGAGCAGGCGCTGACCAAAGCCAAGCTCCCGGTCAATATCGTGGTCGACTGCTCGCACGCGAACTCCTGGAAGAAGCCCGAACTTCAGCCGCTGGTGATGAAGGACGTGATCCATCAGGTGCGCGAAGGCAATCGCTCGGTCGTCGGCCTGATGATCGAAAGTAACCTGGTGGCTGGCAACCAGCCTATTCCGGCCGACCTTTCGCAGCTCAAGTATGGCTGTTCGGTCACCGACGCCTGTGTCGGCTGGGACACCACCGTCGACATGATCAAGCGCGCAGACACGGAGCTCCGAGAAGCGCTGGCCCGACGGGAGTCCGCTGAATGAGCCTTGTCGTACAGGGGCTCGACGTTGATAACCATGCTCTGAAATCACTTTCCAAACTGACCGGTGCGCGCGCGATCGAACAGATCACGCCAGGGGCGTTCCGCCTGTGTGGCGCGCAGTACGATCCCGGTGTCCCCACACACTGCGCGCACGCCGCGCTGGACTGGGCCTGGGTAGCGGAGGATCGTCGTCTGACCGACTTCGGCCTGTTCGTGACGGACATGGATTCGACGCTGATCAACATCGAGTGCATCGACGAGATCGCCGACATGCAGGGGCTGAAGGCTCAGGTCGCGGAAATCACGGAGGCCGCCATGCGTGGCGAGATGGATTTCCGCGAATCGCTTACCCGTCGGGTGGCGCTTCTGCAAGGCCTGCCAGAAGCGGCGCTGGCAGAAGTGTACGAACAACGGCTGCAGCTCAATCCCGGCGCCGAACGCCTGATGCGCGGTCTCAAGCAGGCTGGCATCCGTACCATGCTGGTCTCGGGTGGCTTCACCTATTTCACCAACCGCCTGAAGCAGCGTCTCGGCTTTGACCATGCGTGGGCGAACGAGCTCGAGGTCGAAGGCGGCTACCTTACCGGACGTGTGGCCGGCGACATCGTCGACGGCCAGGCCAAGGCCGCGCATCTGGAACGCACGCGGGATGAACTCGGCCTGCGCCCAGAGCAGGTAATCTGTGCCGGCGATGGCGCAAACGACATTCCGATGTTTCAGGCAGCAGGGTTCGGGGTCGCATATCGTGCAAAACCGGTGCTGCGCGCCGAGGCCGACTGCTGTCTCGACCACGTTGGGCTGGACGGCATTCTGTCGCTTTTTGCGTCCTGAGCCCGATTGCAATTTTGCAAAGCATTTCGACTCAAAGTTCGCAAAGGAATGCCGTAAAGACGACGTTCCCCGACCTCAAGCGGACTCATTCGGTGTATTTCCGAACAGGCACGTACGCTCGTCTCCATGCCGTTTGGCGGCATATATGACCGTGCCAACACTGCTCGCGCACACTCTTTTCCCTCATCCCCGAATGCGATAGCTGAGTCGGCATCGAGCGACACGTGCATTCGATGCATCTCCCCCAACAGCCGGACTCCCGCTCGTGGCGCGGCGGACATCGCCCGTGTTTCAGGCAGCAGGATGGGAGACCTTCCCGCTACGCTTGATCGCAATCGCGCTGGCGACGACGGGGAGCCCTCTGCGCAGAGGGGTCTGATACCGCTATCGGGTCGCTCTTTGACAGAGTTCAAGCGCGCTCCGCCTGCCGCACAAGGACCCGCACGTGGCATGGGGGCACGATCCCGGTTTTACCCTCCCTCAAAGTGCGACCAATTGACGCCTTCAGACATATTCTTATTGCATGTAGTCATGCAATAAGAATATATTGATACTTCATTCCATCGCACAACAGTGTTATGACGAAAGCCGATGCTCTTCAGGCGCTCACGGTTTCCCTTGTCAAGGGCAGGCGATCACTCGGTCCTTCGGGGACCAACTTCACCACCTGAAATCGTGTTCTCGATCAGCGAGCACCATGCCCGGTTCATACACCGCCCGCGTCGTTGCAAACACCCAAGACACACCTAACCGGGCGGTCCGTTGCAACATTGGCAACCACGCTGAGAGGCGGATTCCCGACCACCCGAGGTGCCAATTCATACGCCCGCTCCCCGCACCATTCACTCGGAAGCTTTCATGAACATCTTGACTACAAAAAATCCCCGCCTATCCGTGACACTGTCCATCAGTGTCATTTTATCGGGCTGCTCATTGCAAGCGATTGAACCCACATCGCCAGACTCCTCATACGCCTGCCAAACCGCCACGTTCGCAGGTCAGTGGACTGAAGGAGACGGCCCGTACGGTTGCTATTTTCAACTGCGGGATCCTGCAACGCGGAAGTTGCTCGCCAGAACGACCTACCAACTGACGGTGTACGCATCCGCCAAGAAAACCGCGCGCGTCTTCGATGTGGAGAGTGTGACTGACGCGCAAGGACGTTCCCTGTTCGTCAAGATGCCTTTCCCCATCACGCCAGATAAGATACGTTTTGTTCAAACCATCGGTAAAGGAAACAACGGCCGGTCGGGCGTCCTGATTCGTCCCACCGATGGAGCTGGTGTCCCGTTTAACCCTTATCGAATAAGCGGTTGCGGCCAGACCTACGAGGGCGTGACTGATGAGACAGGACAAACGGTGTTAGTAAAGTGCGAAACCATCGAGAAACTCCATGTGGAGTTCTACAGCAGAGATCAATGAGACCGTCGTTACGTAAAGACCTGCTCGAGCAGGATCGCTGAGCGATTCATCGTCGGCGAACGCGAGGTGGATCACGGAAATCGGCATCCCGGTAAGCACCCCCTACCATGAGGGTCAGGTCATGGCAGCTTCGGCTCAGGGGCTAAGCATCACATGGGTGTGACGTGTCCGAGGACAGGATTCAGCATCGCTCCACCCAGGCGCCTGCTGCGCGCACCGTTCCACCCAGACTGTCCATCGGGCATGTTGGCGTTGTCCTTGAACGGCATCTCCAGCGTCAGGGACACGCAGCCAAAATGGTGCGCCACCCACTTGCTGGCCAGCGACAGCATCTCCTCACCGAAGCGACCATTCACATAACCGTGCTCGGTCTGAAAGTCGGGGCTGACCGCCTGCAGACCCGCAATGAAACGCGCCTGCTGCGCCCTCATCCCGGGCGTGAAGCCGGGCACCTCGTCGGCGGTGGCGAGAAAGACGTAAGGCAGGGACTCATCGCCGTGAATATCGAGGAAGAGGTCGCATCCGGTTTTCTCCATTGCCTCCCTCACCAGATGGACCTCCGGACTCGCGACCGGATCGGGCGCACGCCACTCCCGGTTCAGGTTGCGCCCGGCGGCATTGGTACGCAGGTTACCGTGCGCAGCACCGTCCGGATTCATGTTCGGCACGATGTAAAGGACGGCGTGTTCGCGAATCTTGCGCGAGACCGGTTCCGCGCTGTCGAGCAGGCGCTTGAGCAAACCCTCGATGAACCACTCGGCCATCGACTCACCCGGATGCTGGCGCGCGATGATCCACACCGGCTTGCGTCCGGTCACGGGGCGTCCGACGACCACGACATCAAGATCCCGCCCCTCCACCGTCATGCCAAGGTTCCGAACGCTCGCATAGGGCGACATCTCCGACCAGCTGATCAGTTCCAGATGGCGTTCGTGAGAATACGGCTCGAAATAGGCGTAATAGATGATGTCGCGTTCAGGTGTGTGCTCAACGATCAGTTCGCCATTCTCGTAGCGAGTGCCGGACACCCGGAACCAGTTCTTGCGGTCGTAGGACGCGACGCAACGATAATCCGGCCAGCCATCTGGATACGCTGCGTCTGCGGCGTTCTCGAACACCATGCGCACTGGCTTTCCGCCGGCTTCATGAAGACGGAAGTGGAACCATTGACGAAAATCCGCTGCGTTGTCCGCTCGCAGGCGTAGCCGGATATTCTGGGGATCCTCCAGGCTGACGACTTCGATTGAACCTGAATCGAAGCTGGAACTGATCTTCATGCTTACTCCATCCTTGAGCGCAGTTGCCCGGGTTCGCTGTTCAGTCGCCCCGGCGACGGAACACCCATTTGTCGTCGTCCGAGGCCTCGGCAGCAAACGCGTAACCTTCGCCATCGAACTTGCGTAGTGTATCGACATCGTCTGCACGATTGACGATGGCAAAACGGCTCATCAGACCACGCGCGCGTTTGGCATAGAAGCTGATGATCTTGTAGCGCCCGCCCTTCCAGTCTTCAAACACCGGCGTGACCACCCTGCCCTGCAAACGCTTGCGACGCACCGACTTGAAGTATTCTTCGGAAGCCAGATTCACCAGCACCCGTTCGCGACCGGACTCTTCCTCCCGCGCCAGGAGCGCGTTGAGTTCATCAGTAATACGGTTACCCCAGAAGGCATAGAGATCCTTGCCGTGCACGTTTGCCAGCTTCGTACCCATTTCGAGGCGATAGGGCTGCATCAGATCCATGGGCCGCAGCACACCGTAGAGCCCCGACAGGATGCGCAGATGCGCCTGCGCCCAGTCGAGATCAGCGGGAGACAGCGAAGCCGCATCCAGCCCTTCATACACATCGCCATTGAAAGCCAACAGCGCCTGTTTGGCATTCGCGGGTGAAAACGGGCGCGTCCAGCTCTCGTAGCGGGCAACGTTCAAGCTGGCTAGCTGATCGGAAAGCTTCATTAGCTCGGCGACTTCGGCCGGTGAGCGCTGACGCAGGATCTTGATCAGTTCGGCGGATTGTTCGAGGAAATCGGGCTGACTGTGGGTGGCAACAACCGCCGGCGTTTCATAGTCGAGTGCCTTGGCGGGCGAGATGACGAGAATCATGATGGAGTCCGAATGGATCAAGTGCCCGATCTTAGCAAATCCGTCCCGCTTGACGTATTCCCGACAGATCTGTCTCATCGCGCACGCCGACGCCGACACTTCCCGCGCAAGCTGTTGTCACCCCAGACGCCGGCATTGGATCACAACGCCCCATCTGCCCGCCCCCGTGCGGCAATCTCACATCACGGCTTGTAGCCGAGCGCACAGCTCTTCTGCGCGTTGGCGTCCGGCGCGGGTTTCGTTGATCGAATTGAGCCAGTCATTGAACAGCGACTGCAACTCTTCAAGGCTTGTGCAGGCATGGATGCGCTGCATCAGTCCCAGCTTGTTGTAAGGCCCGTTGAAAGCCTTCAGCGTATTCATCATGAAGTTGCGCGCCAGCTCGATCTGCCCCTGACCAGCAGGCGCATCCACCGGCGCTGGTGCAGCGGACGCCGCCACCTCAGGCGCAGCCTTCGCTTCGATGTACCCGGCATCAAGCAGCGTCGTCAGCGTCGCTTCGAAGCGTTCGTCGTTGAGCGTTGCGGCAAGTGTTTCCGTCGTTCGATGGCCGTCGATCATGATCAACAGGCGGCGTACCCGTGGATGCAGCCCCCCACAGCGGGTTTCTATTTCTTCCAGCCCTTTGCGGGTCTTGGTAAAGATGGACATCGGATTTGTCTCCTCGATGCTTGGGTGATTACCGAGCTTATGACTACTGCGTGATTCCTTCCTCTTCGGCGCCCGAAATGACGTCATGAGGGCAGAAGCATCACCTCGGCCCCACCCGCCTGTCAACAACTGCAGATGCATACCGGAACGACCGGTTTACGGGCGTAATAGCTGGCGCCGTTGCTCGAACAGGCAGACCGCTGCTGCCGCCCCGACATTAAGCGATTCAAGCCCGTCGGCCATCGGAATCGTAACGATCTGATCCGCCCGCGCCAGCAGCGCCGGGGACACGCCCTGCCCCTCCGCACCAAAGAGCCACGCCGTCGGTCCGCTCAGATCGAGCGAGTAGAGGGAAACGGCAGCATCCGTGAGCCCTGTGGCCAGGACCCTGCCCGGAAAGTCTGCCAGTGCAGAGCGAGCATCGACCTGCTCGTGCACCGTGAGGCGGAAATGCGCCCCCATCCCGGCACGCAGAACACGCGGCGACCACGCCTGGGCACATCCCGGCGTCATCCATACGGTCTGAATGCCGGCCGCTGCGCCCGTGCGCAGGATAGTGCCGAGGTTTCCGGGATCCTGCACGGCGTCGAGCACGATCAATGACCCGCCAGCACCCTGCCCGGCGGCTTGTACCGGAATATCGACCAACCCGAGAATCCCCGATGGACTGTCGACCGGACTGACGTGAGCAAACACGGAATCAGTGAGTTGAACAACGGGTGTCGCCGACGGCAGATCGTCGAGAAGCACCGGGATCTCAGCCCCTGCAAGACCGGAACCAGACACGAAAACAGCTTTGACACGGATGCCGGCCTGAAGCGCTGCCTCGATCAGATGCGCGCCATCAAGTACGGTCTCGCCGTATTTGCGTCGGTCACGCGCGCTGTTCGCCAATGCATGGAGGTGCTTGATCCTGGGATTGTCACGAGAACTGAGGAGATCCACGCCCTGAACCCGTTCAAATACCCAGGCCAAGGGTGGCGATACCGGTCGTGAGCAAACCGAGTCCGAGGTTGAAGCCGACCCGTTGCCGGATCGTGTTCATCGCAACCGCCGCGCGCGCCCAATCCTCCGCATCAACAGCGCGCTGCATGGTGCGCCAGGGGCCGAACCAGATCGACGCAAACACGCCAATCATCACCAGACCTGTCAGCAACATGACATGCCAGGCGACTGGCGCACGCGTGAAACCCGTTTCGATCAACATGCCCACACCGGAAACGAGGATCAATGCAATTGAAACCCAGACCATCGGAAAGAAGCTACGAAACACGCCTGCCCACAAGCCGAGACGACGATCGGGAGGTAACTGCATCGCAGCGGGGCGTAGACAGAACCACGCAAAGGCCATGCCGCCCACCCATACGACGACACCACAGACATGGAGAAAAAGCATCAGATGATGCGAGGTCACGGATTGTCTCCCTCGGCCCACAGCGGCGGATTCTCGAGAATTCTGCGCACCGGACCGAAACTGCGCCGGTAGAAGTCCTGCACGCCATGTTTGTGGATGGCGGCGAGGTGGGCTGCAGTCGGATAGCCCTTATGCACGGCAAGTCCATACTGCGGGAAAAGCACGTCAAGCGCTCGCATCTGTTCGTCCCGTACGGTTTTGGCAAGGATCGAAGCTGCCGAAATTGACGGTTCAAGGCTGTCACCCTTCACAATCGCACGCGCGGGAATACTGAGTGCGGGGCAACGATTTCCGTCGACAAGCACCTCGTCCGCCTTTACCGATAGCGCTTCAACCGCGCGCTTCATGGCCAACATCGTTGCATGCAGGATATTGAGCCGGTCGATCTCCTCAACTGAGGCTTCCGCGACCGCCCAGGCAAGCGCACGCTCCCGGATCAGCGGGGCGAGGCGATCGCGTGCGCGCTCACTCAATTTCTTCGAGTCGGCCAAGCCCGCGATCGGTCGTGCAGGATCGAGAATGACGGCTGCCGCAACCACGGCGCCACACAAGGGACCACGTCCGGCCTCATCCACGCCACAAATCAGTGCAATGCGGCCGGCGTCAACCATGCTTCACCCTGGCCCCGCCCCGCAGGTAAGGCAGAATGGCGGCCGCAGCCTTCTCAGCGGTGTTTTGCCGCAGCGTGAGATGAAGCTCCGTGAATCGCTCGGCCAGCGCCGCGCAACCTGCGGGATCGAGCAACCAGCGGTCAAGCGAATCGGCAAGCCTGACCGGCGTCGCATCGTCCTGCAGCAGTTCAGCGACGAGCGACTCATTGCAAAGAATATTCGGCAAACCGACCCAAGGCAGATAGGCCATCCGCTTCATCAGCCGATATTGCAAGTCTCCCATCCGGTAGCTGATCACCATTGGACGTTTGAGCAAGGCAGCCTCGAGCGAGGCGGTTCCGCTGGCGACCAGCACAACGTCGGCCGCGGTCATGGCATCAACCGAGTGACCAAACAACATCCGGATCGGCAATTCGCGCGCATCGTTCGTGCGCAAGGCCTCTTCGAACAGTTCCCGTGTTTCCCTTGTTGCCAGTGGCACCAGGAACACTGCATCGGGGTGACGCTGGGACAACACCGCAGCCGCCCCAATAAAGGTGTCGGCAAGATTGCGTACCTCAGACTGCCTGCTACCTGGCAGCACCGCAATCACCTTGGCTTCGGCCGCTACATTAAGCCGCTCCCGGGCCGCAGCCCGATCAGGCTTGAGCGGAAAGACATCCGCCAGAGGATGGCCGACATAGGTCGCAGGCACGCCTGCCTTGTCGTAAATTGGCGCTTCGAAGGGGAACAGGCACAACATCCGGCTCACTGAACGCGCGATCATCTTGATCCTGCCACCGCGCCAGGCCCAGATCGAAGGGCTGACGAAATGGATGGACGGGATACCGGCCGCTTTTACCCGCCCCTCAAGCCAGAGATTGAAATCGGGTGCATCGACACCGATGAAGGCATCGGGACGGTCGCGACGGATCTCGGCCAGCATCTTCTTGCGGATGCCCGAGAGCTCACGATAGCGTTTCAGTGCGTCGACATAACCATGTACTGCGAGGCGTTCTGATGCCCAGCGCGCCTCGAAGCCTTCTGCCTGCATCTTGGGGCCACCGATCCCGTAGAAGACCGCATCGGGCATGTGTTGCCTGACTGCGCGGATCAGGTGACTGGCGAGGAGATCGCCGGAGGCTTCTCCGGCCACCATGGCGATTCTGGGCGCCATGTGATCAACGCACCAGACCGCGGCCAGGCTGGCTGATGAAATCGGCGAACGGCTGAACCTCGACGTGCTCGGCCGCGAGTGTCGCAATCTGCTCCCTCGCTTCCTCCAGTCTTAGGCCGGAGCGGTACAGCAACCGGTAAGCCCGCTTGATCGCCGCAATCCCGTCTGCCGAAAAGCCACGGCGTCTGAGGCCTTCACTGTTGATGCCGTGGGGAGCTGCCGGATTGCCCGAAACCGTGACGCAAGGGGGCAAATCCTGCAGAAGCACTGTACCCACCCCACAGAAGCTGTGCGCACCAACCCTCACGAACTGGTGCACACCGGTGAAACCACCGAGGATAGCCCAGTCACCGACATGCACATGCCCCGCCAGCGTCGCGTTGTTGGCGAACGTGGTGTGGTTGCCCACCTGGCAATCGTGGGCAATGTGCACGTAGGCCATGATCCAGTTGTCGTTGCCCATACGGGTGACATGTGCATCCTGGCTGGTGCCGACGTTGAACGAACAGAACTCCCGTATCGTGTTGCGATCGCCAATTTCAAGCCGGGTTGGTTCCTCGTCGTACTTTTTGTCCTGCGGCTGAGCACCGATCGAGCAGAACTGGAAAATCTCGTTGTCACGCCCGATCGTAGTATGCCCTTCAATTACGACATGCGGTCCGATCCGCGTACCGGCACCGATTTCGACGTATTCGCCGATGATCGAATAGGCTCCGATCGATACGTCATCACCGATCTGCGCGCCCGGATGGACGATTGCAGTCGGGTGAATCATGACAAGGTCTTGAGCGCACACGTCAGTTCAGCCTCGGTTGCGACCTGATCGCCGACCCGGGCCACGCCCTTGTACTTGTAAATATTACGCTTGGCCTGAGTGATCACGACGTCAAAAATCAGTTGATCGCCAGGAACGACCGGTCGCTTGAAGCGCACATTGTCGATACCTGCGAAATACACGACTGAATTTTCGTCCGGCTTGACGCCCATGCTCTTGAATGACAGCAGCGCTGCTGCCTGTGCCATCGCCTCGACGATGAGCACACCAGGCATGACCGGATGATGCGGAAAGTGGCCGGGAAAGAACGGTTCGTTCATGGTCACATTCTTCAGTGCCAGAATGCGTTTGTTCTCTTCAAGTTCGAGCACCCTGTCGACCAGCAGAAACGGGTAGCGATGGGGCAGGTATTGAAGAATTTCGTTGATATCCATGGTATTCAGCTTTATTCCCGTTCTTCCAGGCGTTGTTCGAGGGCGCGTATTCTATCCACGAGCGCGTCGAGATGGCGAAGATGCGCGAAATTTTTAACCCAGTCGCCGTGCGCCTGAACCGGCAGATTGGCAGTATAGACGCCGGACTGACGAATCGATTTGGTAACCAGCGTCCCGGCCGAGATCACGACATCGTCGGCAATGGATAGATGGCCGATGATGCCGGCCTGGCCGCCGATCATGCACCGTTCACCGATCCGGGTGCTGCCCGCAATTCCGACACAGCCAGCAATCGCAGTGTAATCGCCGATACGCACGTTATGGCCGATCTGGATCTGGTTGTCGATCTTTACCCCGTCACCGATCACCGTATCGTCCAGTGCTCCACGGTCGATTGTGGTGTTCGCGCCGATCTCGACATCGTTGCCGATGAGCACTCGACCGACCTGAGGAATCTTTACCCAGGCGCCAGTGCGTTCCCGCGCAAACCCGAATCCATCAGAGCCAATCACCGCACCGGCGTGAATGATGCAATCCTCACCAATCACGCAATCAGCATAAATCGTAACGCGCGGTGCAATCCGTGTATTCGCACCGACCCGCACGCCGCGCCCGACGTAAGCGCCAGCTCCGACGTGCACGCCTTCTCCCAGCACGGCACCCTCTTCAACGACCGCGCCGGCCTCGATCGCAACCGAGGAAGGAACCGAGCAGGAAACGGCAGCCAGAAGATGCACACCGCCCTGCACTTGTGCGGGGGGATTGAAGTAGCGCGCGACACGTGCGAAGTAAAGATAGGGGTCGTCGGCGACGATGCGAGGTCGATCGGTCAACGCATCACGCGCACCCTTTCCGACAATGACTGCAGACGCCCGGCTGGTCCGCACTTGGCTCAGGTACTTCGGATTCGCAAGAAAGGAGAGATCGCCCTCCCCCGCCTGGTCGAGTGTGGCAACCCTGCCAACACCGACGCTGCCATCACCGAGCACCTCACCGCCCAGCAAGTCGACCAGCTCGTCGAGACGAATCATCTCCGAGCGGCGTCCTTACTTGGATTCGGACAGGGCCTTGACCACCTTGTCCGTAATGTCGATGCGCGGGCTGGCGTAGACTGCTTCCTGCAGGATGATGTCGTACTTTTCGGCTTCAGCAATCTGCTTGACCGTGCGGTTCGCCTTATCCAGAACCGAAGCGAGCTCTTCGTTGCGGCGCTGGTTGAGATCTTCACGGAATTCGCGCTGCTTACGCTGGAAGTCACGGTTCAGGTCGTTGAACGCACGTTCCTTGTTGCGACGGTCGGACTCTGCCATCGTCACGCCATTGCGTTCGAGATCTTCCTGCATGGCCTGCAGATCCTTGGCCATGCGCTGCATTTCCTGGTCACGTTTCTCGAATTCCTTTTCGAGGCGTTGCTGCGCACGCACTGCCGGGCCGGCCTCGCGCATCACGCGGTCGGAATTGACAAAACCGATTTTGGTTTCTGCTGACGCGACCTGGCTCAGCCCCATCAGGGCCACTGCGATCACGGAGAGAGTACTGACTTTCACATGTGTCTCCACAAAATATCCGGGGGCGGTGCGATCAGAAAACGCTGCCAAGCTGGAACTGGAAGCGTTGAATGTCGTCGTCCGCTTCCTTCTTGAGCGGGAAGCCCAGGCTGAACTTCAACGGACCGATCGGCGAAGTCCAGGCAAAGGCGAGACCGGTACTGTAACGCAGGTCGCCGAAGTTGATCTTCTGGTCGTTGCCCGTAACCGCATCCTTACCCCAGACGTAACCAGCGTCAAGGAAGGCGGAGATGCGGAAGGAGCGGTCCTTGCCTGAACCCGGCATCGGGAAGAAGAACTCAGCATTGGCCACGGCCTTGCGCGTACCGCCGATCGAGTCGCCGTCGGAATCCTTGGGGCCGAGCGAGCTTTGGTCAAAGCCGCGAACGGAACCGATACCGCCAACGTAGAAGTTCTTGTAGAACGGCACCGGTTTTCCGCCAAATCCGGCCGCCCAGCCGATATCCCCGTTGAGCATCAGCGCGTAGTCCTTGCCGATCGGGAACCAGTGCTGGTATTGATAGTTCAGCTTCGTGTAGCGCAGGTCACCCGGCGGCAGGGCCATCTCACCGTAGACGCGCTGATACACACCCTTGCGCGGATACAGGAAGCTGTCGCGGCTGTCCCGCGCCCAACCGGCCGTGAGCAGCAGGCTCGACACCGTCACGTCACCGACACCGCTCGAGTCGCTACAACCGAAATCAATACAGAACTCTTTGTACTGATCCGTACTGTCGTCGTAGGTCGTGATACGGGTGCGGTCAATGCCAAGACCGAAGCTGATGCTGTCGTCTTCCGCAATCGGGTATCCCAGCCGCAATCCGGCACCGGTCGAAACCGTCTTGTACGGCGACACGGTTGAATAATCGGTCGTGTCGTAGGTACGGTGATAGAGATCCCAGCCCAGGCTCACACCGTCGACGGTGTAGTACGGATTGGTAAAGGACAGCGAAAGTGTACGGCTGGAACTGCTCGTATTGAGTCCGAGCGTCATCGCGTTACCGCTGCCGAAGAGGTTCTGCTGCGAAATCGATGCCGACAGTACGATGCTTTCCGAGCTGGAGAAGCCTGCGCCCAGCATCAGGTTGCCCGTCGCGCGTTCCTTGACGCCGAAATTCACGTCGACCTGGTCGGTGGTACCGGGGACCGCCGGAGTCTCGACCGTCACCTCGTCGAAGAAGGCCAGCTTGTCGACACGTTCGCGCGAGCGATTGATTGCCGCCGCATCGTACCAGGCGCCTTCCATCTGGCGCATTTCGCGACGCACCACCTCGTCACGCGTCTTGGTGTTACCACCCACGTTGATCCGGCGCACGTATACGCGACGACCCGGATCGACGAAAACGGTGAATGCCACCTCACGCTTGGCCTTGTCGACTTCGGGCGCAGCATTGACGTTTGCAAACGCATAGCCTTCGTTGCCGAGTCGATCGGTTACCGCCTTCGTCGTTTCGGTCAGCCTTTCGCGCGAGAAGATCTCACCCGGATGAACGGTACTCAGCGCGAGATATTCGGACTCGGGAAGAATGAGATCACCGGTGAAGCGCAGTCCACTCACCGTGTACTGCTCACCTTCGGTGATATTCACCGTGATGTAGATCTCTTTCTTGTCCGGCGTGATCGACACCTGGGTGGAGTCGATATTGAAATCGAGATAGCCCTGGTTCAGGTAGTAGGAGCGCAGGTTTTCCAGGTCGGCAGCCAGTTTCTGACGCGAGTACTGGTCATTCTTCGTATACCAGGTCAGCCACCCGGGCGTCGTCAGCTGGAACAGATCGACGAGATCCTCGCTTTCGAAAGCCTTGGCACCAACCACGGTGATGCTGGCGATCTTGGCGACATCGCCCTCTACCACGCTGAAATTGATGCCGACACGGTTGCGTTCGAGTGGTGTCACCGTCGTGGTGACCGCTGCCGCATACTTGCCACGGCTCAGGTACTGGCGCTTGAGTTCCTGTTCGGCACGATCAAGCAAGGCGCGGTCAAAGATTCGTGACTCGGCCAGACCGACTTCACGCAATCCCGCTTTCAACTGGTCTTTGTCGAATTCCTTCACGCCGACAAAATCGATCTGCGCAATTGCAGGACGCTCGTCGAGCACCACCACCAGCACGTCGTTTTCGGTTTCGATGCGCACATCACTGAAGAAGCCCGTGGCAAACAATGCGCGGATGGCATCCGCTGCCTGGCCTTCGTCAAACGTGTCACCGACACGGACCGGGAGGTAGTTGAAGACCGTACCAGCTTCCGTACGTTGAATACCCTCAACCCGGATATCCTTGACCACGAAGGGCTCAAAGGCGAAAGCAGGAAAAGAGGCAAAAAGGGCCATGATAAGCCCTGAGAGGCGCTTGCGATTCATTCGGTTATTCAGCCGGAGATTAGACGATTGATGTCGTTGTAGAAGGCAAATGCCATGAGCATTACAAGGAGCGCAAGACCGATCTGCTGGCCGATCTCCATGATACGCTCCGAGACGGGGCCGCCCTTGATGATTTCGATCACATAATACAGTAAATGCCCGCCATCCAGCACCGGGATGGGGAGCAGGTTGAGTACCCCCAGGCTGATGCTGATAAGGGCAAGAAATTTCATGTAATGACTCAGTCCGAGTTGTGCAGACTGGCCTGCATAGTCAGCGATGGTGACCGGTCCGGAGAGATTCTTCCATGAAACCTCACCCGTGATCATCCGCCCGATCATTTGCAGACTGAGCACGCTGGTATCCCAGGTCTGCCGTATTGCCTTTTCGAGGCCATCGACTACGCCATATCGAACCTCGGCAAACATCGTCAGCCCGCCGAGCATTGGCTCAACGACCGCAATGCCGATGCGCCCGACGCTTTTGCCGTTCTCGGCAGTTGCATCCGGCACGATCGGAAAACTGCGCACTGCTTCACCCCGTTTCACCGTGAACACGCGTTCGTGCCCGGCAGATTCACGGATCTTCGCCACCATTTCACCCCAAGAGGTGATCGGTTCGCCGTCGATTGCGATGATCTCGTCACCTGCCACCAACCCTGCGCGCGCGGCGGGCCCATCGTCCACCAACCTGCCGACAACCGCCGGAATTTCCGGCCGCCAGGGCTTCAGTCCAATCCGCGCGATCAGGTCGGTGCTGCTATCGTCGATATCAAGGCCGGTGAGATCGAGCGTGCGCAAGGTCTCGACCTCTTCAAGCGTCCTGATTCGCAGGCTGACCTTTTCACTATCAAGGGCATGGCGCAGGAGCACCCAACGCAGGTCCTGCCAGCTCTGAATTGGCTCGTCATCGATCGCGACAACGAGATCGCCATCGCGTATGCCCGCTTTCTGCGCGGGGTTTGCCGTTGCTGCGTCACTCACATCTACAGTCGAAATCCGCGGCCGGAGCTCATCCGTTCCCGCAACGAAAATGCCCCAGTAGAGGACGATGGCCAGAAGAAAATTCGCCAGCGGGCCCGCAGCCACGATCGCGAAGCGGCGCCAGACACTCTTACGATTGAAAGCCCGGTCGAGCTCTCCCGCTGCAACCTCTCCTTCGCGCTCGTCCAGCATCTTCACATAACCGCCAAGCGGAAAAGCCCCGAGCGCCCATTCCGTGCCGTCCGCACCGGCGCGCTTGACGAGCAGCGGTTTGCCGAAGCCAATGGAGAATCGAAGCACCTTGACGTCGCACCAGCGCGCGACAAGATAATGCCCAAGCTCGTGAGCCAGGATAAGCAGGCCAAGTGCAAGCGCAAATGGAATCAAATAGTGAAACAGGGTCATCGGGTTATGGCACGCTTGGTGATTTGGTCTCGGGCGATTTCTCGCGCATTGGCATCTGCAGCCAGAACTGCCTCCAGCGAATCGACCGCCATCATCCCGACACGTTCCAGCGTCGCAGAAATAACATCGCCAATGCGGCGATAACCGAGCTTTCCGTCGAGAAATGCGGCTACGGCCTCTTCGTTTGCAGCGCTGAGCACGGCAGGTGCAGCTCCGCCCTCACGCAGGGCCTGGTATGCAAGGGCCAGGCAGGGAAAACGGTCGAAATCGGGACGCTCAAACGTCAGTTGCGAAATCTCGACCAGGTCGAGTGCAGCCACCCCGGAGTCGATGCGCTCGGGCCACGCCAGCGCATGAGCGATCGGCGTGCGCATGTCGGGATTACCCAGCTGGGCGATCACCGAGCCATCAAGGTAATCGACCATCGAATGGATGACGCTCTGCGGATGAATCACGACCTCGATCCGATCGGCCGCAGCACCAAACAACCAGTGCGCCTCGATCACTTCGAGCCCCTTGTTCATCATCGTCGCCGAGTCGACGGAGATCTTGCGCCCCATCACCCAGTTGGGGTGCGCACACGCCTGATCGGGCGTGACGTATTCAAGATCTTCGACAGCCGACTTGCGGAACGGACCGCCGGAAGCGGTCAGCAGGATGCGCCGGACACCGCTTGCGACCGGGTTACGGCGGTAGGACGCGGGCAGAGACTGAAAGATCGCATTGTGTTCACTGTCAATCGGGAGCAAGCAGGCGCCGGAGGCCTCAACGGCATCCATGAACAACCGCCCGGACAGCACCAGCGCTTCCTTGTTTGCGAGCAAGATCTTTTTGCCTGCACGAGCGGCAGCAAGGGTGGGCTCAAGACCCGCAGCACCAACGATCGCCGCCATGACTGCATCGACCTCGGCATCCGCCGCAACCTCTGCAAGTGCAGCTGCGCCGGAAAGCACCTCGGTCGCACATCCTGCCTCACGCAAACGTGCGCGCAACTGCACGGCCGCATCCGCATCAGCCATCACCGCATAGCGGGGGCCAAACCGGCAACACTGTTCGACCATCCTGTCTACCTGGCGGCAGGCGGTAAGCGCAAATACGGCATAGCGTTCAGGGTGGCGACCGATGACATCGAGGGTGCTGACGCCGATTGAACCGGTGGCACCAAGAATTGTGACTTGCTGCAGACGTGAGTCAGGCATGTAGTGTGAAGTTTTCAGCGTGCGAGCCACAGGGCAAGCAGGCCCGCCATTGGCAGTGTTGAGGTCAGGCTGTCGATGCGGTCGAGAATGCCGCCGTGACCTGGAAGAATGGCACCGCTGTCCTTGATGCCCGCCTGGCGCTTGAGAAGCGACTCGAACAGGTCACCGATGATGCTGACCGCAGTAAACGCCAGCAACAAGGGCAAGCTTGCCGTGTAGAGCCAAGCGGGAATTTCGAAGGCGGCGAAGAAAAACAGCAGGACATAGCCGAAAACGATCACGCCTGCGGCCGCACCAAACGCCCCCTCCCAGGTTTTTCCCGGGCTGATGCCGGGTGCGAGCTTGCGTCGTCCGAACGCCCTGCCACTGAAATACGCGGCGATATCGGCTATCCAGACCATGGCCATGATCGCGAGCAGCAGCCACGGACCGATCTGGCGCAGGTGTGCCAGCGCCAGTGCCGGCGGCACCATGACGACGAGCCCGACACCGACGGCCACACCGATGTTGGACAGGCGCCATTTCGTGCGCAGCCAGAACGGAACGACGAATAACCAGAAAAGGGCACTGACCACATAGAGCGGCGCCAGCAATCCGGCGACGGGCGCAGACTCGCCTCCAAGGCCGGACAGGATGCCGACCGTGCCACAGAGGACGCCGGTCAGAAGCGCAAAGATCATGCGTCCCGGGAAAGTAAAGCGGGCGAGCCCGCCCCACTCCCATGCGGCCCCACCGCAGACCAGCGCACAAAACGCGACCCAGAGTGATGCCGGCAACATGAACAGGACGGCAAGCAGACCGAACAGCAGAATGAACGCAGTAATGATCCGCGTTTTAAGCATGACGTCCCGTGCCTGCAGCGTCCTTCACCTGATCGCTGGTGCGACCGAATCTGCGCTCACGCCCCTGGTAGGACTCGATTGCACGACCAAGTGCCTTGGCATTGAAGTCAGGCCAAAGGGTATCGGTAAAGTGCAACTCGGTATAGGCCAGTTGCCACAGCAGAAAGTTGCTGATGCGCTGCTCGCCTCCGGTGCGAATGAAAAGGTCGGGCTCGGGCGCGAAACTCATCGAAAGCTCAGCTTCGAGCGCCTCCTCGGTAACCGGAACATCCTCCCCGGGATGCTTGGCAAGGACACGTGAAACAGCCTGAAGAATATCCCACCGCCCGCCGTAGTTTGCGGCAATCGTCAGATTGAAGCGGGTATTGCCTGCTGTCAGGGCCTCGGCTTCCTGGATGACGTCGACCAGCGTCCTGTCGAAACGGGACACATCGCCGATCACACGGAAGCGGATACCGTTCTCATGCAGACGAACCACTTCTTTCTGCAGCGACTTGATGAACAACTGCATCAGAAATGAGACTTCATCGGCAGGACGGCGCCAGTTCTCCGAGCTGAATGCGAACAGGGTCAGGTACTCCACCCCGCGATCCATGCAGGATCGAATGGTGGCACGGACCGTGTCGACGCCGCGGCTGTGGCCAGCGACGCGAGGCATGAAACGCTTCTTTGCCCAACGCCCGTTGCCGTCCATGATGATCGCGATGTGCCGGGGCACATCGCTCGCTACCGGAACGGCACGTGTGGAACTGGTAAAGCCAGAATCTGCCATCAATGGACTCCACGCATGACCCTTGACGGGCCATTCGGTTGTGGCAGATCAGATCTGCATCAGCTCCTGCTCTTTTTGTGCGAGCAGTCTGTCGATGTCGCCGACATGGCGATCCGTCAGCTTCTGGATTTCATCCTCGGCACGACGCTCGTCGTCTTCCGAGATCAGTTTATCCTTGACGGCATCCTTGAGCTGTTGATTTGCGTCACGGCGCAGGTTGCGTACCGCAATCTTGGCACTTTCCCCTTCCGTACGCACAACCTTTGTCAGGTCGCGGCGACGCTCTTCGGTCAGGGCCGGCATCGGGACGCGAATGATTTCGCCCATATTTGCCGGATTGAGGCCGAGATCGGAATCACGAATCGCCTTCTCGATCTTGCCCAGCATTGGCTTTTCCCAAGCCTGAACACCGATGGTACGGGAGTCGATGAGCGTGACGTTCGCGACCTGATTGACCGGCACCATGCTGCCGTAATACTCGACCATCACATGATCGAGCAGACCCGTGTGCGCGCGTCCGGTGCGCACCTTGGCCAGATCAAGCTTGAGCGCCTCGACCGACTTGTCCATCTTCTGCTCGGTCGTCTTCTTGAGTTCGGAAATCATGGTTGTCCTTTCGTGAATCAGGAATGAACCAGTGTGCCCTCGTCTTCACCCATGACCACACGCTTTAGCGCGCCGGGCTTGAAGATCGAAAACACGTTGATCGGCAATTTCTGGTCCCGACAGAGTGCAAATGCGGTCGAATCCAGGACTGCGAGATTACGGCCGATTGCCTCATCGAAACTGATTCGGTGAAAACGCTGGGCGGAAGGATCCTTCTTCGGATCTGCGGTATACACACCGTCCACCTTGGTGGCCTTGAGCACAATCTGCGCTCCGATTTCAGCGCCACGAAGTGCAGCGGCCGTATCGGTCGTAAAGAAGGGGTTGCCCGTACCTGCAGCAAAGATCACGACCCGCCCCTCTTCCAGATGACGGATCGCGCGGCCGCGAATATAGGGCTCGACCACCTGATCGATACGAAGCGCAGACTGAACACGCGCCTCGAGATCCATCCGGCGCATGGCATCGGCCAGCGCCATGGCATTCATGACCGTAGCCAGCATGCCCATGTAGTCGGCCGTGGCGCGATCCATGCCTGACGCTGCACCTTTCATGCCGCGGAAAATGTTGCCGCCACCGATCACCACCCCAACCTGCACGCCAAGACGTGTCACCTCGGTAATCTCGGCGACGATGCGATTGACCACATCCTCGTTGATCCCGTAGGCATCATCTCCCATCAAGGCCTCGCCCGAAAGCTTGAGCAGAATGCGGGAGTAAGCAGCAGCGGTCATTTTGGATGCTCCTTACTTCTGTGCAGCAGCAGCGGCCTGGGCAGCCACTTCAGCAGCGAAGTCGTTTGCCTTCTTCTCGATCCCTTCGCCGACAACATACAGCGCGAAACTGGCGATCGAAGCCGAACGCGACTTGAGCAGCGCCTCGACAGTCTGCTTGTCGTCCTTGACGAAAGGCTGACCCAGCAGGGTGACTTCCTTCAGGTACTTCTGGACGGTACCGTCAGCAATCTTTTCGAGCATTGCATCCGGCTTGCCGGCTTCGCGAGCCTTCTCGATCGCGATGCGACGCTCTGCCTCGATCAGTTCGGCAGGCACGCCAGTAGAGTCGAGCGACTTCGGCTTGGAAGCAGCGATATGCATCGCCAGATCCTTGCCCATCTGCTCATCGCCACCCACCAGGTCGACCAGCACGCCGATACGGGCGCCGGCGTGGATGTAGCTGGCAACGCGCCCTTGCGCTTCGATGCGCACAAAGCGACGAACGGAGACGTTCTCACCGATCTTGCCAACCAGCGCCGAACGGAACTGCTCAACGGTCTGACCGTTGAGTTCGAGCGCTGCGAGCGCCTCGACATCAGCGGGATTCTTCTCGGCGATCAGGGTCGCGAGCGATGCGGCAAGTGCGATGAAGTCATCGTTCTTGGCGACAAAGTCGGTTTCGCAGTTCAGTTCGACCATTGCTGCAAGCTTGCCGTCGGCTGACAGATGCGTGCCGACGATGCCTTCGGCGGTAACACGGGCTGCTGCCTTGGAAGCCTTGTTGCCGAGCTTGATGCGCAGGATTTCTTCGGCTTTGGCCAGATCGCCAGCCGCCTCGGTCAGTGCCTTCTTGCACTCCATCATCGGCGCGTCAGTCTTCTCGCGCAGTTCCTTGACCATGCTTGCGGTGATTTCCGCCATGCTAACTCCTGAATGTTCGTTTACAGCACACGGCGGGCACCGGCCCGCCGCGGAAAACTATCGCTTCAACCCTGGAGCAGGATCAGGCCTGTTCCGGGGAGTTCTCTTCTTCGACTTCTACAAACTCCTCGCCGTCGGCAGACACGATTTCCTGCAGCACCTGGCTACGACCCTGCAGCACGGCATCAGCAACACCGCGGGCGTACAGGCGGATGGCGCGCGAGGAGTCATCGTTACCCGGGATCACATAATCCACGCCATCGGGCGAGTGGTTGGTGTCGACCACGGCCACAACCGGAATACCGAGCTTCTTGGCTTCGGTGATGGCAATCTTGTGATAGCCGACATCGATGACGAACAGGGCGTCGGGCAGACCACCCATATCCTTGATGCCACCGATACTCTTTTGCAGCTTGTCCATTTCGCGCTGGGCGGTCAGCGCTTCGCGCTTGCTCAGACGCTCCATCGAGCCGTCTTCAACCATCGCTTCCATTTCTTTCAGACGCTTGATCGACTGCTTGACCGTCTTGAAGTTGGTCAGCATGCCGCCGAGCCAGCGCTCGTCAACGAAAGGCATGCCGGCACGACGCGCTTCTTCGGCAAGAATTTCGCGAGCCTGGCGCTTGGTGCTGACAAACAGGATGGTGCCGCGGTTTGCCGACAGCTTGCGGACAAAATCCATGGCTTCGTTGTACTTGACCATCGTCTTTTCGAGGTTGACGATGTGAATCTTGTTGCGATGGCCGAAGATATACGGGGCCATACGCGGATTCCAGAAACGGGTCTGGTGACCAAAGTGAACGCCCGCTTCGAGCATCTGACGCATTGTTACTGACATGTGAAACTCCAGATCTAGGGTTAGCCTCCGCCGAACCGGATGCGCAGCCTTGTCGGACTCCTGCCCGGACATGCTTATCGCACCTTCGCCGCAACAGACACTGCCTGCATGCGGACCCCGATCGATTCGGCGTGTGGATTTTGCCTGCGTAAGCAGACAAGCCCGTGATGATAGCACTGAGACATGACAGCGCTCAAGCCGGGATGCAATACCGCGTTTGCCCGCAGAGGACGCATGCGCTAGCCTAGAGCCCTTTCACTCATCCCCTTTCCGACCATGAGCATCACGATAAAGACCGCAGAACAAATAGAACAGATGCGCGTCGCCTGCCGTCTCGCAGCAGAGGTTCTCGACTACATCGACCCCTTTGTCCAGCCAGGTGTCACCACAGGCGAGCTCGATCGTCTGTGTCATGACTATATGGTGAACGTCCAGAATACCGTTCCCGCACCGCTCAACTACGCTCCGCCGGGCTACACACCATACCCGAAGTCGATTTGCACTTCGATCAATCACCAGGTCTGCCATGGCATTCCCAGTGAAGAAAAGACGCTGAAAAAGGGTGACATCGTCAACCTGGACATTACCGTGATCACCCCCGAAGGGTTTCATGGCGACACCAGTCGCATGTTCATCGTCGGCAAGGAGGGGTCGATTCTTGCGAAGCGTCTGTGCCAGGTCACCTTTGAGTGCCTCTGGCTCGGCATCGCAGCGGTTCGCCCCGGTGGGCGACTGGGCGACATCGGCCATGTCATCCAGCGCCACGCGGAAGGCAGTGGTTTTTCCGTCGTGCGGGAGTTCTGCGGACACGGACTCGGGCTCAGCTTTCATGAAGAACCCCAGGTCCTGCACTATGGGAAGCCGGGCACCGGCGTTGAACTCGAACCCGGGATGATCTTCACCATCGAGCCGATGATCAACGCGGGCAAGGCGGCAATTTCCGAGCTTCCTGACGGCTGGACCATCGTCACCAAGGATCGCAGTTTGTCCGCACAGTGGGAACACGCCGTCCTTGTAACCGAGACCGGTGTCGAAGTACTCACGCTGTCTGCCAACTGCCCACCTCCGCCTGCAATCGTTGCAGACCGTTTCGCCTGAGAGCGCACAGCAGGAAAGACGACCTTGACCTCAAGCGATCCACTGCAGCAAGCCATCAACGACGCACGCCAGTACCTGACTGACGGACACGCAAGCCTGCGCTCCGCCTATGAAGCACACCCGCTTACGGCGCAGATGCTCCACGGGCGATCCAAGCTGGTGGACAGCGCAATCAGCCGCCTGTGGAAGGCAAGCGGCGTGCCGACCAGCGCCGCACTGGTCGCGGTGGGGGGCTATGGCCGGGGCGAACTCTATCCGTGCTCGGACGTCGACCTGCTGATTCTGCTGCCAGAACCGCCGGACGAAGCACTGCAATCCCAGCTATCGATGCTGGTCGGCGCGCTATGGGACGTGGGCCTGGACATCGGGCACAGCGTGCGCACGATTGAAGAGTGTCTCGACGCATCGCTTGGCGACATCACCGTGCAGACCACGCTGCTCGAGGCACGCCTGCTGATGGGCAACGCTGCACTGTTCAAGGACTTTACCGAACGTTACCGGGCACAGCTTGATGTTCGTGCCTTCTTCAAAGCCAAGCAACTCGAGCAGGAGCAACGCTACGCCCGGTATCACGACACACCTTACGAACTCGAACCCAACTGCAAGGAGAGTCCCGGCGGCTTGCGCGACCTGCAGATGCTGGGCTGGATCTCGCGCGCGGCAGGACTGGGCCGGAACTGGCGCGAACTTGCACGCCGACGCCTGATCACCGGCGAGGAAGCGAGCGATCTGCGCAGCGTCGAGCGCTTCCTTCAGCATGTGCGGATCCGTCTGCACTACCTCGCAGGCCGTGCAGAGGACAGATTGCTGTTCGATCATCAGGAAAAGCTCGCCCACATCATGGGCATCGAGGCCACCGCAGCGAAGCGCGCCTCCGAAATCCTGATGCAGCGCTACTACCTTACGGCAAAGACGGTTACCCAGATCAACGGCATCCTGCTGCAGAACTACGGCACCGAGATCTTTCCCGACCGCAATTCCCCCGCGATCGTCATCAGCGGTCGCTTTCAGGCCGTTCGCGAACTGCTCGACATCCGCAACGACAACGTTTTCGAGCGCACCCCGTCAGCCCTGCTTGAGTGCTTTCTGCTCCTGGAGCAGCGCTCCGAACTCAAGGGCATGACTGCGCGAACGTTGCGCGGCGTCTGGCTCAATCGAAAACGCATCAACGCCGCATTTCGTGCCGATCCGAAGAATCGCGCCCTGTTCATGGAGATCGTGAGCCAGAAGCGTGGCGTTGTGCACGCCTTCCGGCAGATGAACCAGTACGGCATCCTGTCACGCTACCTGCCCCCCTGGCGCAAGATCCTGTGCCAGATGCAGCATGACCTGTTTCACGCCTACACGGTCGACCAGCACATCCTCATGGTCCTGCGTAATGTCCGCCGCTTCACCATGGGCGAGCATGCGCATGAATACCCCCTGATGACCCGCCTCATCCTTGGGTTCGACCGCTACTGGCTGCTCTACATCGCTGCCCTGTTTCACGATATTGCAAAGGGCCGTGGCGGCGATCATTCAAAGCTCGGCATGACTGACGCGCGTGATTTCTGCCGCGACCACGGGATCGACAAGGACGACACCGAACTGATCGTCTGGCTCGTTCAGCACCACCTGACCATGTCACATGTCGCGCAGAAGGAAGACACTTCCGATCCTGACGTCATTCACAACTTTGCAACCACAGTCGGCGACGAGCGCCGCTTGACCGCACTCTATCTCCTGACGCACGCAGACATTCGCGGCACCAGTCCCAAGGTATGGAACGGCTGGAAAGGCAAGCTGCTGGAAGATCTCTTCTTCGCCACCCAGCGACTGCTGCGAGGCGCCACGCCTCAACAGGCCCTGGGGCTTGACGACCGCCAGGAGAACGCGAGCCACCTGTTGCGCTACCACGGCCTGCGCCAGGGCGTGGAAGATGCGCTCTGGGCACAACTGGACGCGGTGTATTTCATGCGCCACTCGCCCGAGGAGATCGCCTGGCACACCAGGGTGCTTTACTTCCGCCCCAACGCGGAAGAGCCCGTCGTCAAGGCACGCGTCTCGGATGAAGAAGACGGGGTTCAGGTAATGGTTTTTGCCCGCGACCAGACCAACCTTTTCGTCCGCCTTACCGGCTTTTTCGGTCGCCTCGGCTTCACCATTCTCGATGCCAAGGTGCACACCACCCGCCACGGCTATGCACTGGACAGCTTCATGCTCCAGGACAGTGGTCGCGGTGCGAGCTATCGCGACATCGTCGCCCTGATCGAACACGAGCTCGGCATCCTGCTGGCAAACCACGACGAACCGCAACGCCCCGCAAACGGGCGTCTGTCACGCCAGGTCAGGCACTTCCCGGTCACCCCCAAGGTCAGCCTGCGTGCGGACGAAGCCGGCCGCCACCACATCCTGTCGCTCACAGCCTCAGACCGCCCCGGCCTGCTCTACGATGTCGCGGAGGTACTCGCGAAGCACGGCGTGAGCGTGGAAACCGCGAAAATCGCAACGCTGGGCGAACGCGTGGAAGACACCTTTCTTCTCACCGGGGGAGGTCTTTCTCAGGACGCCCGCGTTGTACGCATCGAGCAGGAACTCATCGACATGCTGCAGGTGTAAACGCAACCGGGGCGGCTCTCCCGAGCCGCCCCGAAAACCGAATCAAGCCCGGCGTATTCAGACCTGCCGTTCAGTGCCCCTTGCTGCCGTGCAACCGATCCATCAGCGCATACAGCACACCCGAAAGCAGGAAGGTGATGTGGATGCCGACCATCCATCCGAGTTGACGATCACTCAGGTTATCGACGTTCATGAACCCCTTGAGCAACTCGATCCCGGAAATGGCAACAATCGAGCCGATGAGCTTGATCTTGAGATCCGAAAAGCCGATGTGCCCCATCCAGTCAGGACGATCACGATGGTTATGCAGATCATCCATCTTGGAAACGAAGTTTTCGTAGCCGCTGAACATGATGATGATCAGCAGATTCATTATCAGCGCGATGTCCACCAGCGACAGCACCCCGATAATCAAATCCCCTCCCGTCGCCGTCATGATGCTGCCAAAGATGCCAAGAACCTCCTTGGTGAACTTGATCAGCAGAACGACCATGGCCAGCACCAGCCCGAAGTAGACCGGCGCCATCAGCCAGCGGCTGGAAAACAGCAGGTGCTCGAAAGCGTTTTCGATTCTTTTCATGAGTTTGTGCAACGCAAATTGAACGGCGCGGGATTGTAGCAGCGCAGCACTGCACCGCCCCTAATCCTTGCAGATATGTTCCAGCAGTGTGTGCACCCGCACCATTGCATCCTGCAGGACAAGCTCGATGTCGTCAAAATGAATACCCTGCTCACTCGAAGAGCGGCCCGCAGCGCAATTCACCACAACATTGATGGCCGCGTACGGCAAATTGAGTTCGCGCGCGAGAGACGCCTCCGGCATGCCGGTCATCCCGACCAGGTCGGCCCCGTCGCGTTCCAGCCGATTGATCTCGGCCGCGGTTTCGAGCCGGGGACCCTGAGTCGTTGCGTAGACACCGCCGTTGTAGACCGCCTCGCCGGCTGAAGCCGCCGCGACCAGCAGGCGCTGGCGCAGTACCTCGTCGTACGGGCGGGTAAAGTCGATATGACGGACCGGCTTGTCGACGCTGTCAAAAAAGGTGCTCTCGCGCCCCCAGGTGTAATCGATGATCTGGTCCGGGATCACCAGCGCGCCGGGTACATAGTCTTCGCGAATGCCACCGACCGAAGCCACCGATACAATGGCGCCAACCTTTGCTTCCTTGAGCGCCCAGATGTTTGCCCGGTAATTCACCTTGTGCGGCGGAATCGTGTGGCCGTAGCCATGCCGCGCAAGAAACACGACCGGTTTGTTGCACAGGGATCCGAACGTCAGCGCGCCGGAGGGCTCGCCGTACGGAGTGCGAACGACTTCGCGGCGGACGATTTCGAGGCTGGACAACTGTGTCAGGCCGGTGCCGCCAATGATTGCGAGCATGGAATTTCTCCGCTTGAAAACGGCGCGGATTCTATCATGCGTCCGGATATGGGCCCCGCAAGCGTGCAGCCACGAAATGAGCTGGAGAATTCATGTTGCGCCGCGATAGCACGTGTTAGAATGATCGACTTTTCAAAGACTTCCCCTACACATGTCCCGTTCCATCCGCAACATCGCAATTATTGCCCACGTTGACCACGGCAAGACGACCCTGGTTGATCAGCTCCTGCGCCAGTCCGGCACCTTCCGTGAGAACCAGCAGATGGGCGAGCGGATCATGGACTCGGGCGATATCGAGAAGGAACGTGGCATCACGATTCTGTCGAAGAACTGTGCCATCCAGTACGGCGACACCCACATCAACATCGTTGATACCCCGGGACACGCTGACTTCGGCGGTGAAGTCGAACGCGTGCTGTCCATGGTTGACAGTGTGCTGCTGCTGGTCGATGCGGTCGAAGGCCCGATGCCGCAGACCCGCTTCGTGACCCGCAAGGCACTCGCCCTCGGCCTCAAGCCGATCGTGGTGGTCAACAAGATCGACCGTCCGGGCGCACGTACCGACTGGGTGATCAACCACACCTTCGACCTGTTCGACAAGCTCGGCGCAACGGACGAGCAGCTCGACTTCCCGGTCGTGTATGCCTCCGGCCTGAACGGCTTTGCCGTTATCAATGAGGACGACGAGCGCACCGACATGCGCCCGCTGTTCGAAGCCATCCTCGAACACGTACCGCAACCCGAAGTGGACGCCGACGGCCCGCTGCAGATGCAGGTGTGCTCCCTGGACTACTCGACCTACATGGGGCAGATGGGTATCGGCCGCATCAAGCGCGGTCGTATCCGCCCCAACCAGGAAGTGGTCGTGATGTACGGCGACGAAAACCGTGGCAAGGGCAAGGTCAGCCAGATCCTGACCTTCAAGGGCCTCGAGCGCTCGCCGTCCGAAGGCGCCGAAGCCGGCGACATCGTGATCGTGGCCGGCCTCTCGCAGGTCAACATCGGCGTCACCATCTGTGACCCCGAGCACCTCGAAGGCATGACCCCGATCGCAGTGGACGAGCCGACCCTGACCATGAACTTCATGGTCAACTCCTCGCCGCTGGCCGGCCGTGAAGGCAAGTACGTCACCAGCCGTCAGATCCGCGAGCGCCTGGAAAAGGAACTGCTCAAGAACGTCGCGCTGCGGGTCAACTTTACCAGCGACTCGGACGTGTTCGAAGTCTCCGGTCGTGGCGAGCTGCACCTGACCATCCTCCTCGAAAACATGCGTCGCGAGGGTTACGAGCTCGCCGTCGGTCGTCCGCGTGTGGTGTACAAGGAAATCGACGGCGTGAAGTGCGAGCCGTACGAAATGCTCACCGTTGACGTGGAAGAAGACCACCAGGGCAGCGTGATGGAAGAGCTCGGCCGTCGTCGCGGAGAACTCCAGGACATGCAGCCGGATGGCAAGGGCCGTGTCCGTCTCGAATACCGCATCCCGGCTCGCGGCCTGATCGGCTTCCAGGGTGAGTTCCTCACCATGACGCGTGGTACCGGCCTTGCCAGCCACGTGTTCGACGACTACGGTCCGATGGCCAGCGCCATGGCCGAGCGTCGTAACGGTGTGCTGATCTCGCAGAACGACGGCGACGCAGTTGCCTATGCGCTGTGGAACCTGCAGGACCGCGGCCGCATGTTCGTGAGCCCGGGTGAAGCACTGTACGAAGGCATGATCATCGGCATCCACACCCGCGACAACGACCTCGTGGTCAACCCGATCAAGGGCAAGCAGCTGACCAACGTGCGTTCGTCCGGTACCGACGAAGCGGTCCGCCTGATTCCGCCGATCGGTCTGTCGCTGGAGTCGGCAATCGAATTCATCGCCGACGACGAGGTCGTCGAGATCACGCCTAAGAACATCCGCCTGCGTAAGCGTCACCTCAAGGAAAACGACCGCAAGCGTGCCGCCAAGAGCGACGCGGCTTAAGCCAGCCCGCTTCTGACAGCAAAACGCCCCGCCTGAGTAATCTGGCGGGGCGTTTTTCTTTTCAGGCTGCGCCTTGGGCGCAGATCGCCTGGCTCACCGCAGCATTCAGCGTTGCTGCAGGCACGAAGCGGTCTGCCTTCGACGTTTCCCTGCCGGAATCGCGAAGGCAGGCGACAGTCCGGAGCTTACTTGTCCTTCTTCTTGGCGACGCCGCCGGCAAAGCGCTCGTTCAGATAGCTTGAGAGCTCTTCGCCGATCTCGTGGTGACGCAGACCGAGCTCGATGGTCGCTTTCAGATAGCCCATCTTGGAGCCGCAATCGTATCTCACCCCCTGGAACTGGTATGACAGGACGGCCTCTTCCTTGAGCAGGGACGCAATCGCATCGGTCAACTGATATTCGCCACCCGCGCCCGGCTTGAGTGCGCGAATGTGATCGAAGATGCGTGGCGTCAGGACGTAGCGTCCAACCACTGCCTGCGTGGTCGGTGCATCTGCGGGCTTCGGCTTCTCGATGATGCCGGTAACGCGCTGTACGTCGCCGTTCTGGTTCTCGGTGCTGACGATACCGTACTGCCGGGTTTCCTCGCGCGGTACGTTCATGGTTCCGAGCACCGAGCACCGATGGTAATTGTAGACACCGACCATCTGCTGCATCACCGACGACGAACCCGGGTTGTCGAGCAGGTCATCGGCCAGGATGACCGCAAAGGCTTCGTCGCTGACGACATGGCTCGCGCACAGTACTGCATGGCCCAGCCCGAGCGCCTCGGGCTGACGGATATAGATGCAGTTGACGCCTTTGGGCACCGTCTTCTTCACGATCTCGAGCAATTCCTTCTTGCCGCGTGCCTCGAGTTCGGTTTCCAGTTCATAAGCTTTGTCGAAGTGATCCTCGATCGAGCGCTTGGTGCGGCCCGTGATGAAGATCATGTCGGTAATCCCCGCCGCCACGGCCTCTTCGACCGCGTACTGGATCAAGGGCTTGTCGACGATCGGCAGCATTTCCTTCGGACTCGCCTTGGTGGCGGGCAAGAAACGGGTGCCCATGCCGGCTACGGGAAATACGGCCTTGGTGACTTTCTTCATGTATTCGACTCCTCGGTGTTCCTGTTCTGTAACGTTGAGAATGCTTGATCGTGTACGTAGGAGACTCTATTCAGCACTGGCCAGCAATGAGAGCAGGCCGGCCTCGTCGACAATATCGATGCCCAGCGACTCCGCCTTCGTCAGCTTCGAGCCGGGGTCCGCACCTGCAACAAGAAAATCGGTCTTCTTTGAAACGGAGCCGGTTACCTTGCCGCCCTTGGCCTCGATCAGTGCCTTTGCTTCATCGCGACTCATCGTCGGCAAGCTACCGGTGAGCACAAAGACCTTGCCCGCAAGGGCACCCGACGGAGCCACTACCGCCTCGCCTTCAGCCCATTCGACGCCCGCGGCGCGTAACTGCTCAATGACTTCGCGGTTGTGATCCTCGGCAAAGAACTCCACGATGCATTTCGCAACGATCGGACCGACATCGGGCACCTGCTGCAGACGCGTCTCATCGGCTGCCATCACGGCATCGAGATTACCGAAATGAAGTGCAAGATCCCGCGCGGTGGCTTCGCCGACGTTGCGGATGCCAAGGGAGAAGATGAATTTTCCCAGTGTTGTGTGACGACTCTTGTCGATCGCCACCAGCAGGTTCTGGGCAGACTTTTCGCCCATGCGCTCGAGATTGGCCAGCGCGAGGATGCCGAGCCGGTAGATGTCGACTGGCGTCTTGATGATGGCACTATCGACAAGCTGTTCGACAAGCTTGTCGCCCAACCCTTCGATATCCATTGCGCGCCGGCTGGCAAAATGCAGCAAGGCCTGCTTGCGTTGTGCCGGGCAGTAGAGGCCGCCCGTGCAGCGTGCAACCGCCTCGTCCTCGCCCCTGACCACATGCGAGCCGCAGACAGGACAGGTGGGCAGGCCGTCACGCTGCGGCAGGCTTGCAAGAAGATTGAAGCGCGGCAGCTCGTGCTCACGGCGCTCCACCACCGGGGCCACAATTTCCGGGATGACATCGCCCGCACGACGCACGATGACCCAGTCCCCGATACGCACATCCTTGCGATCGATCTCATCCTGATTGTGCAAGGTGGCATTGGTTACCGTGACACCGCCGACAAACACAGGCTCGAGCCGGGCCACCGGTGTGAGCGCGCCGGTGCGCCCCACCTGCACCTCGATGCCGCGCAAGCGGGTAACGGCCTCCTGCGCCGGGTATTTGTGCGCGACCGCCCAGCGCGGCTCACGCGTCACAAAGCCAAGCTGGCGCTGCAGGGCGATTGAATTGACCTTGTAGACCACGCCATCGATATCGAAGGCAAGGCTGTCACGCAACTCGCCGATCCGGGTATGAAAGGCGGCCAGGCCAGCGCCTCCTCTGACCACCTCGCGATGCTCGCACACAGGGAATCCGAACGCTTCGAACGCGTCCAGAATGCCGGTATGGGTTGCCGGCGTGGTCCAGCCTTCAGTCTCACCCAGTCCGTACGCAAAGAACGACAGGGGTCGGCGCGCCGCGATACCGGGATCAAGCTGACGAATACTGCCCGCTGCAGCATTGCGCGGATTCACGAACACCTTTTCCCCTGCGGCCAGTTGGCGCGCGTTGAGCGCCTCGAAGTCGTCGCGACGCATGTAGACTTCGCCCCGCACTTCCAGCACCGGCGGCGCATCGCCATGTACACGCAGGGGAATCGCCCTGACCGTCCGTACATTGCTGGTGACATCCTCGCCGTTTTCGCCGTCGCCGCGGGTCGCGGCCTGCACCAGCACGCCATCTTCGTAGCGCAGGCTCATGGCCAGCCCGTCGAACTTGAGTTCGGTCGCGTACTCCACATCCGGATCGCTTTCATCGAGCCCGAGCTCGCGCCGCACTCGCGCATCGAAGGCATGTGCCCCGCTCTCCTCGGTATCCGTTTCGGTGCGAATAGAGAGCATCGGTATACGGTGGCGGACCGCGGGGAACTGGGCCAGCGGCTTGCCGCCGACACGGCGCGTGGGTGAATCCGGGCGCGCAAGCTCGGGAAATGCCTTCTCGATGGCCTCCAGCTCCTGGAACAGGCGATCGTATTCGGCATCGGGAATCGTTGGGGCGTCGAGCACGTAGTAGGCGTGCTCGTGCCGGCCCAGTTCGGCACGCAGCCAGGCTGCGCGCTCGATCATCTTGCTGTCAGCCGGCATCATGCAGAAAACAGTCGCCTGGCCAGTGGCCCGCCGGCCGGGATTCCCTGCTCGGCCATATGTTGCTGAAACTGCTCGATCTGGGTACGGATCAGCGCCGCCGCCTCGGGCCCGAAGGGCGCACGATTGTCATCGACCACGACGCCATTCAGCGTGTTGCCGAGGCGGGTGGCAAACTGCATCATGCGTTCAAACACCACCGCCCCATTGGCGACCCTGGGCACATCGATCACCAGCGTTACCCCATTGGTCTGCAGGCTTCGCATCTCTTCGCCTGCGAACAGGGTCGGCTCAAGGTTGCACAGGGTGAAAAGGGTATTCCCTTCTTCGTCGCAGGCGTGGAAGCAGCCGTCGTCACGCAACACCAGACCTTCGGATTCGGCCAGACCGCGAAGCTTGGTGCCGTGGAAGGGCTGACCGTTGGCGGAAACCACATTGATCCCGATCTGCACGTCGACATCCGCGCAGAAGCGGTCGAGTTCGGTCGCATTGCCGAGCACTTCGCTGCGTGCCGGCAAACCGGCCGGTACGGCCAGGAACTGCTCGGCCACCCGCTGAACGCCACCGGAGAAACGGATGTAGTCGCCCTCGCCAATCGAACCCTGGCGGTCGACAAGTTGCAGCGCCACGCAGAACCAGTGATAGCTGCCCGCGCTGTTCGCCGTCAGTGGGTGCCACAGATTTTCGCTGTCATCAAAACCGAACCAGCGCACGGTCTTGCTCAGGCCACTGAGTACTTCGTGTTGAGCGGCCCACAGGCGGGATGCATCGAGTGGTTCGATGGCTTCGACGCGGATGATGCAGTCGGCGCGCACATCAAGCGCGGCGGGAAAATTGGGCAGCACACGTCTGGGCGCAGAGTCGCGGTAGGGACGGGTCGGTGCCGCACTTGCCGGCGTGATGTCGTCCGCGACCGGTTCGCGGCGGGCGGACTCACCTTCGTTACGCGCCCCCTCTCCCGGCTCCAGCAACACGTCGCGATGGTCGGAGCGGAACGCGTCCTCGGCCTGCTTGCGGTGCTTTCGCTCTTGCCACTTGTTGTACGCGACAATGGCGATGAAACCTGCCACGCCCGCACCGATCAATCCAATCTGCAGTTCGCTATCCATATTGATTCCTGTTGTTACGCTGCGGCCGGCTCTGCCATTCGCAACGCCTCTTCGATATCCACTTCCACCACGCGCGACACGCCTTGCTCCTGCATGGTCACCCCGACCAGTTGCTGGGCGATCTCCATGGTGATCTTGCTGTGACTGATGAAGATGAACTGTGTCTGCGATGACATGCGCTTCACCATTTGTCCATAGCGTTCGGTATTCGTATCGTCCAGCGGCGCGTCCACCTCGTCAAGCATGCAGAAGGGTGCCGGGTTGAGCTGGAACATCGCAAACACCAGCGCAATCGCAGTCAGGGCCTTTTCCCCGCCCGAAAGCAAATGAATGGAGGCGTTCTTTTTGCCCGGCGGCTGTGCCACGATCTGGATGCCGGCATCGAGGATCTCGTCGCCCGTCAGCACCAGCTCCGCCCGCCCACCGCCGAA
>JALNWS010000013.1 GCA_023230755.1 Azoarcus sp.
GTCGGACGCAAGACCGCCAACGTGGTCCTCAACACCGTTTTCCGCCAACCCGTCATGGCGGTAGACACCCATATCTTCCGTGTATCCAACCGTACCGGCCTCGCCCCCGGCAAGGACGTGCTGGAAGTCGAGCATGCGCTGATGAAGCGCATCCCCAAAAACTACCTGCTTGATGCACACCACTGGCTGATCCTGCACGGACGCTATACCTGCACCGCACGCAAGCCCGCCTGCGAAGCCTGCATCGTGCGGGATCTTTGTCAGTTCCGCGACAAGACGGCCTGACCCGGCCGCGCCCCTCCCCTACTCAGAGAGCGCCATGTTCAATCCTTCACGCGATCAGGTTCGCACTTTCTTTATCGACGCCTGGCGCAAGCACACGGGACGCGAAGTGCTGACCCCGCTCGAGACCATTGCAGCGGACATCCTGCAGAACCACCCCGAATACCATGCGCTGGTCGAGGATCCGGATGTCGTCGATCGCGATTTCGCGCCGGAAGACGGCCAGGTCAATCCCTTCCTGCACCTGTCGCTCCACCTTGCAATCGAGGAGCAACTCTCGATCGATCAGCCCCCCGGATTGCGCGCGGCCTTCGACGCGGCCTGTACGCAACGCGGCAATCGGCACGACGCGCTTCACGACGTCCTCGAATGCCTCGGCGAGACCATCTTCAACGCCCAGCGCAACAACATGCCTCCAGACGGAGTGGCCTACCTCACTTGCGTGCGCCGGCGGGCAGGCCTTATCTGAGACCGCACCCGTACCGGCTTCTCCGCAGCGCTAGCGCTTGAACACCAACCCCTTCTGGCTCGCAAACCAGGCGGCAAGGTCAGCGAGATCCTGTTTTTCGAGGTTCTCAACCTGAGCAGCCATGATCGGGTTCTTGCGTTGCCCATGCTTGTAGTCGAGCAAGGCACGGAACAGGTAATCCTCGTGCTGCCCGGCAATACGCGGAAACTCAGGCGTCAGACTGTTGCCGTCCGCCCCGTGGCAGGCCGCGCATACCGTCGACTTTTCCTTGCCCTTCAGTGGATCGGCAGCGTGCACGAGGCCGCCGGAAAACACACCAAACAACAGGATCGCCCCCAGGCAACGTTGCATTTGAGCGCTCATTGCGCACCTCCGTAATAGGCTGCCAGGTCTGCCATATCCTGCTCCGACAGCGAACCAGCGATTCCCTGCATGCTCGGATGGCTGCGCTCTCCCGCCTTGTAGGCCTGAAGTGCGCGCACAAGGTACGCCGGGTGCTGCCCGCCCAGTTTGGGGACCGAGTAGACCTCAGGGAAGCTCGTCCTGTATCCCGGAATGCCGTGGCAACCAATGCAGGCCGAAGTGTTCGCTTTTCCCGCTTCGGCGTTCCCCTCCGCTGCCTGTACTCCGATGCTCAATGCTGCCATCATGGCAGCCAGAAGCAAATGTCGTCCCTGCATGGTGTCTCCTCTGTGTTGGAAGCAGGCTGATCCGCACTATTCTGATTGCTCGTGGCCCCTTGTCCACGGCAACCATGGGTCTGTTTTTATGTCATGCGTGATTCATCGGGAACCCTAGCCCTATAATCGTAAAAAATTAATCAGAGGATTCCCGGATGTCCCAACTTCGCTTCGAGGGCAGCGAGCAGTATGTAACAACGCACGACCTCATGCTTGCGGTCAACGCGTCCATTCGCCTGCAGCGCCCGCTTCTGATCAAGGGCGAGCCCGGAACCGGCAAAACGATGCTGGCCGAAGAGGTGGCGACGGCACTCGGCCTTCCCTTGCTGCAGTGGCACATCAAGTCCACGACCAAGGCACAGCAAGGCCTCTACGAGTACGACGCGGTATCACGCCTGCGTGATTCCCAACTCGGAGACGATCGCGTCAAGGACATCGCAAACTACATCGTGAAAGGCGTGCTGTGGCAGGCTTTCGAGGCCGAAAGCCCCACTGTCGTGCTCATCGACGAAGTCGACAAGGCCGACATCGAGTTTCCGAACGACCTCCTGCGTGAGCTCGACCGCATGGAGTTCCACGTTTACGAGACGCGAAAAACGGTTCGTGCCCGTCACCGCCCCATCGTTTTCATTACATCGAACAACGAAAAGGAACTGCCCGATGCCTTTCTGCGTCGGTGCTTCTTTCATTACATCCGCTTTCCCGACCGCGACACCATGCAGCGGATCGTGGACGTGCATTTCCCCGGTATCCGCAAGGCCCTGCTGACCGAAGCAATGGAGGTTTTCTTCGGCTTGCGCGACGTACCTGGCCTGAAGAAAAAACCGTCGACGTCCGAGCTCATCGACTGGCTCAAGTTGCTCGTCGCCGAGGACATCCCGCCCGAAGCCCTGCGCTCACAGGACAACAGGACCATCGTCCCGCCGCTTGCAGGCGCACTCCTCAAGAACGAACAGGACATGCACCTTTTCGAACGCCTCGTCCATATGGCCCGACAGAACCGTTGAGACCGTAACCATGTTCAAGACACTTCTCGGCTGGCTCTTCGGCCGCCGCTCGCCGCCCCCCGCACCGAAGCCCGTCACCCAGGCGGCAGGCTTCGAGACCCTCAATCGCCAGGCGCCCTTGCGTGCCAGTTCCCAGCCCAAGCCTGCGGACACCGAGTCGGTGGCGCCACAGGAGATTGGCGCCACCTTCATCTGCCGGGAAGCAGTCCTCAACCGCAAACAGAAGATCGCCGGCTACCAGTTCCTGTTGCAGGAGGCCGCACGCAATCGCATCCGGTACAGTTCCCGGCGGGTTCACCACCTCTACGCCGAAGTTCTGGTCAATAGCCTGGTACATGCCGATATCGGCAAGCTGCTCGGTCCGCGCACGGCATTCATCGACGTGCCCGACTCCTTCATTGATCATGAATGCGTCCTGCGCCTGCCGGCGTCCAATACGGCACTCGTGCTGACGCACCTGCCCGATGCAGGCGCGCCGGCGCCCGATGCCCTGCTGCAGACGGTCCGTCGGCTGCGCGCCATCGGCTACCGCATCGGTCTGCCCGACCCGATAGCCGAACCAAGCTTCGCCGGCCTGCTGTCCGAAGCCGACGTTATCGTCGTGCGCGCCCCCCGGCTCAGCGCCGAAGCAGCCCTGACCCTGACTGCGAACATTGTCGAGCGTGCACCTCAGGCCACTCTGCTGGTGCGTGAGCTACCCGGACTGGAAGACTTCAATTTCTGCTTCAAGCTCGGCGCCAGTCTTTTCCAGGGCCCTTTCATCACCAGCCGCGAGGATTGGCAAGACCATAGTCTGGGACCCAACTTCACACGTTTGGCCATGCTCGCCGGCAAGCTGCGCAAGCAGGCCGAAACCGACGAAATTGTCCCCCTGCTCAAGCAGGATGCCGCATTGACGGTTCGCTTGCTGCGATACATCAACTCTGCCGCCAACGGGCTGTCCGAGCACGTTTCCTCGATCGAGCGAGCGCTGATTCTGCTTGGCCGCGACAAGCTCTATCGCTGGATCATGTTGCTCATGTGCAGCACGGACGACAAGGATGGTCGCTCCTCGGCAGTCCTGGAGACCGCGCTCGTCCGCGCCCGAATGATGGAACTGAGCGGCGCGAAGCTCGGCCCCTCCGATCGCGAATCTCTCTTTCTGACCGGCCTTCTGTCCCTGATCGATGTCGTGCTCCAGGTCCCGTTGGAGCGGGCAATGCAATCGCTCGCGGTTGCGGACGAAATCGAAGCGGCGATCATGCATGGCGAGGGGCCTTACGCACCACAGCTGAAGCTGGCACAGGCGTGCGAGCGGGCAGACCCCGAGGCCATCCGCAGCGCGGCCGAAAATAGCCAGACGACGCCGGAGGGAGCTGCCGAACTCCATCTGCAAGCGCTCGCATGGGCGCTGGAAATACAGCAGGCCGCGGCGTAATGCTGATCGACTTCTTTCTCCATCTGAAGGCGTGCCGTCTCCCGGTCTCCACCCGAGAGTTTCTGAGCTTGCTCGAAGGCTTGCGCGAAGGGGTCTGCAGTCATTCTCTGGACGACTTCTATCTGTGGTCCCGTACCTGCCTGATCAAGGACGAAGCACTGTATGACCGCTTCGATCAGGCATTCGGAACCTACTTCCGCGAAGTCTCATCCCTGCCCGGTCTTGAGCTCGACCTCCCCGAGGAATGGCTTCGTGCAGCAATGAAGAAGCACCTGTCCCCGGAAGAGCAGGCCAAGCTGGAAAAGCTCGGCTGGGACAAGTTGATGGAGACCTTCCGCAAACGTCTTGAAGAACAGAAAGGCCGCCATCAGGGCGGGTCGAAATGGGTGGGGACCGGCGGCAGCTCACCGTTTGGCAACAACGGAACACACCCCGAAGGCATTCGCGTGGGAGGTGAATCGGCCGGTAACAGAACGGCGGTCAAAGTCTGGGACCGACGCGAATTCCGTAATCTGGACGACAGCCTTGAGCTCGGCACCCGCAACATCAAGGTCGCCCTGCGTCGTCTGCGCCGTTTCGCCCGCGAGGGCGCCGCCGACGAACTGGATCTCGACGGCACCATTGCGGCAACCGCGCGCAATGCAGGATGGCTCGATCTGATGATGCGTCCCGAACGCCACAATGCAGTGAAGGTGCTGCTGTTTCTCGACGTCGGTGGCTCGATGGATGACCACATCAAAGTGTGCGAAGAACTGTTTTCCGCCTGCCGCAGCGAGTTCAAGCACCTTGAATATTTCTACTTTCACAACTGCGTCTATGAAACGGTGTGGCGCGACAGCACACGTCGCCACACTGAACGCATCCCATTGCAGGACGTCATCCATCGCTTCGGCCCCGACTACAAGCTCATATTCGTCGGTGACGCCACCATGAGCCCGTACGAAATCGTGCACCAGCACGGGTCGATCGAACACATGAATGCCGAACCGGGCGCCGCGTGGTTGCGACGCCTGCTCGATGCCTACCCGGCGGCGGCCTGGCTCAACCCGGAACCAGAGCGCCTGTGGGACTACCGCAAGTCCATCGAGCTGATTCGCCAGCTCGTGGGCGAACGCATGTTCCCAATGACCCTGGACGGCCTGACCCGGACCATGCAGTCGCTTTCGAAAAAGCACTGAACCGGCCCGGACTCCGCACAATTTACGGTGCGCGATAGTTTTCCTGCGTCATGAGATCGACGCCGCACTGCAGGTTTTCGATCCAGTCGAGAAAGCGGTTGACCATTGCCTTGCCCTCGAAACGTGCGCCATGCTGCGGCACGATCATCTCGACATCCAACTCGCGCACCATGTTCACCCAGAAGCGGCAGATCTTGTTCGAGATCATGTAGCGACGGTGAAAGCCGATCATGAAGGGAATATGGTCGTCGAAGTTCGTCACTGGTTTCAGTGCCACGTCGTGGTCGATGAGCGATGCGCCCATGTCCCCGGTAAACAGGATTTTCGCGACAGGATCGTAGAACTGGAAGTTGCCTTCGGAGTGCATGAAGTGCGCGGGAACAGCCTTGATTTTGCTCTCGCCCAGCGGCACTACCATGCCTTCATCGGGAATTCCGATAATGCGGTCGGAATAATCCCGCCCGGTCGTGAAATGCGGCAGGAAACGCGCCCACAGTTTGGAAATCAGCACCCGGCAGCGCGTGGTAACCATCCACTTGTTCAGCGAGGCAATGATGTCTGGGTCGGCGTGCGAGGCAAGAATGTAATCCAGATTACGCGACGAAAAATAGCGCTGCATGCCCATCAGCAGGCCGTTGTATGTCATGTTGCCACCCGGATCGATCAGCGCACCGTGATCTCCGTCCACGATGAGAAACTGGTTGCATTGCACCGCGTGGTCAGCCTCCTCATCGACTAGATCGTAGAAGGCCAGACATACATGCTTGCCGTCGTTGTAAAGCTCTACTGCCATGATCCGGATGCCCCGCAAAAAAGTACCCGCAAACGCGGGAAACAAGCGTGCAACTCTACCGCAGACATCGACTGGCGTGCCGACTAAGCGCGCCGTTCTTGATGTCGATCAAAAGCCATTCAGCCGCCATTTGATGAACAGAAAAAAAAGGGGCGACCCCATTGGGGCCGCCCTCAAGCTGCTGTCCGCACAAGTGCGAAACGGTGGCCGGAAAACCCGCCGGCCCGGGGATGCATTACTCGGTGAAGGGAAGCGGCTGCATGCCAAATCCGTCATCGAGCACCTTGATCTTGTGAAGCAAGCCGTCGAGCTCGCTCTGCAGTCGGTGAAGATCGTCTTCGTCCAGTCGTCGCAGCGCCTCAGGCAGGATGCCTCGCGCCGGCGACGGGGCTCTTGCAAGCAGCGCATTGCCCTCATCCGTCAGATACAGCCTTACAACACGTTGATCTGCGCTGGTACGCTCCTTGCGGATCAGCCCGCCGGTCTCAAGTCGATCGATCATGTTCGAAGCCGTCGACTGATGAAGCGCCATGCAGTTGGCCAGTTCGCCGACCCGCATCCCGGGGACCTCGCACAGCTCCTGGAGCGCCCAGAGCTGGGCGCCGGTTACGCCACTTTGACGCTCGATCCACTGAGAATGACGCTGTGCGGTGCGGATGAGCACCCGGAAACGCTGTAGTACGGACAAGGGAGTAACCTGACGGCTTTTTTCTGCAGGCTTTTCAGCAGATTTTTTCAAAGGGTTCTGTGGCTGGGGCATCTGTATTGGCTCCGACTATATTTTCTCAAACAATGATTGTCAAAAAATTCGCAGACAGGGACGGTCTCGCGTATCGTAACCATCTTGCGGGTTTGCTGCCCGCGGAAGGTGAGCTTTTAGCTCAAAACGACGCTTTGTGTGAATAAGGTTCAGCTGTTTTTTCAAACTCAGGCCGGTCTTTGCAGAGACAGCCTCTTCATCCTCAAAAATGCCGCCCACCGACGACGCCCCGGAACAGCCGCACAATATCCATCACCGAGCCTTCAAGCACATCGCCCGCGGCAGCCGTCGCTACGCGCTGCCCTGGCTGTCCATCAGACGCTGGCGAAAAAGATTGCTGCTTGTCGGTGCTGCGCTGCTTGCGGGCATCATTGCCATCGGTTTTGCCATCGGCGCCGAACTGGCAATCGGTTACCACCAGTCGCTGATGCACGTCAGCCCCTGGCTGACCCTTCTGATTGCCCCGGCCGGTTTTGCTGCAATGGCCTGGGTCTCCAGCCGCTTCTTTCCCGGCACCGAAGGCAGCGGTATTCCACAGGCAATCGCCGCGTCACTGACCGATGACGGCCAGCTTCGTCGGCAGTTCCTGTCGTTCAGGATAGCCATCGCGAAGGTATTCCTCACGCTCGGCGGCCTGCTCTCGGGCGCCTGCATCGGCCGCGAGGGCCCCTCTGTCCAGGTTGGCGCATCCGCCATGCACATGCTCGCTGGCAAACGCTTTGGCAGGATCGCCTCCAGCCGTGACCTGATCATTGCCGGCAGCGGTGCGGGCATCGCGGCAGCGTTCAACACCCCCTTGGGCGGCATCATGTTCGCCATCGAGGAAATCTGTCGCCACCACCCTTTCCGCGCCAACAGTACAACGCTGATCGCGGTGATCTTCTCCGGTCTGATGTCACTTGCCGTGCTCGGCAATTACACGTATTTCGGACAGACCCCGGCCTCGGTCAGCTGGCCTGCTGGTGCGTGGCTGGTGCTGCTTTGCGGCGTGCTTGGCGGATTGCTTGGCGGGGGTTTCTCACGCCTGTTGATCGCTTCTTCGCGCCAGCTGCCCGGGCGCATCGGTGAATTCTCGGTCTCACATCCGGTTGCCTTCGCTGCCGGCTGCGGGCTCGCCACCGCACTCATCGGACTTGCCACCGGCGGCCTCACCTACGGTACCGGTTACGCAGAATCAAAGGCTGCGCTCGAAGGTGCGGCGCAACTGCCCGTCTATTTCATGATTGCGAAACTGACGGTCATCTGGCTTGCATTTGTGGCTCGCATCCCGGGCGGCATCTTTGCACCTGCACTCGCGGTGGGCGCCGGGCTGGGCGCCGATCTGGCGCCCTTCATCGGTGACGGGCAGGACCCCGCGATACTCGTACTTGGCATGGTGGCCTTCCTTGCGGCGATGACTCAGGCCCCGATCACCTCGCTGGTGATTGTCATGGAGATGACCGCCAACCACGAGATGCTGATTCCGCTGATGGCGACGGCGGTGGTCGCGAATGCCGTCTCGAAGTCGGTGTGCCCACTGCCGATCTATCACACGATCGCGCATTCGCTGCTACGCAATGCCGAGCACAAGGCCCACCGCCATCACGCGCACACCAAACAGGTCGAGCCCGACGCCAGCACACAGGAAAGCAAACCCGCAACAGAGCACTGACACGCAGGCGCGCCATCAAGGCGCGCCTGCGTCAGTACGACATGCGCTGCGCCAGCCGCATTGCCTGGCCCCGTTCGAGGAGCTGGGCAAAGCGCGGAAAATCCAGCCCCATCCGTCCCTGCAACTCGCGGGCTATGGACTTCATCCATTTCCAGCGCGGCTCGAATCTGGCGTTCTTGAATGCAAAGAGCAGATAGTTGCCGTCTTCGCGCACCGACATCGCAATCACGTTGTCGTCGAAAATTTCCCGGATCAGCGCGACATGGGGGGCATAGGACGCCTTGTCGCCAGCAATGTTCATCACCATGACACCACTTCCCGACAACATTGCGCGTGCGTCGCGATAAAAACTGGAACGGGTCAGTGCGCCCGCGACACCATCCTCGTCGAACAGATCGACCATCAGCACATCGCAGCGCTCTGCATCCGCGCTGACGTGGTCGACCGCATCGGCGCATACGACGCGAAAGCGTGAATCGTCCTGCGGTACTTCAAAGACGTCGCGAAACGCAATGACGTCAGGGTCGAGCTCGAGAACCGTGATCGAGGTTGCCGGCAGGTGGCGATAGCAGAACTTCGCGAGTGAGCCTCCCCCGAGTCCAAGCAAGGTCATGGCCCGCGGACGTGGATTGAACAGCAGGAAAGCCATCATGCCCTGCGTATAGGCCACCTCGAGAGCATGTGGCGCAGCCATCTGCATGGCGCTTTGCTGAAAACGCAGGGATCCGAAATAGAGCGCACGCATGCCGTCGTGTTCGAGCACGAACGGCTTCCGGTATTCACCGGATACGAGAAGCTCACTCAACGCATCTTCCGCACTGAATGCCGGTTCAAGCAAGCGGACAATTCCCGGTTCACCCGGGAAAGGACTGGAAATCTCGAACAGCTCTGTCCTGGCCTGCGCCCGGCGCATTTTCCGCGTTACGACATCTGCTGCGTGCGTGCTGTTGGTCAAGGCTCCGTTCCGGCAATGTGCTCTGGCGCGGCATTTTACGACAAGATGCGTACCGGCTGGCGGTGCCACTCCTCAAGCCACTCAGAAGCAGCCTGCGGTTTCCCGTAAAGATACCCTTGGTGGATCATCGACCCGCGTGCATTGAGAAAAGCCGCCTGTCTTGCGGTCTCAACCCCTTCGGCCACCACCTGCAGATGCAGACTGTGGGCAACTGCAAGGATGGTTTCAACCAGCGCGGCATCGTCACTGTCGTCCGGCGCATCCTGCACGAAGGAACGATCAATCTTCAACTCATGCAATGGCAGGCGCTTGAGGTAGGAAAGCGATGAGTACCCGGTTCCGAAGTCGTCAACCGAAAACCGGATACCAAATGTCGTCAAGGCACGCATCTTGGCGACCACGCCGTCGATATCGTCGATCATCAGGCCTTCAGTGACCTCCAGCGTGAGCCGCGATGGGTCGATGCCATGATTGGCGACCAGCTCGCTGACCCATGGCACGAAATCGGATTGTCTGAAGTGACGGGGGCTGATGTTGACCGACAGTCTCAGCGCACGCTCCACCGAACCGTGTTCTGCCATCAGCCGACAGGCGTTCTCGAGCACCCAGACGCCGAGCTCGCAGATCAGATCGGACTGTTCCGCAACCGGAATGAAGACCCCAGGGGGCACAAGTCCGCGCTCGGGGTGCTGCCAGCGCACGAGGACTTCGGCGCCTTGAACCATCTCGTTCTCGTCGACCTGTGACTGCAGGAACAAGCGCAGCTCTCCAGCCGGAATACCACGCCTGAGCTCACGTTCGGTGCGGAATTTCTGCTTCGCGACATCCCCCATCGCGGTTTCGAAAAAGGCTGTCTGATTGCCCCCGCCATCCTTTGCACGATGAAGTGCGGTGTCAGCACGGCGCAGGATGTCGAGCGCCGTATCGCCCACATCATCGGGACAGGTCGTAATCCCGAGACTGGCCGTGATCATGGCGGTCTCATTGCCAAGCTCAAACGGTTCACGCAATGCCGCATGGACCTTCTCGGCCACCGAAAGCGCACGCCGGCTCGCATTTTCAGGATGGATATCGAGTGCCTGCAGCAGAATCGCGAAATCGTCACCCGCGATGCGCGCCAGCGTGTCGCCCTCGCGCAGCAGTCCTGACAGCCGTTTTCCGAGCGCTTGCAGCAGCAGGTCACCTGTCGCATGACCGCGGGCATCGTTGATGGTCTGGAAGCGATCGATATTGAACAGAATCAGTGCGTCCTGACGCGGCTGTCTGCGCGAGACCGCCAGCACCAGACCAAGCCTGTCCATCAGCAGCGCACGGTTGGGCAGCCCTGTGAGTGCGTCATAGTAGGCAAGGCGGTTGATCTCGGCCTCGGCCCGCTTCTGCTCGGAGATATCCTGCTTGATCCCGAGGAAGTGGGTGACCTTGCCATCGTCGTCGCGCACCGGGGTCACGACGGCCAGTTCGACGAACTCCTTGCCACTCTTGTGACGGTTGATGAACTCACCGCGCCAGGTCTCGCCACGCATCATTGTGGCCCAGAAGTCCTTGTACACTTCGGGGGGCGTTTTGCCTGAATTCAACACGCGCGGATTCTGCCCGATCACCTCCTCCGCGCAATAACCCGTCGTACGCTCGAACGCACGGTTAACGTACTCGATATTGCCCCATAGATCGGTGATTACAATGCTTGCGGGGTTCTGCTCGACCGCAAGAGAGAGCTTGCGCAACTGATCTTCGGCCGCCTTGCGGGCGGAGAGATCAATATCAATGCAGTACATCTCGGGCTCACCATCATGCCCCTGAAACATGACGTGACTCGAAAACACGTGCACGGGAGATCCATCCTTGCGCCTCAGCGTCAGTTCCGCCGCCGGAATAAGCTCGCCGCGGTCCACCCACTTGCTCACGCCTTCGATGACAGCGGCACGCATGCAGTCCGGGATGATCAGGTCCTCCAGACGATGCCCCAGGGCCTCTTGTGGCGAATAGCCATACAGCGTCTCGCTGAACTGGTTCCAGAAAATGACGCGCCGGTTGCGGTCGTAGCCCTGCACCGAAATTGCGGGGGTGTGTTCGAACAGATTTCGAAAGCGCCGCTCGCCCTCGGCCAAGGCTGCCATGCTTCGCTCAAGGTGTTCGCGCTCGATGTGAATCCGGCGCCGCCCCCAAAGGAAAACAATCAGGAGCAGTGCGAGTAAGGTCAGCACAGGCAGGAAGAGCCGGTCTGCCTCCAGCTCTTCCACAAAAGGCGCGGATGCGGCCATCGCTTCGGCGCCCGGCGTGGCGGCAAAAAGGAAAAAAATGCGGGTGCGCAGACGCAAGGCTCCATCCATTTACAGCTCCAACTCGGGTGCGGGCACTTGCCGCAACTCAAGCGGGCAGCAATGCAGCAATCCTCATGACCGAAGGGTAATGGACGAACGCTTCTGCGTACCAGTGATAATTACGATCGAATGCTTAAAACGCCACATTCTCGACAACATAGGCGCTGGAATGATGCGCGCCAAATGACGTGATCGCGCCCGTTAGCGAACAACCGGCTTCCCGCGCAGAACCATGCCCTCACCCAAGCCTGCTGGGAGCGACTACATCGATTACCGCCCGCCCACCGACAGGAGACGACGTTTCAGCATCCGCTGCCCGGACGCACCTCGCACCTTGCGAGAAATGGCCCGTCTGGATGCACCTGGCGTACCTCAACGAATCCCCGCGCGCTGAATCAGAGCCTGAATTTCGCCGACGATACCGCGTCGGAACAACATCACACAGATTACGAAAATCGAACCCATGATCACCGTGACCCACGAGCCCACGATATCGGCAAGTTCGGTTTGCAGTGAGACCACGGTTCCGGCCCCGACCAGCGGGCCCAGAATGGTGCCAAGGCCGCCGAGCAGGGTCATCAGTACGACCTCACCCGAGGTATGCCAATGCACGTCGGTCAGCGACGCAAGCTGGAACACCAGCGTCTTGGTCGCACCCGCGAGGCCCGCGAGCGAAGCCGAGATGATAAAGGCCATGAGTTTGAACTTGGTGACGTCGTAGCCGAGCGATATCGCGCGCGGTTCATTCTCACGAATGGCTTTCAGAATCTGGCCAAAGGGCGAATGCACCGTGCGGTAAATGATGAAGAAGCCGATGCAGAACACCGCAAACACAAGGTAATACATCGAGATGTTGTTCGACAGGTCGATCAGGCCAAACAGGTTGCCACGCGGCACCCCCTGGAAGCCGTCCTCTCCCCCCGTCGCCCGCACCTGCAACACCACGAAATACACCATTTGCGCAAGCGCCAGCGTAATCATCGCGAAGTAGATACCCGTGCGCCGAATGGCCAGCACACCGAACAGCCAGCCCAGCAGGCCGGCGGCCACCGTGCCACCAATCAGGCCAATCTCGGGCGTGACGCCAACGTCGCGCACCAGCATGCCGCAGACGTAACCCGCCGTCCCCAGAAAGGCCGCGTGACCGAAGGACAGCAGACCGGCAAACCCCAGCAACAGGTTGAAAGCGCAGGCGAACAGGCCAAAACACAGGATCTTCATCAGAAACGTTGGATACACCGCAAACGGCGCCACCAGACCGATGAGAAAGAGCAGCCCGAACAGAAAGGGCATGATGCGGGTAAAAACGGAATCGTTATTCTTCATGTGCCTATTCCTTGGAACCGCGTCAGGCCTTGCCAAACAGACCGGCAGGTCGAACCAGCAGGACAATCACCATGATGATGAAGACCACCACGGCCGAGCCTTCCGGATAAAAAACCCGGGTGAGCCCCTCGATCAGTCCGAGACCGAGCCCGGTCAGGATTGCCCCCATGATCGAACCCATGCCGCCGATCACGACCACTGCGAAGACAACGATGATCAGGTTCGAACCCATCAATGGATTGACCTGATAGACGGGCGCCGCCAGTACACCTGCAAAGGCAGCCAGCGCGACGCCATAACCATAAGTGAAGGTAATCAGCAGGGGGACGTTGATGCCGAGCGCCTGCACCATCTGCGGATTCTCCGTACCTGCCCGCAGATAGGCACCGAGCTTGGTCTTCTCGATCATGAACCAGGTACCAAAGCAGACCGCAAGCGCCGCGATGACAATCCAGCCGCGATAGATGGGAAGGTACATGAAGCCGAGATTGACGCCGCCCTCCAGCAGTTCGGGCACCGGATAGGACTGCCCCGAAATACCGTATTGATCGCGGAACACGCCCTCAAAGATCAGCGCGAGGCCGAAAGTGAGCAGCAGGCCGTACAGGTGATCGAGTTTGTACAGCTTGCGCAGCATCGTGCGTTCGAGAAGCACCCCCAGCGCCCCGACCACAATCGGGGCCACCAGCAGGGCGACCCAGTAATTGATACCGAACTTGGTCAACGCGATCCACGCCACAAAGGCGCCCATCATGTATTGCGCACCGTGGGCGAAATTGATGATGTTTAGCAGACCGAAGATGATCGCCAGACCAAGACTGAGAATGGCGTAGAAGGAGCCATTGATCAGTCCGACCAGCAACTGGCTGCCGAGCAGCGCGCTCGGAACACCGAAAATTTCCATTTGCGACTCCCGCACCGGGACGCGCTGGGCGCCCCGGGTACGATGTGATTAATGAATCAGCGCGAACCGATCACTTCTTGACCAGCGAGCAGCGCGACTCAGACAGCGGCTGGAAAGCCTCGGCTGCCGGGATCGTCTGGCGGACATGGTAGTAATCCCACGGGTACTTGGACTCTTCAGGTTTCTTCACCTGCACCAGGTACATGTCGTGGATCATCCGGCCGTCTTCGCGGATCTGACCATTCTTGGCAAAGAAGTCGTTGATCGGCGTCTTCTTCATCTGTGCCATGACCTTGCCGGCCTCATCCGTGCCGGCCGCCTTGACCGCGCGCAGATAATGCAGCACCGACGAATACTGCCCCGCCTGCACCATCGACGGCATGCGTTTCTGCTTGTCGAAATAGCGCTTCGACCAGGCACGGGTGGCGTCGTTGAGATCCCAGTAGAAACCCGTCGTCAGGTACATGGTCTGGGTGCTCTTCAGGCCGAGCGAATGGACGTCGGTGATGAACATCAGCAGGCCCGCGAGCGATTGCTTGGGTGTGATACCGAACTCGGCCGCCTGCTTGATCGCGTTGGTGGTGTCCGCCCCAGCGTTGGCCAGACCGATGATCTGGGCACCGGACGCCTGCGCCTGCAGCAGGAAGGAGGAGAAGTCCGACGCGGGGAACGGGTGACGCACCGAACCCAGCACCTTGCCACCGTTGGCGACGACGACCGCCGAGGAGTCCTTCTCGAGCGCCTGGCCGAATGCATAGTCGGCAGTCAGGAAGAACCAGGTCTTGCCGCCCTGCTTCGTCACCGCCTTGGCCGTACCGTTTGCCAGGGAATAGGTGTCATACGTGTAATGCACGCTGACATCGTTGCACTGCTCGTTGGTGATCGGAGTCGAAGCCGGCCCGCTCATCAGCGCGATGCGGTTCTTTTCCTTGGCCACCTTCATCACCGCCAGCGCCACTGAGGTGGTCACGAGTTCGGTGGCGGTATCGACGCCTTCACGCTCGAACCACTCACGCGCCTTGGTCGACGCGATGTCGGCCTTGTTCTGGTGGTCGGCGGAAACCATTTCGATCTTGAAGTTGGGCTTTGCTTCAGCGATGAAGTCGTCGATGGCCATCTGCGTGGCAAGCACCGCACCGGAGCCTGCGAGGTCGGAATACGTACCCGACAGGTCAGTCAGCACACCGATCTTGACCATGCCATCCGAGATCTGAGCATTCGCAACACCCGACAAGCTTGCAATTGCGGCGGCGCAGGCCAGCGTCGTCAGTTTCTTCATGTGCATTGTATTGTCTCCGTCCTGATTGTTGTTCGCGCGAGTCAAACCCCGAGCGTCTGATGCAGCCAGTCCATCTTCTGCGGCAACTCGGCAGCAGGGATGGTGGCGATGATTTCGCCGTGTTCGAGCACGTAGTGCCGATCGGCGAGCGGTGCAGCAAAGCGGAAGTTCTGCTCCACCATGACGATGGTGAAATCACGTTTCTTGAGTTCGGTGATCACCTCGCCAAGCTTCTTGACGATGACTGGCGCAAGCCCCTCGGTGATCTCGTCGAGCAGCAGCAGCTTGGCGCCGGTGCGCAGCACCCGTGCCATCGCCAGCATCTGCTGTTCGCCGCCGGAGAGCTTGGTGCCCGGACTGTTGCGGCGCTCGAGCAGATTGGGGAACATCCCGTAGATCTCGTCGAGTGACATGCCGCCCGTCGCCACCTGGGGCGGCAGCATCAGGTTCTCTTCGGTACTGAGCGAAGCGAAGATGGCACGTTCTTCGGGCACGTAACCGATGCCGTAGCGGGCCATGCGGTGGGTCGGCTCGTCGATGACCTCCTTGCCATTGACCATGATCGAGCCGCTGCGCCGCCCGACCAGGCCGAGAATGGACTTCAGCGTCGTCGAGCGTCCCGAGCCATTACGCCCCAGGAGCGTGATGCACTCGCCACGCGCAACCTTCAGATCGATGCCATGCAGGATGTGGGATTCACCGTAGAAGGAATGCAGATCGAGGATCCGCAACATTTCGGGATGGGGCTGGAAGGCGCTGGTCATAGAGTGATGGGCCGGGATCAGTGGTGGGCGTCGTTCATGTCGTCGGAACCGACATAGGCTTCGAGCACGCTCGGGTTCTTTGACACTTCGTCATACGTCCCCTCGGCAAGCACGCTGCCGCGAGTGAGCACGGTAATGCGGTCACACAGGTTTGCAACCACCGACAGGTTGTGTTCGACCATCAGGATGCTGCGATTGGCCGACACCTTGCGGATCAGCTCCACCACCCGGCTGATGTCTTCGTTGCCCATGCCCTGTGTGGGCTCGTCGAGCAACATCATCTTGGGGTCGAGCGCCAGCGTGGTGGCGATTTCGAGCGCGCGCTTGCGCCCATAAGGCATCTCGGCCGTCACGGTATCCGCGAACTGGGTTAGGTCCACCGACTCCAGCAGGGCCATGGCCTGGTCATTGAGTACATCGAGCGACTTTTCCGAACGCCAGAAATGAAACTCGGTGCCGAGTTTGCGCTGCAGCCCGATGCGCACGTTTTCCATCACTGTGAGGTGAGGGAATGTGGCTGAAATCTGGAAGGAGCGCACCATTCCCCGACGCGCCGTCACTGCGGGCGCCTCGTTGGTAATGTCCTTGCCATCGAAGCGAATCTTGCCCGAGGTGGGCGGAAGAAACTTGGTGAGCAGGTTGAAGACGGTGGTCTTGCCGGCGCCGTTGGGACCGATCAGTGCATGGATGTGACCACGCTTGACCTTGAGGTCGACGTCGGACACTGCCGCAAAACCCTTGAACTCTTTAGTCAGGCCGTTCGTTTCGAGAATGAACTCGCTCATGCTCCATCCCGGCATTGATGCAGAAACCGCGTCCAACAGCCCGCGACAACCGCGTTTGATTGTTTATGGTTGTGGCCATAGTCTTGCGGTATCCGGAGATAGCAACAAGTATCGTAAACCCGCATTTTCGCGTCATCCCGGCCGTGTCCAAGGTCCGCCAGAAGTAAAAAAGAGGGCTGTCCGCAACATCGCGGACAGCCCTCTTTTCGATGACTTCAGCGCGCCCGTTCACATGGGCAGCTGTCGTCCTCAGTTACCGCTCATGGCCATCATCAGCTGGTTGATGCGCTTGACGAAAGTCGCGGGATCATCAAGCGCGCCACCTTCAGCCAGCAAGGCCTGATCAAACAGCACGGCGGCCCAGTCATCGAAGTTCTTGTCTTCGTGCTTCAGGCGCAGCACTGCGGGGTGCTTCGGATTGATCTCGAGAATCGGCTTGGATATCGGCGCACTCTGGCCTGCAGCCTTCAGGATGCGGGTCAGGTTCATGCCGAGATCGTGCTCGTCGGCAACCAGGCAGGCCGGTGAGTCGGTCAGACGCAGGGTAACCTTGACGTCCTTGACACGCTCGCCAAGGCTGGCCTTCATCTTCTCGATCAGGTCCTTGTACTCGTCTGCCGCCTGCTCGGTTTCCTTCTTCTCCGCTTCATCTTCAAGCGAACCGAGATCCAGCCCACCCTTTGCAACCGACTGCAACGGCTTGCCGTCGAACTCGGTCAGGTTGCCAAGCGCCCATTCGTCGACACGGTCGGACAGCAGCAGCACTTCGATGCCCTTCTTGCGAAACACCTCGAGATGCGGGCTGTTCTTCGCCGCATTGAAGGTTTCCGCAGTCACGTAGTAGATCTTGTCCTGCCCTTCTTTCATGCGTCCGATGTAGTCCTTGAACGAGACCACTTCTTCCGGGGTGTCCGCATGGGTCGAGGCAAAACGCAGCAGACCGGCGATCTTGTCCTTGTTGGCAAAATCCTCGCCCACGCCTTCCTTGAGCACCTTGCCGAATTCCTTCCAGAACGTGGCGTACTTCTCCTGGTCACCCGCCTCGTCGCTGGTGGCAAGATCTTCGAGCAGGCCAAGCACCTTCTTCGTACAACCGGCGCGGATGGTGTCGATGTCCTTGGATTCCTGCAGGATCTCGCGCGACACGTTCAGCGGCAGATCGGCCGAATCGACCACGCCGCGCACGAAGCGCAGGTAGGTCGGCATCAACTTCTCGGCGTCGTCCATGATGAACACACGCTTCACATACAGCTTGACGCCGTGACGCGCATTGCGGTCCCACATGTCGAACGGTGCGTGCGACGGGATGTACAGCAACTGCGTGTATTCCTGCCGGCCTTCAACGCGGGCATGGGTCCACGCCAGGGGCTCGTCGAAGTCGTGGCCGACGTGCTTGTAGAAGCCCTTGTACTCGTCCTCCGTGATCTCGTTGCGCGGACGGGCCCACAGCGCATTGGCCTGATTGACGGTTTCGTCTTCGTCGGTCAGCACCTGAGCCTTCTTTTCCTCGTCCCACTCTTCCTTCTTCATCACGATCGGCTGCACGATGTGATCCGAATACTTCTGGATCAGACTCTTGAGCTTCCATGTGGAGAGCAGGTCGTCCTGGTCTTCCCGCAGGTGCAGCGTGATGTCGGTACCACGACCGACCTTTTCGACAGCGGCCACGGTGTAGGCACCAGCGGTCTCGCCACTCATGCTGCATTCCCACTGCACGCCTTCGCTCGCGGGCAGGCCAGCACGGCGGGTCACAACGGTAACCGTGTCGGCGACAATGAAGGCCGAGTAGAAGCCGACCCCGAACTGACCGATCAGGTGAGCATCCTTCTTCTGGTCGCCGGTGAGCTTGCCGAAGAACTCCTTGGTGCCGGATTTGGCAATGGTTCCGAGGTGGGCAACGACTTCGTCACGGCTCATGCCGATGCCGTTGTCGCTGATGGTGATGGTGCGGGCTTCGGTATCGAAGGACACGCGAATCTTGAGATCGCTGTCACCTTCGAAAAGCGCCGGCTGGTCGATGGCCTCGAAACGCAATTTGTCGGCGGCGTCGGATGCGTTCGAGATCAGCTCGCGCAGGAAGATCTCGCGGTTCGAATAAAGCGAGTGGATCATGAGGTGAAGCAACTGCTTCACTTCGGCCTGGAAATTCAGGGTTTCGGCGGCGGTCTGGGCGCTGGACATCTTGATGCGTCTCCGATGATGAAAAGTCGTGGCCGAGAGATTGGGACAGCCTGGCCGATTTTCAAGCCCCCAGGACGAGATTGCTGCGCCGGCCAGTATTCACCCGGTTCGCCCAGAGCAGGTGCAAGACTTTGCTTGGCGCGGCGTGCCACCATGCTCTCCGTGACGCGCCTCCGCTTCCGCAAACGGTCTTTCGTGCGCAGCCGACGCAGACAGTCAGATGTACTGCACCTGGACGATTTCAATCTCACGCACGCCGGCCGGGCTCATGAAGCGCACCACATCGCCCTCACGGGCCTTGATCAGGGCACGCGCCAAGGGTGAGATCCAGCTGATCATCCCGGCCGAAGCATTGGCCTCGTCCACGCCGACGATCTGCCAGGTCTGCTCCACGGCATCCGGATCATCCACGTCGCAAATGGTCACGGTTGCGCCGAAGAAGACCTGATCGACGTTCTCCTGCGCAGCCGGGTCGACCACCTCTGCGTTCTCGATGCGCTTGATCAGGAAGCGGATACGACGATCGATCTCGCGCAGCCGCTTCTTGCCGTAAATGTAGTCACCGTTCTCCGAGCGGTCGCCATTGCCTGCAGCCCATGACACCGTTTCGACCATCTTGGGCCGCTCTACGCGCAACAGCTGATCCAGTTCCGTGCGCAGCACCAGATTGCCGCGCCGGGTCATGTAATTCTTGCTGCCAGGCGGCAGCCGCAACGAGGGCGAGAGCGCGTCATCGTCATCGTCGTTATCGGCTTCCCTGACGAACGCCTTGTTCATGGCAACACTCCTGAAGGCTGGCGAAACGTTCGATCTTAATGGATCCGGGGCAGGCTCGCAGCAGCGCCTTCCAGGAACGACAGATGTGCGGCTCACGCTTGTGTCCGTCCGGTCTGGTGGCTCACAGCCGGGAAGAGGCCATTAATGAGCCCACCGGCCGCATTTCGTCATTGTCATTGAAGCTGCCGCCGCATACCATTGGCACGATCGACTGTCCGATAAACGGCGCTTTGCGCCAGCCCACCCAGACCGGTTCGCAATGAATGACGACTCCTTCGACGACGTAACCAGCCTGCAGTCGCGCCTTCGAGAACTGCGTGACGAGCACCGCGACCTCGACGATGCCATCGCCAAGCTGGTTGCAGCGCCCACCGACGACCAGCTTCTGATCCGGCGCATGAAAAAGCGCAAGCTCGCCCTCAAGGACCGCATCTTCGTCATCGAACGCCTGATCGAACCCGACGACCTCGCCTGAGCCTCGCGCTCAACCACTGCACACAAGGTTCCCATGACCCAGACCGGACTCTTCGGGGCTGAGACGCTCGCGCTCCATGCGGGCCAGACTCCCGACGCTACGCACGGTTCGCGCGCCACGCCGATCCACTTCACCACCAGCTACGTCTTCCCGGATGCAGATCACGCCGCGGCTCTGTTCAATCTCGAACGCCCCGGCCATGTCTACTCGCGCATTTCCAATCCGACCAATGCGGTACTTGAAGAACGCATCGCAGCCCTCGAAGGCGGTGTCGGCGCGATTGCAGTTGCGAGCGGACAGGCGGCGCTGCACCTCGCCGTGACCACCCTGATGGGCTGCGGCGGCCACATCGTTGCCTCGCGCTCACTGTATGGCGGGTCGCACAATCTGTTCGCCTACACCCTGCCCCGATTCGGCATCCAGACCACGTTCGTCGATCCGCGTGACGCCGAGGCCTGGCGCGCCGCCATCCGCCCCGAAACCCGTCTGCTGTTCGGCGAATCCATCGGCAACCCCGCCCTCGACGTGCTCGACATTCCCACCGTTGCGGGCATTGCCCATGCGGCAGGCCTGCCGCTGCTGGTGGACGCCACCCTGGTAAGCCCGGCCCTGCAGCGCCCCTTCGAGCTCGGCGCAGACCTGGTCATGCACTCGGCGACCAAGTTCATCGGCGGACACGGCGTCGCAGTCGGCGGCCTGCTGGTCGATGGCGGCTGTTTCGACTGGGAAGCATCGGGCCTGTTTCCGACCCTCACCGAACCCTACGATGGCTTCCACGGCATGGATTTCGCCGAAGAGTCTCCGGTCGCGGCCTTTCTGCTGCGCGCCAGACGCGAAGGCCTGCGCGACTTCGGCGCCTGCCTGTCGCCGATGAACGCCTTCCAGATCCTGCAGGGCCTCGAGACCTTGCCACTGCGCATGCGCGCCCACGTCGACAACACCAACCGCATTGCAGCCCATCTGGCCGCACATCCGCTGGTGGAAAAAGTCGCCTACCCTGGCCTGGATGCCCACCCCGACCACGAGCTTGCAACCCGCCTGCTCCCCGACGGCTGTGGTGCCGTGCTGTCCTTCGACCTCAAGGGCGGACGGGAGGCGGGCCGAGCCTTCATCGGCGCACTGCGCCTGTTCTCGCACCTGGCCAATGTCGGCGATGCCAAGTCGCTCGTGATCCACCCTGCCAGCACCACCCACTTCCGCATGACCGCCGCCGACCTCGCGGCCGCAGGCATCGGCGAAGGCACGGTTCGCCTCTCCGTCGGCCTGGAAAGCAGTGCCGACCTGCTGACCGACCTCGATCGCGGCCTCCACGCCGTGGGCAAGCTCAACAAGGCATAAGCGACATGGATATCCTGATCAGGCAACAGGCTTGCCGCATCTACACCGGCGGACGCAATTTCGATCGCAATCTTCCCTGCGTCGTGCTGATTCACGGCGCGGGACATGACCACAGCGTGTGGAACAATCAGGCCCGTCATCTCGCTCATCAGGGCTTCGGTGTGCTCGCCCCCGACCTGCCCGGACACGGAAGCTCCCAGGGCACGCCGCTGCCAAGCATTGACGCCATGGCCGACTGGCTGCTGGAGATGCTCGATGCGCTTGGCGTCGCGCAGGCAAGTCTGGTCGGACACAGCATGGGCTCACTGATCGCGCTCGCCGCAGCCGCACGCGCCACTGAGCGGGTGAAGGCCCTGATTCTGGTGGGCAGCGTGGCGCCGATGCCGGTCGCACCCGCACTGATCGAGGCTGCAGCCAGCACACCCGCGCGCGCCCACGCCATGATCAACCAGTGGTCATATAGCCCGGCGGCCCAGCTTGGCGCCAGCGCGAGCCCCGGCACCTCGCTGCTCGACATCAACCTGCGTCTCATGGAGCGCCAGGCCGCCGGCGTGCTCGCAAGCGATCTGCGCGCCTGCAACAGCTGGACCGAAGGCCTCGCGCGCGCTGCGGACATCCACTGCCCAACCCTTCTGATCAGTGGAGAACGCGACCAGATGACGCCGGCCCGTGCGGTAAAACCCTTATGCGCCGCACTGGTCAACGCAGCAGGCGGTGCGCGTATGATTACCGTTGCCGGTGCGGGGCACGCCATGATGGCCGAGGCACCGGACGCAGTCAGCGATGCAATACGGGGGTTTCTCAGGACATAACAGGATCAATCTGGGCAGCCGGCAGAGGGCAGCAGTGTGCGTTCGACACCGCGACCAGCTTTCCGGCTGCCGACCCGGTTTTGCTGCAGCGAACATCCAGAATAATGACAGGAGAGAGACATGTCGCAGCCAAACGATGCCGAGCTTGAAGCGGCCGCCGCACTGCCCTTCCCCACGGTGAGGGATGTTCCCTTCACTGCCCCCTTCAGCTGGATCTCACGCGCATTCGGCGACCTCAGGGCATGTCCGGTGCCTAGCCTGTTCTATGGTTTCTGTTTTGCCGCAATGGGCCTGCTGATCACGTTCGTGTTCGAACACGCCTACGAATACACGTCGGCGCTCACGTCGGGCTTCCTGTTGCTCGGCCCTTTTTTCGCTATGGGCCTGTACGAGATCAGCCGCCGCCATGAACGCGGAGAAAGCTGCGCGCTCGCACCGACACTGACGGTGTGGAAGCGCAATGCGGGCAACATCGGCATCTTCGCCGTGGTGCTCGGTGTGGTCTTTCTGGTCTGGGCGCGCGCGTCACTTGTCGTGTTCGCGCTCTTCTACTCCAACGAAATGCCCAATCTGTCCGGCTTTCTCGGGCAGCTGATTTCGCTGGAAAACATTGAATTCCTGCTGGTCTACTTCGGCATCGGGATGGTCTTCGCCATCATTGCGTTCGCCGTGAGCGTGGTCTCGATTCCGCTGATGCTCGACCGCAACCAGGACGCCATCAGCTCGATGCTCGCCAGCGTTGCCGCGCTCACGCGCAACCCCGGCGCCATGCTGGTGTGGGCGCTGCTGATCGCCACCCTGACGACCATCGGCTTTCTCAGCTTTCATGTGGGACTGGTCGTTCTGATGCCCATCATCGGGCATGCAACCTGGTACGCCTACCGCGACCTCGTCGAACCGCTGCCAGCAAAGCCGGTCGAGGCCGACTAGTTCAGTCCATCAGATCGAGGACCACCGGCTGGTGGTCCGAGGCGGTCGTCGCGGACACCACACGGAAGCCAGCCACGCTCGGCGCGAGGTCTTCGCTGACACCGAAGAAGTCGCAGCAAAACGCCTCGTCCGGCCATTCGGCTTCATGCAGACCAACCGTTGGCGCATGCGGCAGGCCGGGATTCACGAGCGGCCAGACATCACGCCATTGCGGCACTTCGGGCGCGATCGGTGCAAACAGCGCGGCGTAATCGCGGGTTCCCGGCCTGCAGTTCATATCTCCGCACAGCACCGCCGAGACCGGGCGCGGCCAGGCCCTGAACGCCGGATTGGCCCCCTTGGACACTCCGGGTGCTCGCGCGTGGGCGACAGCTTCACGGTGCAGCTCGCGCAAACGCTCAATCTGCGCGCCACGTTGCAATGCCGAGTAATACTCAAGATGCGTCGTCAGCACCCGAAGCGGGCCACGAGGGCCTTCGACAACCGCCTCGATACACGCCCGCTGCATTCCTGGTACGTCGGCATCGGCGGGGCTTGGCAGGGCGTGCCGGAAGACCTGACCGAGTGGCAGGCGCGATAGCAGCAAGTTCCCGAAGCGGGCGCGTCCACCCATGCCATCGGGCACATCCAGCGCGGCGCCGAACACCGATTCGTAACCGGGAAACGCCGCACTCAGAATGGCCACGCCATTTTCTGCGTTCGCGCCGCTCAGACCCGGAAAACACTGCGCCACCTCCTGCAGGCAGATGACGTCGGCGTCACCGATCGCATACAGGGCCGCGACTGTCCGCTCGAGCGCAACCCGCCCGTCGGCGCCCCGCCCCCATTGGATATTCCAGCTCACGATACGCATTCAGGCTCCCACTCCTGCTTTCACAATGGCATCATCCTAGCTTGTACCTACATGCACCGTCATCTCAATATCAATGCAAGATCACGACCACCATGACCACGACCACGCATCCAGCCGCTGGTTGCCGCTCGCGCTCATCCTGACTCTCGGATTTGCTGCGGTTGAAGCACTCGCTGGCTGGTGGTCGGGCTCACTGGCACTGTTCGGCGACGCCGGTCACATGGTGACCGACGCACTGGCGCTGGGGATTGCTGCGCTGGCCGCACGCCTCGCGCTGCATCCTGCCAGCAATCGGCACTCGTTCGGCCTGCCCCGCGTGGAATCCCTCGCGGCACTCGCCAACAGCATGTTAATGCTCGCACTGGTGGCCACGCTGCTGTGGCAGGCAGTGATGCGTCTCAGCGACCCGCGCACGATTTCCGGAGAGACGGTGACCGTCGTGGCGCTGATTGGCCTGGGCATCAATCTGCTGGTGGCATGGCTGCTGACACGCGGTGAGACGGATCTCAACACCCGTGCCGCGTTGCTGCATGTGCTGGGCGACATCCTCGGTTCGATCGCAGCACTGGCCTCGGGGCTGGTCATCCAATACACGGGCTGGCTCGCAATCGACCCCCTGCTGACCATGCTGATTTGCGGGCTGATTCTTGCCTCCACCCTGAACCTGTTGCGACGCGTGGTGCACACGCTGCTCGAAGGTGTGCCCGAGGGCCTTTCACTGCCCGAGGTAGGCCATGCAATGGCCACCGTCGCCGATGTGCGCTCAGTGCACGACCTCCACATCTGGAGCCTCGACTCACATCACCCCGCGCTGTCAGCCCACCTCGTAATCTCCGATGCGGGACGCTGGCCGACAATTCTGACGGACCTGCGCGAGTTGCTGGCGACGCGGTTCAGCATCGAACACGTCACCCTTCAACCCGAACTCACACCCGACAAGCCACTGGTGTTCTACCCGAACGAGGCGGGTCGCCATTCCCGTATCCCTGCCAATAGTCGATAATCGGTCTGTTCAAACCGGGAATCGATCATGCATTCGGCACAGGAAATCGTCTATCAGGTCGACGCGCTCGCCACCCTGCCCTCGGTCTCCCACCGAATCCGGGAGCAGCTCGAGTCGCCAGACGGGTCGCTGCTTGAGGTCTCACGACTGATCTCGGCGGATCCCGCACTGACCGCCGGTGTGCTGCGACTGGTCAACAGCGCCTATTACGGTTTTGGCGGCAATATCGACACAATCGAACGCGCAGTTCCGATCCTCGGTCTGCAACAGGTTCACGATGTGGTGCTCGCGATGACCGTCAGCGCGATATTCAAAGGCATCCAGCCCGAGTACATGGACGTGGACCGCTTCTGGCACGGCAGCATGATGTGCGCACTCGGAGCCCGCAGTCTTGCCCGCGCCGGAAGACACCCCGGTGCCGAACGCATGTTCGTGATCGGACTGCTCGCCGATATCGGCCATCTGGTTCTTTACGAAACCGTTCCGGAACTCACAATCGAGGCACAGTCAGTCTCGGACGCCAGTGGTGAAGCGCTCCACCTCGCCGAGCGCCGCATCATCGGCTGCGATTACTCGGAGGTGGGCGCCGCATTGATGGAAGGCTGGAAACTGCCGGCCTGTTTTGCGGAAGTAATTGGTGCTCAGGTCATGCCCCGCCTGGCGGGAAAATTCACCAGCGATGCCAGCGTGCTGCATATTGCCTGCATGATCGCCCACGCCGACCGCTACGGTGAGTCCAGCGACGCCGCAGCCGCGCGGCTCGCGCCCGAAGTGTGGCTTGACGCCGATCTCGATCCGGCGAGTTTCGCCTCGTCCAGGGAAGAGGCAGAGCTCAGCCTCACGGCCTGCATCTCGGCCTTCCTGCCCGGACGTCGTAGCCGCTGACGCACTCGCTAATACTGTCTGCCGGATTTCCTCAATGATGCGTGATCTGTCCCTCTCGGCGATTGTCGCCGGCATCGTGGCGGTGCTGGTCGGCTACACCAGCTCCGCAGTACTCATCTTTCAGGCCGCCGACGCACTCGGTGCCAGCCACGCTGAGATCGGCTCATGGATGGGTGCCCTGGGCATCGGCATGGGCGTGAGTTCGATTGCGCTCACGCTGCGCTATCGCGTCCCCGTGCTGACGGCCTGGAGTACCCCTGGCGCAGCCATGCTGATCACTGCCGCAGCCGGCGTGCCGATGAACGAAGCCATCGGCGCCTTCCTGGTCTGCGCCGCGCTCATTACGGTGGCGGGCTTCAGCGGCCTGTTTGAACGCCTGATGGGACGCATCCCGATCTCGCTGGCAGCGGGCATGCTGGCCGGGGTGCTGCTGCGCTTCGGACTGGATGTGTTTGTCGCGATGAAGACCCAGTTTGTGCTGGTGTTTCCGATGTTCTGCGTCTATCTCGCAGGGCGCCGGTTCGCCGCGCGCTACGCCGTCCCTCTCGCCCTGCTCGTCGGTATCGGCATCGCCTCTGTCGAGGGCCTGCTGCACGTCGAAGCGCTCGAACTTGCGCTGGCGCGCCCGGTATTCACCATGCCGGGCTTCTCGCTCAGCGCCTTGATCGGCATCGCGCTGCCCCTGTTCGTGGTCACCATGGCATCGCAGAATGTGCCGGGCGTCGCCGTCATCCGGGCCTCCGGCTACACCGTGCCGGTGTCGCCGGTGATCGGCTGGACGGGCGTGACGACGCTCCTGCTCGCTCCCTTTGGCGCATTCGCGCTCAACCTCGCGGCAATCACCGCAGCCATCTGCATGGGCCGCGAAGCCCACCCCGACCCCGACCGGCGTTACGTCGCAGCGCTGTCGGCTGGCGTCGTCTATCTGATCCTGGGGGTCTTCGGTGCGACCGTCGGCGCGCTGTTTACGGCATTCCCGAAAGAGCTGGTGCTCGGAATTGCGGGCCTCGCCCTGCTCGGCACCATCGGCAACGGCATGGCGACGGCGCTACGTGACGAGCATGAACGCGAACCCGCGCTGGTCACCTTTCTGGTGACCGCCTCGGGCGTATCATTGCTCGGCGTGGGCTCGGCCTTCTGGGGCATCGTGGCCGGCACGCTCACACTGCTGGTGCTGCGCACCGGCGTCGCCCACGGCAGATAACAGGCCCGCCGTGGACAGGCGCGAGGCGAGCCACGCCCAGGCAGCCTCGAGCGCATGCTCCGCAACTGCCGACAAAGGCTCGCCCAACGCAAAGGATTCGCCCTGCAACGCGAACACGAAGGCCGGCGGTGGCGCCCTGCCCTCGACGCGTTGAAACACCGCAAGCAGGACCTCAGGCGACAGGGCATGACTCAACAGCGGCGCACCCGTGTCAGGCTCGATCCGGTGCAGGTCGAATGGCTGCTCGAGCCCCACCGCCGCATCGATGAAGAGCACCGCAGCAGCGCCGCGCAGATCAAGCGCATGCTCGATCTGCAGCTGATATTCCACGAGCACTTCCACACCTGCTGGCGATGCCTGCTCGATCCGTGCGCCAAGCTGCGGGCCGAGTGCGTCATCACCACGCGCATCGTTACCGATCGCGAACACCACCAGACCGGGAATCGCGGTCAATCGCGCACCACGCGGTCTATCACCTCACCGTCGGCCCCCGTCAGTTCGACCACCAGCGGCATCTGGCCCAGCGCATGGGTAGCGCAGGACAGACAGGGGTCGAAGGCGCGAATGGCCACCTCGATGTGGTTGAGCAGGCCTTCGGTCAGCTTGCGCCCCGACAGGTAACGCTTGGCCACCTCCCGTACCGCAGTGTTCATGGCCTGGTTGTTGTGGGTGGTGGATACGATGAGATTGCACATCGTCACCAGATCATCGTCACCGACCTGATAGTGGTGAATGAGCGTACCGCGCGGGGCCTCGATGATGCCCACGCCCTCGTGGCCGCGCGAGCCCTGGGCCATCAGCTCACCGCCGGTACAGGCCGGATCGTCGAGCAGGTCGCGAATGACCTCGGCCGCGTGCAGCATCTCGATCATCCGCGCCCAGTGGTAGGCCAGCGGCGCATGAACGACATCGCCCTTGCCATGGTCGATGAATTCGCGCCGCTCAGCCTCTGCCAGTGGCGAAGGAATGAAATCGCAGTTCTGTACCCTCGCCAGCGGCCCCACCTTGTACCAGCCAAGCTCAGGCCCACGCTCGATGAGGTAGGGAAACTTCATGTAGCTCCAGGACTTCACATCCTCCTGCAACACCTGGTGGTAGTCCTGATCGGGCACCTGATCACGGATGATCCTGCCATCGCCATCGCGGAAACGCAGCACACCATCGTAAAGATCCATGGCGCCATCGCAGCGGACCAGGCTGGCGAGCCCGGAGCGAAACACGCCAAACACATCGTAAAGATCAGGGTCGGCCCGGTGCAGGCGTTTGACCAGCTCCACCGCGGCCTGGCTCCAGGCCACCATCTGGTCGGCGTCGGCACGCAGGGCGTCACGGTCGACCATCGAAAGATGGCGGTTCATGCCGCCCGGCACCGCGCCCGTACCATGAATTCGCTTTCCCGCCGTGGCACGAATGACTTCCTGCCCGAACTTGCGCAACAGCACGCCCTGGCGCGCAACGTCCGGATAGGCCTCCGCCACGCCGACGATATTGCGCTTGCCCACCTCGGCCTCGAAGCCGAACAGCATGTCCGGCGAGGACAGGTGAAAGAAGTGCAGCGCATGCGACTGCAGGATCTGGCCATAGTGCATCAGCCGTCTGAGCTGCGTTGCCGTGTGGCTCGGCGGCACCGCGCCAACCACGCGATCGAGCGCCTTCGACGCCGCCAGATGATGGCTGACCGGGCAGATGCCGCACAGGCGCTGCACCATGACCGGTACTTCCCAGTACGGGCGCCCCTGAATGAAGACCTCGAATCCACGAAACTCGACGATGTGCAGCCTCGCCTCGCGCACCTGATCATCGTCGTCGATCAACAGCGTGACGCGACCGTGGCCTTCGACCCGCGACACCGGGTCGATTGCGACCTTGCGCAGCTTCTCGCGTCCCTCGGCAGTTTCCAGTTCGGCAGTCATTGGCGTCTCAATCGAAATGCATCATCGGATACGACAGTCGCGGCGTGCGTCCGGCAATCAGATCCGTCAGGAACTTCCAGATCGCCTCGCCCGAAGGCGGACAACCGGGGATGAAATAGTCGATCCGCACCAGCTCGTGAATCGGTCGCACCTTGTCGAGCAACAGGGGCAGTTCGGGATCGTTCGGCACCCCGCCTTCTCCGAGCCCGTCACGCGACACATACACCTCGCGCAGACAGGCTTCGAGATCGAGGTGATTCCGCTGTGCCGGCAGGCCCCCGTTGATCGCACACGCGCCAACCGCGATCAGCGTCTTGCAGTTGCGGCGAAACTCGCGCAGCACGTGTACATTCTCGGCGTTGCACACGCCGCCCTCGATCAGGCCGATATCGCATGGACCACAATGCTTGATGTCAGTCAGCGGCGAACGATCAAATTCGACCAGCTCGACCAGCTCGAACAGATGCTCGTCGATGTCGAGAAAAGACATGTGACAGCCAAAACAGCCGGCAAGCGATGTGGTCGCAATACGGACCTTGGGGCGCGGCGCATTCATTTTCCATCCTCCATGGCCACGATGTGGATGGGCTTGACGTCGTAGGTGCGTTCGCCGATTGGCGTGGCGAAGCCGACACGCTTCTTCAGGATCACCCCGACCGGACAGATGTTGGCCGCAAGATCGTCTGCCGCCAGGTCGGTATCGCCGAGCCGGCCCGACTCCGCGTTGACCACCAGATGCTTGTTGATGCCGCGGTTGGTGAGCGCAAAGACGTTCTTGCCATCGACGTCGCGACTGGCGCGCACGCACAGTTCGCAGAAGATGCAGCGATTGAAGTCGAGCAGCACATCGGGATGCGAGGAATCGACAGGACGCTCGGGAAAGAAGTGTGCAAAGCGCTCACCGGTCATCTCCAGATCGTAGGCGAGCGCCTGCAGCTGGCAGTTGCCGCTCTTCTCGCACGAGGGACAGAAGTGGTTGCCCTCGACGAACAGCATCTGCAGCAGGGCACGGCGCTCGCCGTTGATCTCCGGCGTGTTGCTCTCGACTTCCATCCCCTCCTTGGCCGGCATCGCACAGGACGAAACATGGCGTCCTGCCACCTTCACGATGCACAGCTTGCAGGAACCATGCGGCGGGAAGTCCGGATGCCAGCACAAGTGCGGAATGTAGTGCCCCGCCGCGCGGGCCGCCTGCAGAATGGTCTGGCCATCCTCGAACACGACCGGACGACCGTCAAACAGAAATCGCTTGCTCATTGCACTGTCCTTTGGATTCAACCGTTCTGACCGGCCTCTTCGGCGCCGATATGCGCGCCAGGATCGTCGCGACCACTCGCCCGCCGGGCCGCTGCCAGCGCAGCATCAAGATCGAAGGCAGGTTCGAAGTCCAGGGACTGCAGACGCCGTTCATAGGCCGGACGGAACTTCAGCAGCGTGTCGACCACCGGATTCGGCGCTGCCGACCCCAGTCCGCAATGGCTCGCATTCTTCAGCAAGCGATCGATCCACTCGATGTCGGCCAGATCCGTCTTCGCGCCCCGCCCCTCTGCGAGCTTCTTCATGGCCTTTTTCAGCAGCGCAGTACCCACCCGGCACGGAGTACAGAAACCGCAGCTTTCGTGGGCGAAGAAATCAACGAAGTTACGTGCCACCTCAAACAGGTCACGGCTGGAATCGAACACCATGAAAGCCCCGGCGGTGGGCACATCCTCGAATGCGATCCGCCGATGAAACTCGTAACTTGCCAGCGTGATACCTGCCGCACCGCCCACCTGCACGGCCTGGATGTCGGACGCGCCACAATCCTCCAGCACACGCTCGATCGGCACACCGAAGGGATATTCGTAGATCCCGGGCTGCGCGCAGTCACCGGAGATTGACAGGAGCTTGGTACCGGTGGATTGCGCCGTGCCGGTTGCAGCAAACGCCTCCCCCCCACCAAGCGCAATCAGACAGGTCTTGGCCAGGGTCTCGACATTGTTCACCACCGTCGGCCGTCCGAGGTAGCCGTGCGTCACCGGGAACGGCGGGCGAATGCGCGGCGTTCCACGCTTGCCCTCGAGGGACTCCAGCAAGGCGGTTTCCTCGCCGCACACATAGGCACCAGCCCCGAGATGAATCTCGATATCGAAATCGAAGCCTGCAATACCCTGTATGCCCCGCCCGAGCAGGTTCTCCGCGCGGCGCAGACTAAGCGCCTCGCGCAGGGACTCAAGCAGATAGCGGTACTCACCACGCAGATAGACAAAGCCCCGACACGCCCCGACCGCCCACGCGGCGAGCGTCATGCCTTCGAACACGACATCGGCCATGCGGGTCAACAACACCCGGTCCTTGAAGGTACCGGGCTCGCCCTCGTCGGCATTGCAGACCACGACCTTCTCGGGTGCTGCAGCGTCCCGGCATGCCATCCATTTCACTGCCGTGGTAAAGCCCGCGCCGCCCCGGCCCCGCAGATTCGAGATCTGCATCTGCTCCATCCAGCCATCGCGCCCCAGCGCCACCGCCGCGCGCAGTGCCGCGCCCGGCGCCATTTCAAGACTGAGCAGGGCATCGGCGCGACGAATATTGTCGTCGACGCGGAAGAACTCTGGCGGCCATGAGGACAGCGGCGCCTCACGCCGGACGAGTTCTGCAATCTGATTGATGCGCTGGTGCGACAGACGGGTCAGCGGCATGCCATTCACCAGCAGGGCCGGGCCCTGGTCGCCCATGCCGATGCACGAGGTGGTCTCCACACTGACGAGGCCGTCCTCTGACACCCGTCCGGGCTCCACCCACAACTTGCTGCACAGCGAGGCCATCAGTTCGGCCGAGCCCTGCATGCGTTCGGTGATGTTGTCGGCAAACTGCAGATGAAAGCGTCCGACCGGGCGCTTGTGCAGGAAATGATAGAAACCGGCAACGCCCTCCACCCGCGAACGCGGAATCGACAATGCAGCCGCAACCGAAGTGAGCGCCGGGGGCGGCAGCCAGCCGATGCTTTCCTGCACATCGATGAGGATCTGCAGCAGTCGGGTGGGATCACCACCGTGCTTTCTGACGATCGATTCGATCGGTACTGCGGGAACTTCGTGGGAGGTCATGGACGCCGGGCTCCACTGCAGATTCACGGCCCATTATAGGCCTCTATCAAGCCGCCAAAACAAGGTAAAACCCGCTAAAACATTGAAAATTTTGGCGAAAACGACCACATTTCACACCACTAGATGTAGTGCAAATATTGCACTTGACGCACAAGCTAAATATATAACCACCTGTTTTTTAACGTTATTATTTTTTTGCGAAATCGGTATTTAGGCGCTATGCTTCGGTTTGATTTAATCCACACCGAGGCGGACCAAGAAGATCATGAGCGCGACCACTCAGAACGCTGTCAAAGCCGATGCCAGCACCCTGCAAATGCAGGAAATCTCCGGCGAAGTCCTGATCGAAAAATATGCCAAGGGCGATGAGCAGACCGTTCACGCGGTCCGCCAGCGCGTCGCCCGTGCACTCGCCGCGATCGAGGCGGAAGACAAGCGCGCTCACTGGGAAGCAAAGTTCCTCGAAGCTCAGGAAAAAGGTTTCGTGCCCGCAGGCCGCATCAACAGCGCCGCCGGTACCACCCTCGCCGCAACCCTGATCAACTGCTTCGTCCAACCGGTTGGCGACTCCGTCACCGAGTCCGTCGATGGCCGCCCCGGCATCTACACCGCGCTCGCCCAGGCTGCCGAAACCATGCGCCGCGGGGGCGGCGTGGGCTACGACTTCTCCTCCATCCGTCCCAAGGGTGCGCTGGTCAGGGGCACCGCCTCAAACGCCTCCGGCCCGGTGTCGTACATGCGTGTGTTCGACCGCTCGTGCGAAACCGTCGAATCCGCCGGTGCGCGTCGCGGCGCCCAGATGGGCGTGCTGCGCTGCGACCACCCGGACATCGAGGAATTCATCCACGCCAAGGACAAGGGCGACCTCACCAACTTCAACATCTCGGTGGGCGTCACCGATGCCTTCATGAAGGCAGTCGAAAGCGACGGTGACATCGAGCTGGCGCACAAGGCCGAGCCCACGCAGGAGCTCAAGGACGCAGGCGCCTATCAGCTCGACGACGGCAACTGGGTGTACCGCAAGGTGCGCGCGCGCAACCTGTGGGATCAGGTCATGCGCTCGACCTACGACCACGCCGAACCGGGCATCCTCTTCCTCGACCGCATGAACCAGGACAACAACCTGTACTACTGCGAAACCATCGAGGCCACCAACCCCTGCGCCGAGCAACCGCTGCCGCCTTACGGCTGCTGCTGCCTGGGCTCGATCAATCTCACGCCCTTCGTCAAGAACCCGTTCACCGCCAAGGCCGAGTTCGACTACGCCGGTTTCGGCAAGGTGGTGGACGTATCCATCCGCATGCTCGACAACGTGCTCGAAGCCACGCACTGGCCGCTCGAGCAGCAGCGCGCCGAAGCCGACTCCAAGCGCCGCGTGGGTCTGGGCTTCACCGGTCTGGGCGATGCCCTGATCATGCTGCAAAAGCGTTACGACAGCCCCGAAGCACGCGAAGAAGGCCGCAAGATCTCCGAGTACATGCGTAACCGTGCCTATCTCGCCTCGGCCGAGCTGGCCCGCGAGCGCGGCGCCTTCCCGCTGTTCAACGCCGACATGTACCTGTCGGGCGGCAACTTCGCCTCGCGTCTCCCGATCGAGGTCAAGGACAGAATCCGCAAGCACGGCATCCGCAACTCGCACCTGCTGTCGATCGCCCCCACCGGCACCATCTCGCTGGCCTTCGCCGACAACGCGTCGAACGGCATCGAGCCGCCGTTCTCGTACACCTACACCCGGCGCAAGCGCATGGCCGACGGCACCTTCAAGGAATACGCCGTCGAAGACTACGCATGGCGTTTGTACAAGCACATGGGTGGCAACGTCGACAAGCTGCCGCCCTACTTCGTCACCGCGCTCGAGATCTCGGCCCAGGCCCACAAGGACATGGTTGCCGTCGTCGCCCCCTACGTCGACACCTCGATCTCGAAGACGGTGAACGTACCGGCCGACTACCCCTACACCGAATTCGAGGATCTCTACCTCACCGCGTGGAAAGCTGGCCTCAAGGGCCTGGCCACCTACCGCCCGAACAACGTGCTGGGCTCGGTGCTGTCGGTCACCCCGGCCAGCGGGCAGAAGCAGCCGCACGACGTCGAGATCTCGGAGGCCAACAAGCGCCTGTCGATCAAGTCGCTGCCGGCACCAGTGCTGACCAGCCTGCGCTGGCCGGGTCGTCCGGACATGCCGGACGGCAACCTGGCATGGACCTACATGCTCAACACGCCGCAGGGTGGCTTTGCGCTGTTCGTCGGCCAGTTCGGTACCAATGGCGGCACCTTCCCCTTCGAAGTCTGGGTAAACGGCGCCGACCAGCCACGCGGCCTGGGTGCTGTTGCCAAGACGCTGTCGATGGACATGCGCGCCAACGACCGTGGCTGGCTCAAGCTCAAGCTCGAGACCCTGTCGCGTACCGTGGGTGAGAAATCCTTCGAGATGCCGATGCCGCCGCACGGCGAGCGCAAGCTGGTGCCCGGTGTCGTCGCCGCCTTCTCGCAGATGGTGAACTACCGCTGCGAACAGCTCGGCGCATTCGAAACCGAGGGCGAGACCCCCGTGCTCGACACCCTGTTCAGCCTGGAAGAACCGAAAACTGGCACCGACGGCACCCTGTCGTGGACGGTTGATATCTACAACCCGGCGACCAGCGAAGATTTCGTGCTCGGTCTCAAGGAAATCACCCTGCCGGACGGTGTCACCCGCCCCTACTCGGTTTGGCTGTCGGGCAACTACCCGCGTGCGCTGGACGGACTGACCCGCATCCTGTCGCTCGACATGCGCGTCATGGATCCGGCCTGGATCGGCATGAAGCTGCGCAAGCTGCTCGACTACCCCGAGCCGCTGGGCGACTTCATGGCCTTCGTTCCGGGTACCAAGCGTCAGCAGAACTACCCCAGCACCGTGGCCTACATCGCTCAGCTGATGATTCACCGCTACGCCATGCTCGGCGTACTCGACGAAAAGGGTTTCCCCACCCGTGAGATGGGCATTCTCGAAACCCCGCGTGACGAGAACGAGCCCAAGCTGATGCAGGGCGCGCTGTGCAAGGAATGTGGCAACCACACCGTGATCCGCAAGGACGGCTGCGACTTCTGCACCGCCTGCGGCGCTGTGGGCACCTGCGGCTGACGCAGCAAACCCCCGGTGCTCGTGTGGGTGAGCACCATAACTTGAAATCTGGACCCCATAAGTTGAAACTTTGGACCCCATAAGTTGAAACTTCTGTAAGGAATAGAGAGCTGAAACTCAGAGCCCCCTGCAACTTACGTTGCAGGGGGCTCTTTTTGTTTCCGAGGGCCGACCATAGGAGGCCCGAGCACCCCGCTCAAACAGTTCTTTCTGAGCTTGGGACTTCCTTCTCTTTGGTCTTTACCGTGACTACCGGGACCTCAATCGTCACGCTCTTTGCACCCATCGCATGCATGGCCTGGAGGAAAAATATGAACGAGAACGTCCCCCTGGA
>JALNWS010000014.1 GCA_023230755.1 Azoarcus sp.
ACGCAGGAGCCTCCGTCACGCGCACCTGGCCGCTGTTTCGGCCAAAAAGGGGGCGGCAGGCGAATTTATTCCGCACAATCGGATAACTTCGCTGGAATACCACTCGAATGTCTGATAAAAACACCGACATGATTCCACGCAACCGCCGGGCAAGCGGAAAATGACAACGACACGGACTCCGATCGCGATCCTCATCACCGGCCTGACGCTGGCAACCCCCACAATCGCACACGCGGCGGTGCTCGGCGAGGTGAGTTCGCTGTCCGCACTCGGTACGCCGTTACGTGTTGAAATCGGGCTGCGCGATGGCCGTCAGGATGATGCCGGCAACTGCCTCAGAATTGTCTCCGCACCGAATTCGGGGAGCGGACTCCCTGTAATCAGGCATGCCCGGATCAGCACCGTCGACAGCGGCCGTTTGGCCAGGATCGTGATTTCGTCACAGGAAACCATGCGCGACCCGATCGCGGAACTCACGATCGACAACGTTTGCGGGACGCAACTGCGCCGCACCTACACCCTGCTCTTCCCCTATTCCAGCACCACGGCGCTCGCTCCGGGTGCGACCACACCCTCGCTCCGCACTGGCACGCCCGGCAGAACGCCCCCGACTCAGCCGGCATCAAATGGCAGCGAATGGGTCAGTGCTCCGGGCGAATCGCTGACCGGTATCGCACAAACACTCTACCCCGGAAACAGCGCGGCCCAGCGTCGCTTCGTTCGCGACGCTGCGCGAGCCAACCCTGGACTGTTTGCCGACGCAAGCGCGCGTAACCGGCCACTTCCGGCGGGCACGGCCTTTATCGCTCCAAACCTGGCTCGCATCTCGCGCAACAGCCCGCCGCCGTCGCAGCCGACAACGCGAGCACCTGCCCGCATCGAGCATCCAGTCTCCACCGAACCCCGCAGGGAAGCCCCGCCAGGACCGGTGAGCGGTGATCGTCTGATCGTCGCCCCCGACGAAACAGACAAGCGCTCGGCGCCGACCAGCACCGGCATTCTCGACGACCGCAACGGAGATCTGTCCGGCCTCGAGCGCAGGGAAGCGGAAATCGCCGCGGCGATCGACCGCAGCATCGTCGCCCAGATGGAACTGCTTGCCCGCATCAAGGAGCTTGAGCAGATTCAGACCAGGCTGATGGAGCAGGCCAGCCGCATCGGCGTTGTCCCGCCGCCTGTCGTACAGCCTCCTGCTGCACCACCGAGGGTCGAACCGGCGCCACCACAAGCCTCTCCTCCCCCGACTGCTGACGGCTGGATATTGAACACAGCGCTGGCACTCGGCGGCCTCGGCATCGCAGCATTCCTGCTCCTGCGCTTGCGTCGCAAATCGACGGACAACCCGGTCACGGAACCGCGCTTGCCTCCGCAACCACAGCCCCGCCCGCAAGCCGTCGCACAGGCGCCTGCCTCTGCCTCACCTGCGGAGGAATCCGCTGCGCCGCTGACGCAGGTGCCCGCCACACCCGCTGTACTCCCGCTTGAATGGGACCATGATCCGTCTGGATTCGGCTCGACCGACCTGGCCCCGCTTGCGGAAGAAGAAGAGGTCGAAGAACACGACTCCGCCATCGAGCTTGCGGAAATCATGATGAGCTTCGGCCGCGTACACGGGGCCGCGGAGACCCTCGCCGACTTCATCCGCAGCAACCCGAAACAGGCCGTCACGCCATGGCTCAAGTTGCTTGAGGTCTATCGCGCCGCCGACCTGCGCGCCGAATTCGACGGCCTTGCCCGTCAGCTGAACAAAACCTTCAACGTCAAGACCGTCACCTGGGACAACTTTGACGAGGCACGCAGTGCACCTGACTCCCTTGAGAAAATGCCTCACCTGGTCAAATCGGTGCAGGAACTATGGGGCTCGCGTGAATGCCAGGCATATCTGAGAAAACTGCTGCGCGACAACCGCGACGGCACCCGCCAGGGCTTCCCCCTGAATGTCATCGACGACATTCTGTGCCTCAGCGCAGTGCTTGAGCAGGAGCTTGGCCCCTATCGCCCCACCCACGAAGAACTTGAGGACAACGGGCCGCAGACTGAGCGGCCGCCAGAGGACAGCTGAGACCAGCGGATCGGGCTCAGACCGGGTTGGGCAGATCAAGGAAGGTCGCCTGCAAACCCAGCGTGTCCCTCAGATAGTCAGCCATCGCCATTGGTCCGTAGCGCTCTGTTGCGTGGTGGCCGGCGGAGATATAGGGGATACCCGATTCGCGGGCAACGTGCGTGGTCTGCTCGGAGATCTCTCCGGACACATACAGATCTGCACCAGCCTGCAAAGCCTGTTCAAAATAGCCCTGTGCACCACCGGTGCACCACGCAATCCGCTTCACCTTACGCTCGCCATCACCGACCAGCAGTGGCGCACGCCCGAGGCGGACAGCAATCGCAACGGCCACTTCAGCAGCTGACATGCCCTCGGTTTCAGGCCGGCCGATCCAACCCAGATCCTGTTCCGCAAAACGTCCCTCCCCAACCCATCCCATGACTGCGCCCAGCCGGGCATTGTTGCCCAGTTGAGGGTGAACATCGAGCGGCAGGTGATAGGCGAGCAGGCTGATGTCGTTTTTCAGCAGAGTGGAGAGGCGGCGCTTGCGCATACCGGTTATGCATCCATCCTCGCCACGCCAGAAATAGCCGTGGTGAACGAGCACCGCATCATGATTGCCCGCCACTGCGGCATCGAGCAGCGCCTGGCTCGCTGTCACACCGCACAGCACCCGCTTCACCTCGCTGCGTCCTTCCACTTGCAGCCCGTTTGGGCAATAATCGCGCAGCCGCGCGACCTCGAGCAATTCATCCAGATGGTTTTGCAAAGCACTGAGCTGCATGCCGTCTCCACTTATTCTGACGTTAAACGGGGCGACCCTTCCGGCCGGAAATCGCCTCAAAATCGGGCAACATTATGCGCCGCCTGTGGCTGATCTTTGCGCAGGCCGTGACAGCAAGCGTCGCGGTTCTGTTCGTACTCAACACCCTCAAGCCGGAGTGGCTGCGAAACACCGCCCCGGATCCCGTGGTGGCCATTGTCGAAGCACCGGCAACCGGCCCCGGCGTGCGCGTTGCTGCGGGCTCCTATGCAGAGGCCGCGCAGCGGTCGATGCCTGCCGTCGTTCACATCTACACAACCAAGGTTGCGCGTGCATCCCGCCACCCCTTGCTGAATGACCCGGTTTTCCGTCACTTTTTCGGTGACCGCCCGAACGAGGGCCGGCAGCAGACATCCGGACTGGGCTCCGGCGTCATTGTCAGCCCGGACGGCTTCATCCTGACAAACAATCACGTTGTCGATGCCGCAGATGAAATCGAGGTCGCCCTGAATGACGGACGCCAGTACTCGGCAAGCGTAATCGGCAAAGACCCCGAAACCGACCTTGCCGTCCTCCGCATCACCGCCGACACACCTCTGCCCTCGATCACCCTTGCCCGCGGCGACATGCTTCATGTCGGCGATGTAGTCCTCGCCATCGGCAATCCCTTCGGCGTTGGTCAGACCGTCACCATGGGCATCATCTCGGCACTTGGTCGCAGCCACCTTGGCATCAATACCTTCGAAAACTACATCCAGACCGATGCAGCCATCAACCCGGGGAATTCCGGCGGTGCGCTCGTCGACAGCACAGGCAACCTGGTGGGCATCAACACGGCTATCTATTCCCGCTCGGGGGGGTCGTTGGGCATCGGCTTTGCCATACCCATCTCAATCGCCCGCAACGTGCTGGAGCAGATCGTGACCACCGGCGAGGTGACCCGCGGCTGGGTAGGCGTGGAGATTCGCGAGATCACCCCCGAGCTCGCAAGCTCGTTCGGATTGCAGGGCACGGAAGGAGCGCTGATTGCCGGCGTACTCAGAGGCAGCCCGGCAGAACAGGGTGGTGTGCGTCCGGGCGACGTGCTCATCGCCGTCGATGGAAAGACCGTGCAGGATCCGAAGGCCATGCTGGAACTCGTCGCCGCATTGCCGCCGGGCAAGAACGCCTCATTCCGCGTGCGCCGCTCAGGCAAGGATGTCGATCTGACGGTTGCTGTCGCGCGCCGCCCCATCCCGCAGACGGCACGCTAGGCCTCGGAAATCAGGCTTACTTGCTGTCGCGCTCAGCGTCTTCGATGCGATCGAGCTCACGGTCCATTTCGACCGCGGTGGGCGCGGCGTAATCGGATCCGGATTTGGCCGCCGGCTTGGAGATCATGTTTGCAAGCATGATGCCCAATTCGTAGAGCAGGCACATCGGCACCGCAAGCATGAACTGCGAAATCACATCGGGAGGGGTGATGATTGCTGCGACGACAAAGGCACCGACCACCACATAGGGTCGTATTTCCTTCAGCTTGGCAACCGACACCACGCCGGCCTTGACCAACAGGATCACCGCGATCGGCACCTCAAAGGTGAGGCCGAAGGCAATGAACATCGACATCACGAAGGATAGATACTGCTCGATGTCTGGCGCCGGCACGATACTCTTTGGCGCAAACTCTGCGATGAAGTGGAACACCGTTCCGAACACGAAGAAGTAGCAGAACGCCATCCCGACGAGAAACAGCATCGTACTGCCTGCAACCAGCGGAATCGCGAGCTTGCGTTCGTGTGCATACAGTCCCGGGGCCACGAAAGCCCAAGCCTGATAGAGCACCACCGGCAGCGCCAGCACGAAAGCCACCATCATCGTGACCTTGACCGGCACGAAGAATGGCGTCACCACCCCGGTCGCAATCATGTGCGTCCCTTCGGGCAGCGTATCCATCATCGGCTTGGCCAGCACGTCGTAGATCTCACTCGCCCAGGGCATCAGGCAGATGAAGACGACGACGAGCGCAACCACCGCACGCAGCAACCTGTCGCGCAACTCGACCAAGTGTGCAATGAAAGTTTCCTGCATTTCGCTCATGCTTTGTCCACCGGTGCGGGCTGACGAGCAGCGGGGTCGAGCCCCAACTCAAGTTGCGGCGTCGACTCGGGCGGGCCATCGACCACGCCTGCCAGCTCACCCGAAGACGCCGGCTGTGCGTTTGTCTTCGCAGCATCGCCGCTGCCCGGCTCCTCGCCAGGAAGCGCAGCCTTTACGTCATCCACCGTCTTGCCCAGACCGGCTTCAAGGCTGCTGACCTGCTCACGCACTGAAGACTCCATTTCGTGCGCCTGCTCCTTGACCTGCTCCTGCAGCTTCTTCAACTCTTCGAGCTGCATCTCACGCTGGATGTCCGACTTCACGTCGGAGACGTAGCGCTGCAACCTGCCGAGCAAGTGACCTGCCGTTCTTGCCACTTTGGGCAAACGTTCGGGTCCCACCACGATCAGCATCACAACGCCGATGACAACGAGTTCCGAAAAACCGAAATCGAACATTTTTCCTGGCCCAACGCGAAAAGAAGGGGCGCTTTTGCGCCCCTGCGTCGCGGGTTAAATGCGTTTCAGGAGGAGGACTTCTCAACCTTCTCGCGCGCTTCGCCCTCGATCGTCTGATCGGCGGCAATCTTCTGCTTGTCAGACGCGTCAGCCGAAGCATCCGCCTCTTTCATGCCTTCCTTGAAACCCTTAACCGCTCCGCCCAGATCCTGACCGACGTTACGCAGTTTCTTGGTACCAAAAACGAGCATGACGATGACCAGAACGATCAGCCAGTGCCAGATACTGAATGAACCCATACCGCTCTCCTTAGTACTTCAGCATGGGCGGTAGCGGCTGCGGCCCGCCCACAATATGAATGTGAAGATGATACACCTCCTGCAAGCCCACCCGCCCGGTGTTCACAATGGTTCTGAACCCGTCCGTGCAGCCTTGTTCCCGAGCGATCCGCGCTGCGACCACCATCATGTGCCCCATCAGGACTTCATGACTGGCCTCAAGATCGGCCATCGATGCAACGTGGCGCTTTGGAATCAACAGAATATGGACTGGCGCGGCGGGTTCTATGTCGTGAAACGCCAGCACCAGGTCATCTTCGTAAACTTTGCGCGCGGGGATCTCTCCGCTCACAATCCTGCAAAACAGACAATCCGTCATGAGATGCGACTCAGGCCTTACGAGATTTCTTCTCGTCAATGCCCGACACCCCCTCACGACGGCGGAACTCGGCGAGGACATCATCCACCGTCAGGCCGAAATGGGTCAGCAGAACCAGCGAGTGGAACCAGAGGTCGGTGACCTCCCAAACCACATGCAGCATGTCCTTGTCTTTGGCCGCCATGATGGTCTCCGCCGCCTCTTCGGCCACCTTCTTGCAGATGGCGTCAGTACCCTTGGCGTACAAACTGGACACGTAAGACGAATCCGGATCAGCCTTCTTGCGTTCGGCCAGTGTAGCGGCCACGCGATGCAGCACTTCGATGTCGATCATTGGTAAATATCCTTCGGGTCTTTCAGAACCGGTTCAACGGCCTCCCAGCGGCCATCGGCGAAAAACTTCTGGAAGAAACAGCTGTGGCGGCCCGTATGACAGGCTATCCCGCCCACCTGTTCGATCTTCAGCAGCACGACGTCGTTATCACAATCGATACGGATATCAAGCACTTTCTGCACATGACCGGACTCCTCACCTTTATGCCACAGTTTGCGCCGCGAACGTGACCAATAGATGGCCTCGCCGGTTTCGGCGGTACGCTGCAGCGCATCGCGGTTCATCCACGCAAACATGAGCACATCTCCGCTCGACGCCTCCTGCGCGATCACAGGCACCAATCCGTTCTCATCCCACTTCACGTCGTTGAGCCAGCGGTTGTTATTGCTCATAGCCGCACCTCGATCCCGTGTGACCGCATCAGTTCCTTGGCTTCGCGCACCGTGTGCTGACCAAAGTGAAAGATGCTGGCAGCCAGTACCGCATCGGCGCGGCCTGTGGACACCCCCTCAGCCAGATGCTCAAGTGTTCCGACCCCGCCACTGGCAATCACCGGGATACGGACCGCGTCCGACACCGCCCGTGTAAGTCCCAGATCAAAGCCAGCCTTTGTGCCATCGCGATCCATGCTGGTCAGCAGAATCTCGCCGGCGCCCAGCGCCTCAACGCGCTGCGCCCACTCGATCGCGTCGAGCCCGGTGTTGTTGCGGCCACCATGCGTGAACACCTGCCACTTTCCCGGGGCAGTCTGCTTGGCGTCGATGGCAACGACGATACACTGGCTGCCAACCTTGCTGCTGGCGTCGTGCACCACCTGAGGGTTGTTCACCGCAGCCGTATTGATGCTCACCTTGTCGGCTCCCGCATTGAGCAAGCGCCGCACATCCTCGACCGTACGCACCCCGCCACCCACGGTCAACGGGATGAAGACCTGATCTGCGACCCGCTCGACAACGTGCAGAATGATATCCCGGGCATCCGAACTCGCTGTGATGTCGAGAAAAGTGATTTCGTCCGCGCCCTGCTCGTCATAGCGCTTGGCGATCTCGACCGGATCGCCCGCGTCACGCAGTTCGACGAAATTGACACCCTTGACCACGCGTCCGGCACTGACATCGAGACAGGGAATGATGCGTTTGGCGAGCATTCAGTCGGCCTGGCCGTTGAGTTCGTCGGCGCGGGCCTGCCCGGCGGCGAAATCGAGCGTACCTTCATAGATCGCACGACCGGTAATTGCCCCCATCACACCTTCCTCTTCCACGGCGCACAGAGCGTCGATGTCCGCAAGCGCGGCCACCCCGCCACTGGCAATCACGGGGATCCGAAGCGCCTGTGCAAGGCGCACGGTGGCCTCAATATTGACGCCCGACAACATGCCGTCACGCCCGATGTCAGTGTAGATAACCGACTCGACACCGTAGTCCTCGAATTTCCTTGCGAGGTCGATTACATCGTGCCCGGTCAGCTTGGACCAGCCATCAACTGCTACTTTCCCGTCCTTGGCGTCGAGACCGACAATGATATGACCGGGAAAGGCACTGCAGGCGTCATGCAGGAAGCCTGGGTTCTTGACCGCTGCGGTACCGATGATGACGTAGGTGATGCCATTGTCGAGATATTGCTCGATGGTATCGAGGTCGCGGATTCCACCCCCGAGTTGCACCGGGATATCGTCACCCACCTCATTGGTGATGGCACGTATGGCGCCACCATTTTTGGGTTTGCCGGCAAAGGCGCCGTTCAGATCGACCAGGTGCAGACGGCGCGCACCCTGATCGATCCAGTGCCGCGCCATGGCAGCGGGGTCTTCAGAGAAGACGGTGGCATCGTCCATTTCGCCTTGCTTGAGGCGAACACAATGACCGTCCTTGAGATCGATGGCGGGAATGAGCAGCATACCGGAATAGAGACAGTGAATTGATGGGTGACGGGTCGCAGATCAGGGCGCCCAGCGGATGAAATTCGACAGCAGGCGCAAACCGGCCTGCGCGCTTTTCTCGGGATGAAACTGAACCGCGAAGATATTAGCCCGAGCCACCGCACTGGTAAAGCGCCGCCCGTACAGGGTTTCGGCCGCGGTCACAGCGGGGTCTGACGGCGACACGTAATAACTATGAACGAAATAGAAGCGTTCGCCGTCCGGGATGCCCTCCCACAGGGCATGCTCTCTGCCCTGCCAGACTTCGTTCCAGCCCATGTGCGGCACTTTCAGTCGGGCACCATCCGCCCCAACCATGTCCGCATCGCGAAAGCGCACGACCTCGCCTTTGAACACGCCGAGCCCAGGCACATTGCCCTCCTCGCTATGCTCGAACAGCATCTGCTGTCCGATACAGATTCCGAGAAAGGGCTTGGTCGCCGCCGCCTCGAGCACGGCCGGACGCAGTCCGCGCAATTCCAGTTCGCGCATGCAATCGGGCATCGCTCCCTGACCAGGGAAAACGACGCGATCCGCCGCAGCGACAACCGCGGGATCGCAGGTGACGTGAATGCTGTGGCCTGGCGCCACGTGCTCAACTGCCTTGGCAACGGAGCGCAGATTGCCCATGCCGTAATCGATGATGGCCACGGTGGTCATCGTTTCATTGCTCGCGTAAAAAGGGTGAAAAAAGAAAGCGGCGAAAAATCAGAGAGCGCCCTTGGTTGAGGGAATGGTACCTGCAGCGCGCTCGTCGCGCTCGGCAGCCATTCGCAACGCACGGGCGAATGCCTTGAAAATGGTTTCGCACTGGTGATGTGCGTTGTCACCGCGCAGATTGTCGATATGCAGCGTCAGCCCCGCATGATTGACGAACCCCTGGAAGAATTCACGCACCAGATCGACGTCGAAATTGCCAATCCGGGCCCGGGTGTAGGTCACGAAATAATGCAGGCCCGGACGCCCCGAGAAATCGACGACGACCCGTGACAGCGCTTCATCAAGCGGCACGTAGGCATGACCGTAGCGACGCACGCCCTTCTTGTCGCCTAGCGTCTTGGCAAAGGCCTGGCCGATCGTGATACCGACGTCTTCCACCGTATGGTGGTCATCGATGTGGGTATCACCCTGACAACGCACGTCCAGATCAATCAGCCCGTGACGTACGATCTGGTCGAGCATGTGGTCGAGAAAGGGAACACCGGTTTCAAGTGTGCCCTTGCCCGTGCCATCAAGATCGATGTGCACGGAAATCTTGGTTTCGAGGGTATCGCGAGTGACGTCGGCTTGCCGCATGGACATTAAGCTACTGCAGGTGGAGGCATGGAGAGCCATGATACCATCGCTCGACCAATTCCACCCGACCCCTCCTGCCCCGCGGAAGACCCACGCATGAGCCGTTTCTGGAGCGCCGTGACACACGGCCTGACCCCCTATGTTCCGGGCGAACAGCCCAAGATCGACAACCTGGTCAAGCTCAATACGAACGAGCATCCTTATGGCCCTTCGCCGAAGGTGCTCGAGGCGATTCGCGAGGCCACCTCGGACACGCTCCGGCTCTATCCCGACCCGAACGCCGACCGGCTGAAAGCGGCCCTTGCGAGGCGCTATGGCGTTCGCCCGGAGCAGGTGTTTGTCGGCAACGGTTCGGATGAGGTGCTCGCACACGCATTCCAGGGCCTGCTCAAGCATGAACGGCCACTGTGGATGCCGGACATTTCCTACAGCTTCTACCCGGTGTACTGCGGGCTGTACGGTCTTGAGTCGCGAACCATCCCCTTGACCGAAGACCTGCAGATCAACCCGGCCGACTATCTTCCGGACGCAGAACAACGGGCAGGCGCGATCATCTTCCCGAACCCCAATGCCCCGACAGGCAGGGTGCTTCCGCTCGAAGCGATCGAGCGCATCGTCGCCGGCAACCCGGACGCCGTCGTGCTGATCGACGAAGCCTATGTGGATTTCGGCGGCGAAAGCGCAATTGCCCTGATTGACCGCCACCCCAACCTGCTGGTTTGTCAGACCTTCTCCAAGAGTCGCTCGCTGGCTGGACTGCGGGTCGGTTTTGCGATCGGACACCCCGACCTGATTGCAGGACTGGAGCGAGTCAAGAACAGCTTCAATTCCTACCCGCTCGACCGCCTGGCGCTTGCCGGCGCGGAAGCCTCGGTTGAAGACGACGCCTACTTCGTTGAGAGTTGCCGCAAGGTGATCGCCACGCGCGAGGAGCTGGTCCTCAACATGCAGGCGCTCGGCTTCGAGGTGCTCCCGTCAGCCGCCAACTTCATTTTCGCCCGCCACCCACAGCGCGACGGCGCCGAACTCGCAGCCGCCTTGCGCCAGCGCGCAATCATCGTGCGCCACTTCAAGGCGCCGCGGATCGATCAGTTTCTGCGTATCACGATTGGCACGGATGACCAGTGTGCGACATTGGTCAATGCGCTCCGCAAGATTCTCGCCGCCTGAAAACCCGATGCCCCGACGCGATTGTGAAGCGCGTCGGGGCATCGGGGTGGTTTCTGGCAAAAACCCGGAAATCAAACCTTGAGCCGCATCTCCGCCGAGCGCGCGTGTGCATACAAGCCCTCGCCATGCGCAAGAATCGAGGCCACCTTGCCCAGATGCTGCGCACCGGCTTCGGAGATATGCACGATGCTGGTCCGTTTCTGGAAATCATAGACGCCAAGCGGCGACGAAAAACGTGCGCTGCGCATGGTCGGCAGCACATGATTGGGCCCCGCGCAGTAGTCGCCCAGCGCTTCGACGGCCCAATGCCCGACAAAAATCGCCCCGGCATGACGGATGTGATCGACCCACTGCTCGGCCTTCTCCATCGACAGCTCCAGGTGCTCCGGTGCAATGCGATTGGCGATCGCACACGCCTGCTCGATACTCTCGACGTGAATCAAGGCACCGCGATTCGCCAGCGACCTGGCAATCGTTTCGCGCCGCGGCATCGTTGGCAGCAGACGGTCAATGGCCTCATGAACCGCATCAATGAACCCGGCATCGGTGCACAGCAGGATGGACTGCGCAAGCTCGTCGTGTTCGGCTTGCGCGAACAGGTCCATCGCGACCCACTCGGCATGACCGCTGCCATCGGAGATGATCAGCACCTCTGACGGACCGGCAACCATGTCGATTCCAACTGTGCCGAACACCCGGCGCTTGGCCTCGGCAACGTAGGCATTGCCCGGACCGACGATTTTGTCGACCTGCGGAATGGTCTGCGTGCCGTAGGCAAGCGCGGCAATCGCCTGCGCACCACCAATCGTGAACACCCGATCCACGCCGGTAATCGCGGCCGCCGCCAGCACAAGTGCGTTCCGTTCGCCTCCCGGCGTCGGCACGACCATGATCAGTTCGCCGACACCGGCGACCTTGGCCGGAATCGCGTTCATCAGCACCGAACTGGGGTATGAGGCCTGGCCACCTGGCACATACAGGCCTACGCGATCGAGCGGGGTCACCTTTTGCCCCAGGCGGGTGCCATCGGCCTCGGTGTAGTCCCAGGACTCCGCCTTCTGACGTTCGTGATAAACACGAACGCGGTCGGCAGCCACCCGCAGCGCCTCGCGCTGATCGGCCGCCAGGCTGTCGAGCGCCGCATGCAGCGCAGACTTCGGCAGTTCGAGCGCAGCCATTGAGGCCACATCGAGCCGATCGAAACGCTTCGTGTATTCGATGACCGCCGCATCGCCGGTCGCACGCACTGTGCGCAGGATCTCGGTGACTGCTGCATCGATGCGGTCGTCAGCAGATGCCTCGAACGCGAGCAGCGCATCAAGAGTTGACAGGAATTCCGGCTCGCGGGCGTCGAGACGGCGAATGGGCGTCTGGCTCATGGTGGGCCTCAGGGTTTGACTGCGCCGGCGAAGGCGTCGAGCATCGGCTGGATAAGTTCGCGCTTGAGCTTGAGCGAAGCCTGATTGACGATCAGCCGCGAACTGATCGGCATGATGTCTTCGACCTCCTCGAGGTTGTTGGCGCGCAGCGTACCGCCAGAGGAAACCAGATCGACGATGGCATCGGCCAGCCCGACCAGCGGCGCCAGCTCCATTGAGCCGTAGAGCTTGATCAGGTCGACATGCATCCGCTTGCCAGCGAAGTGCGCCTTGGCGGCATTGATGTACTTGGTGGCGACGCGGATACGCCCGCCGGGACGGATTGCAGCTTCGTAATCAAAGCCTTTCTGCACCGCCACGCACAGGCGGCAGCGTGCGATATTGAGATCGAGCGGCTGATAAAGCCCTGCGCCGCCATGCTCGATCAGCACGTCCTTGCCGGCGATGCCGAGGTCGGCCGCACCATACTGGACATAGGTCGGCGTATCGGTTGCGCGCACGATGACCAGACGCACATCCGGACGGTTTGTACCGATGATGAGCTTGCGCGAGCTTTCGGGGTTGTCGGTCGGGACGATGCCTGCTGCTGCCAGCAGCGGCAGGGTTTCCTCGAAGATGCGGCCCTTGGACAGGGCGAGGGTGATGCTGGACACGGTTCTGACCTTGCTGAATCGGGCCCGTATTGTAACCCGGCAGGGCTTCTGTTAGCCTCACCGCAATTGGCTGAACCGCGACAGCGGCTCGGCCATTTTCTTTGTCTACTCGACCATTTTCCTTTTTGTCATCAGGAAACGATCATCATGAAACCTGAGATCATCATCTCAACACAGGACATGGACAGGCTCGAAGGCCTGCTGTCTGCACCCTCCGCACGCAGCAGAAGCGATCTGGATCCACTGCGTGCCGAACTTGATCGCGCCGACGTGCGCGAACCGGCGGACATGCCGGACAACGTCATCATGATGAACAGCCGCGCACGCTTTCTGGAAGAGAACACCGGGCGCGAATACGAACTCACGCTCACCTACCCGCGCGATGCCAGCACCGAGGCCAGCCATGTGTCCATCTTCTCGCCGGCAGGCAGCGCCCTGATTGGCCTTGCCACCGGTCAGAGCATCGACTGGAAAACGCCCGACGGGAAGCCGATCAGGCTGAAGGTACTCGCCGTCAACCAGGCAGCCATTACCGACCAGCCGTAAGCGGCAACCGGCGTGCCCTGACGGCTGCGCCGGTCCGGCTTGTTTCAGTTCAGGCGCCGCACGCGGGCCCCCAGGGCGGCCAGCTTCTCCTCGAGGCGCTCATAGCCACGATCAAGGTGATAGATGCGCTCAATGCGGGTTTCGCCATCCGCGATCAAGCCTGCAATCACCAGGCTGGCGGAGGCACGCAGATCGGTCGCCATGACGCCCGCTCCCTGCAGACGCTCGACGCCTTTCACCACCGCCGTGTTGCCATCAATGCGAATGTCCGCGCCCAGGCGCTGCAACTCGACCGCATGCATGAAACGGTTTTCGAAGATGGTTTCGCGAATCATCGCAACGCCGCTCGCCACACAGTTGAGCGCCATGAACTGGGCCTGCATGTCAGTCGGGAACGCAGGATAAGGCGAGGTCCGCAGGTTAACCGCCTGCAGACGCTCAGGCGCCGTGAGACGGATCGCGTCACGCTCGGTTACGACTTCGCAGCCTGCATCCATCAACTTGTCAATGACCGCGTCGAGGTAGGCCGCAGACGTTCCGGTCAGCCGCACCTCGCCGCCGGTAACGGCTGCGGCGCACAGATAGGTGCCGGTTTCGATGCGGTCGGGCATGATCCGGTGCGTCGCGCCATGCAGACGCTCAACACCCTGGATGCGAATAACGTCGGTTCCCGCGCCGGAAATGCGCGCCCCCATCGCCACCAGACAGTTGGCGAGATCGACGATCTCAGGCTCGCGCGCCGCATTCTCGATCACGGTTTCGCCGTCTGCAAGGCAGGCTGCCATCATCAGATTCTCGGTACCGGTCACCGTCACCATGTCGGTAAATAGCCGCGCGCCCGTCAGCCGCGGCACACAGGCGCGCACGTAACCGTGTTCGACTGTCACCTCGGCGCCCATCGCCTGCAGTCCCTTGATGTGCTGGTCCACAGGGCGGGCACCGATCGCGCAGCCACCGGGCAGGCTGACACGCGCCTCGCCACAGCGCGCCACCAGCGGCCCCAGCACCAGAATCGATGCACGCATGGTCTTCACCATTTCGTAGGGCGCCACCGGATTGTTCAAACCGGAAGCCTCAAGCGTGACCGCGCCCCCCTCAACGCTGACCTTCACCCCCATTTGCCGCAGCAGTGCGAGCAGCGTGCCGATGTCCTTCAGCTGCGGGACATTGGTAAAGGTGACGGGCTCGGCCGTCAGCAGTGCCGCACACAGGATCGGCAACGCCGCGTTCTTTGCGCCGGAAATGGCCACTTCACCGGACAGGCGGCAACCGCCTTCAATCAATAGCATGTCCATGATCTGCGCTTACAGTCCGAGTTCGACGCGCGCCTCGGCCCACTTGGCCGGGGTATAGGTCTGCAGTTGCAGGGCATGGATCTCGTTGCCCATCAGCCTGCCCAGCGTGGCGTAGACGGCCTGGTGCTGGCGTACCTTGAGCAAGCCTTCGAAACTGGTGCTGACCACGATGCCGCTGAAATGCACACCATCATCACCTTCGATGAGAACGAACTCGCAGGGAATCCCCTGCTCGATCAAACGCTTGACTTCACTTGCCTCGAACATTTCCTAACTCCTCTCAGGCACGCAACTTGTAGCCCCGTGCGAGCATCGCCAGGGTCAGTGCCGCCAGGAAAACAAAACAACCGCTTACCACACCGAGGCTGAGCCAGGGCGACACGTCGGACTGGCCGAAGAAGCCGTAGCGAAAGCCGTCGATCATGAAGAAGAACGGGTTGGCATGGGACACGTCCTGCCACAACTGTGGCAGGGAATGAATCGAATAGAACACGCCCGACAGCATGGTGAGCGGCATGATCAGGAAATTCTGAAACGCCGCGAGCTGATCGAACTTGTCTGCCCAGATGCCCGCGATGACGCCGAGCGAACTGAGAATCGCCCCGCCGAGGACGGCAAAGGCAACCACCCATAAGGGCGAGGCCATGTGCAACTCGACAAAGGGAATCGAAATCAGCAGTACGCCGACACCCACAAACAGCCCGCGCAGGGTCGAGGCGATCACGTAGGCCGCGTAGAACTCACGGTAGGACAGCGGTGGCAGCAGCACGAAAATGATGTTGCCGGTGATCTTGCTCTGTATCAGCGAGGACGAACTGTTCGCGAAGGCGTTCTGCAACAGCGACATCATCACCAGTCCAGGCACGAGGAAAGCGGTATAGGCGATATCGCCGTACACGGTGACGTGCCGATCCAGGACGTGAGAAAAAATCAGCAGGAAAAGCACGGCGTTGAGCACCGGCGCCATGACCGTCTGGAAGGCGACCTTACGAAAACGCAACACCTCCTTGTAAAGCAGCGTGCGAAAGCCCATCCACGGAACATCCTCGCTGGGTACGATCAGCGGTGGGCGCTCAGACACGATGCATGACCTCAAGAAAAACGCGTTCCAGGTCCGGCTCACCGAGGTGCATCTCGGTCACGCCGGCATTGCCCTCGCGCAAACGGGCGAGCAGTCGTTCGACATCAGCGAAGGCATCGAATGGGAACTCGACCCATCCTCCGTCCACGGCATGCCCGCCGAGCACAAGCGCAACCTCCGGGTGCTCAACCTTCACCCGCATGCTGTGCGTCGCAAAACGATTCAGCAGGTTCTGCGTCGTATCGAGTGCGACCACCTTGCCGGCCTTGAGCATGGCGATGCGACCACACAGGGTCTCGGCCTCTTCGAGATAGTGCGTGGTCAGCACAATGGTATGACCGTCGCGATTGAGCTTGCGCACGAACTGCCACAAACCCTGACGCAACTCGACATCGACGCCTGCAGTGGGTTCGTCGAGCACGATCACCGGCGGACGGTGGACCAGCGCCTGCGCCACCAGTACCCGACGCTTCATGCCACCGGAAAGGGTCCGCATGTTGGAAGCCGCTTTGCCGCTCAGGTCGAGACTGGAAAGAATCTCGTCGATCCAGTCGTCGTTGTTTCGAATGCCGAAATAGCCGGACTGGATGCGCAAGAGTTCGCGCACGGTAAAGAAGGGGTCGAAGACCAGTTCCTGCGGCACCACCCCAAGATTGCGTCTGGCCTTGCGATAGTCACTGACAACATCGTAACCCATCACCTCAAGCGAGCCACTATCGGCTCGCACCAGGCCGGCCAGCGCGGAAATCAGGGTTGTCTTGCCGGCACCGTTAGGTCCCAGCAAGCCAAAAAACTCGCCCTGCCCGATTTCAAGGTCGACGCCACCCAGCGCTTGCAGGCGCCCGTATCGCTTGGTCACGGATGAAATCCGGATCGCGGGAACAGTCGTCGTCATGTTCAGGCAGCAAGTGACAGGACGTCGCCCAGATCATAGAGTTCGACCAGGCTTTTCAGTCCGTCGGGCATGCCGGTGACGCTCAGTGTGTTGCCGCGCGCCTTCAGCCTGCGCAGCCATTCCAGCAGCAAAGCCAGCGCAGCCGAATCGGCCTCGTCGACACCCGCGAGGTCGATGACACAATCACCTTCGGGAAGGGTGCGATCGACGAGTCCGGCAACCGTCCGCATGGTCAGCGCACCTTCCATGCGGACAACGGATGCTTCCGCCATCAACTACCTGCCTGCGCGCTCACGAGCGAGCTGTTCTTCGCCTCAAGCGAACGAATGAGGCCGTCAATACCATTGTTGCGCACCTCGGAGCCAAAGCTGCCCCGATAGTTGGTCACCAGGCTCACACCAGCGACGACCACATCGAATACCTTCCACCCGGCAGGCGTCTTTTCCAGCATGTAGTCGATGCCGATGGCTTGAGCCCCCGGCTGACGCACCTCGGTACGCACCTGGACCGTGGTGTCCGCTGCACTCATACGGACCGGCTTGAAATCAATGATCTGTTCGCGATACTGGGTCAGGGCATTGGAGTAAGTCCTGACCAGCAAGGTCTTGAATGCTTCGGTCAGGCGGTCCTGCTGTACAGGAGTGGCACTGCGCCAGTCGCGACCGACCGCCAGCATGGTCATGCGGCGAAAGTTGAAGTGGGGCAATACCCGCTCCTCCACCAGACCCAGCACCCGTGCCGTATCGCCGGACTGGATGGCCTTGTCCTGGCGCACGATCGTCAGCACGTCGTTGGTCACCGAGCGCACCAGCACATCGGGCGGGGTCTGCTCGTCAACCGCAAACGCAGCGGGTGCCGCACTTGCGAACATCAACAGGAAGCAGCACAAAAATCTTTTCATCATTCTCACCAAATCAGTTGAAGTGCTCATCGGTTCGGGCTCTCATGGCGAAATCACCGATGCCGAGCAGTTCCAGATCTTCCACTGCAACAGCGGCAAGCTCGTCCGCAGCCCTGCCCAGCGGCAGGCTATTGCCGTCTACACGGCTGAAATCTTCGTACACCCTTGGCGGGTTGCCATCGAAAACTTTGTAACGGCGCTGTTCAAGATAGAAATCGCGCACGTAGGTGTACTTGTCGAGCGTACCCTCGTCCAGGGTCTTGTCCACTCCGAGCAGGTTGGCACGCGTATTCATGAGACGCACGCCGATCATCGTATTCCGCGTCGGAATGTGGCCCACGGACGACACTGCATCCACCGACAGATCCACCGGAAGCATCGCTGCGTCACGCAGCGTGCGCGAACCGAAGAAAGGCAGCACGATGTAAGCACCGTCGCCAACGCCCCAGCGGCCGAGCGTCTGGCCAAAGTCCTCGTCATGCTTGGCAAAGCCCATCTCTGATGCGATATCGAACAGCCCGGCGATACCGAAAGTCGAGTTGAACACGAAGCGCATCATGTCGCTCAGCGCATCCGCCACCTTGCCCTGAAGCAGGTTGTTGATACCAATCCAGGGGTCGCCAAGGTTGCCGAATACATTGCCCACACCGGTGCGGACCGGCGACGGCAAGACCGCCTCGTAGACCTGGGCGGCCGGCTTGATCACGGCCTTGTCCAGCCCTTCGTTGAACGAAAACATGGCCCGGTTGTAGCCTTCGAGCGGGTCCTGCGGATTCGACGCTGTCGTCGCACAACCGGTACCCAGCAGCACGGCAGCCGTCAGGACCAGCACACGTGTGCTGCTTCGGAGGGGACGCATTGTTGCGTTCATATCGGTTTTCTCCATCGGAACGGGGCCGTCATTGCGCCGGCGCTTCAGCCGCCTTGTTGAACATGAACTGACCGATCAGCTTTTCGAGCACGACTGCAGACTGCGTAATCTGAAGGACATCGCCACCCTTGAGCATATCGACATCCGCACCTGGCTCGAGGCCTATGTACTGCTCACCGAGCAGACCGGACGTAAGAATGGAGGCAATGGTATCGCGCGGGAATTCGTAGCTGGCATCGAGCTCCAGCTTGACCACGGCGCGATAGCGCTGCGAATCAAAGCGGATGTCCGCAACGCGCCCGACCAGCACCCCCGCACTCTTGACCGGTGCCCGCACCTTGAGCCCGCCGATGTTGTCGAATTGAGCTTCCACCACATAGAGCGTAGCGCCACTCAGGCCAGTGAAGTTACCCACCTTCATCGCCAGAAAAACAAGTGCCGCAAAACCCAGCACCACGAACATACCCACCCACAGGTCGAGCGTCGTTCTGCTCATCATTGACCCCGGAACATGAAAGAAGTCAGTACAAAATCCAGCGCCAGAATTGCCAGCGCCGAGCTCACCACCGTGCGGGTAATTGCCCGCGAAACACCTTCGGCCGTCGGATTGCAGTCATAGCCTTCGAACACTGCAATCAGCGATACAGCCACACCGAAGACAAAGGACTTGAGCACCCCGTTCAGGATGTCATAGCGAAAATCGACCGCAGCCTGCATCTGTGACCAGAAGGCACCATCATCGACGCCGATGAACACCACCCCGATCAGCCAGCCACCGAACACCCCCATGGCAGAAAACATCGCGGCCAGCAAAGGCATCGAAATCACACCGCCCCAGAAACGCGGCGCAACGACACGTGCGATCGGGTTGACGGCCATCATGTCCATTGCTTTCAGTTGCTCGGTCACCTTCATCAAACCGATCTCGGCCGTAATCGCCGAGCCGGCACGGCTGGCAAACAGCAAGCCGGCAACCACCGGTCCCAGTTCGCGGGTCAGTGAGAGCGCCACCAGCACACCGAGTGCATCGCTCGATCCATAGCGCTGCAGCGTTTCATAGCCTTGAAGCCCGAGCACCAGGCCGACGAAGAGCCCGGACACCAGAATGATCAGCAAAGACAGCACGCCGCTGAAGTAGACCTCACGGATCGTGAGAGGCAAGCGACGGATCGATTGACCCGAATACAGCAGCACCATGACAAAGAAGCGTGCCACGAAACCGAAGCGCCATACGGTGTCCACCGTCATCGCACCGATTCGTCTCACAAAACCAATGACCGGATTCATCGCACACCCCGATCGAGCAGACTGGACATCGGCGCCGCCGGATAATGGAAAGGCACAGGCCCGTCCGCCTCTGCGTTGACAAACTGATGCACGAAAGGATGCCCGGATGCACGAATCTCGTCCGGTGTCCCTTGGGCCACGATCCGTCCTTCGGAAACGAAGTACACGTAATCGACGATTTCCAGCGACTCGTGCACATCATGGGTCACCATGACCGTACTCGCACCCAGCGCATCGTTGAGCCGACGAATCAGCTGCCCGACGATGCCGAGTGAAATCGGATCGAGCCCGGCAAAAGGTTCGTCATAAAGCACCAGCATCGGATCAAGTGCCACGGCACGGGCCAGCGCCACCCGCCGCGCCATCCCGCCCGACAGTTCGGACGGCATCAGCTCCGCAGCTCCGCGCAACCCCACCGCCTGCAGCTTCATCAGCACAAGATCACTGATCAGCCCCGAGGGCAACCCGGTGTGTTCGCGCAAGGGGAAGGCCACATTGTCGAACACGTTCATGTCGGTAAACAGCGCACCAAACTGGAACAGCATGCCCATGCGTCTGCGCAAGGCATAGAGCGCAGCAGTTCCGAGCTCACCGACGTTCTGGCCTTCCACCTCGACGCGACCGGCAGTCGCGCGAATCTGGCCACCGATCAGGCGCAGCAACGTGGTCTTGCCACAGCCACTGCCCCCCATGATTGCCACGACCTGCCCACGATGCACCTCCAGGTCGATACCGCGCAAGACTTCGCGCTCGCCATAGGCAAAACGGACGTCGCGCAGGCTGACGAGAGGCGCTTGCGTAGAAGAGAAAGTCACCGGGGAAATCTTCGGGTAGCAAAGGCCGGCAGTTTAGCAGAGGAGAGCCTCGCATCAGGGCAAATCTGTTGCAACGCGACAACGCCCGGAGCCCCCCTGCACACGGCAGGGTCATCCCGCGCCCGCGGCAGGCTTCCACGCCGGCGACGCAGCCCCACCCTCCGGCGCGGTCCGCAGGCTTGACGCGATGACATGAGAATGTATTATGCGAACCGCATGTATAAATTTATTATGAATATTTTCAGACTCGTCGCTGTCATCGCTTGCACTTCAGTGCTGGGTTGCGCCCAGTCGCTTCCGCGTGCGCCGGCAGATGCTCACCTGCAGGCCGGCGGGGCGGACATGAACACCAAAGTGTCCCCGCCAGAACCGGCACCGGCCCGTTCCGCGGCACAAACCATCCCGCCCACCCCGACCCCCACCTACTCGATTTCAGTCAATCGGGTTTCAGTTGTCGAACTCCTCACCGCAATTGCCCGCGACGCCCGACTCGACATCGATATCCATCCGGGCATTACCGGCGTTGTTACGCTCAACGCCTTCAATCAGCCTCTGCGACAACTGCTGACACGAATCTCACGCCAGGCTGACATCCGTTTCGAGCTCGGGGGCAGCTATCTCGCAGTGATGCCGGACACTCCCTACCTGCACGCCTACCAGGTGGACTACGTTAACCTGAGCCGAAGCATGAACGGCTCGGTCGCCACCAGCACCCAGATTGCAACCAGTTCGAGCGCACTGGACGGCAAACGCAGTGCTGGCGGAAACACCTCAATCACGCAGATCGAAACCCTGTCAGCGAATCGCTTCTGGGAATCACTCGAAACCAACATCCGGACCATCCTCAGGGAGCACACCCGGTTCATCCAGCGTCGCCGCTGCGAGGACCGCCGGCAGGCCGCCTCTGACCGTGACGGAGGTCAGGCAGCGCCGTGCTCCGAGCCCGAACAGGGCGAGTTTGTGATGATCAATCGTGAGACCGGGGTACTGATGATCCGTGCCAACAGCGCTCAGCACGAACGCATAGTCGAGTTCCTCGCGCGGGTTCAGACCTCCGCGCGGCGACAGGTCATCATCGAGGCCACCATCGTCGAAGTCGCCCTCAGCGACGGATACAAGCAGGGCATCGACTGGACGCGCTTCGGCGCGCGCACAGGCAATCTTCATCCCCGCGGCGCTGACACCGACAGCGACACACTGTCGCCGACTCTTTCGTATCTGTCTGACAAGCTCGACATCAAGCTTGAACTGCTCGAATCCTTCGGCACGGTGAAAGTCCTTTCAAGCCCCCGCCTCTCAGTACTGAACAACCAGACCGCGATGCTCAAGGTCGTGGAAGAGGTCGTCTACTTCCTGGTGGACGCTTCGACCACGGCCTACGGAGACAGCGACCGCGAGAAGATCACCGCGACCACGACCCCCCAATCGGTTTCGGTGGGCATGGTGATGGCCCTGACGCCCCAGATCAGTGCGAACGGCGAGATCATCCTCAACGTGCGCCCGACAATTTCCAGTATTTCCGGTTTCCGCGACGACCCGAACCCTTCGCTCGGAACCATTCCCAACCGCGTGCCGCAGATCCGGACACGTGAAATCGAATCCGTCCTGCGCCTGTCCAGCGGCGAGATCGCCGTCCTCGGCGGCCTGATGGAAGACAAGCTCGATTACGACACCGGTCGCATTCCGCTTCTCGGGGCAATCCCCATTCTTGGCGAATTTTTCACTCGGCGCGAAAACTCGACGCAGCGCACGGAACTGGTCATTTTCTTGCGCCCCGTATTGATCGAGCGACCAACCATCGACGCCGACTACAACGGATATCGCGAATCGCTGCCGACCCCGGACTTCTTTCGCACCCAGCCCGGGCAAGCGCACGTTTTCGGTTCGCTGACATCGGGCGCCTCACCTGGGCCGCGTGCAATGCAGCGATGAATACGATCGCCCCGCCACCGGCTACCGACAACCGCGATCCGCAAACGATCGGGCAACAGCTGCTCGATGCCGGACTGATCACTGAAGACCAGCTTCGCATCGGCCTCCTTGAACAGACCCGCAGCAAACAGCAGCTGGGACGAACCCTCATCAAACTTGGCTTTCTCACCGAAGGGACATTACGCGACATCCTGAGCGCCCGCCTGGGGCAACCAAGCATCGAGCTCTCCAGTGTCGTTGTCGATCCGGCCACCCTGGCCCTCGTCCCCGAGCAGATCGCCCGCCAGCACCGCCTGCTGCCCTTGCACTTTGACTCCAAACTCAAGCGACTCACCCTTGCCAGCCCCGGCGATCACGACATTATTGCGCTCGATGCGCTTCGCAGCGTGTGCGACCCGGGTATCGATTTCACGTTGCGCCTTGCAGCCGAATCCGAACTGCGCCAGGCGCTTGACCGTCATTACGGTTACCAGCTCTCGATCGATGGCATCCTGCACGAGATCGAATCCGGCACTGCCCCCCAGCCGCATGATCCGGGGCCGGGACATCCCCGGCAGCCCGTCATCCGGCTCGTCGACGCGCTGCTGGTCGACGCGGTCAAACATGAAGCATCGGATATCCATTTCGAACCCGAAGCCGGCTTCCTGCGCATTCGTTACCGCGTCGACGGCCTGCTGCAGCAGATCCGGGTACTGCACAACAGTTACTGGCCCGCCATGGTGGTCAGACTGAAAGTGATGGCAGGCCTCAATATTGCCGAGACACGCAGCCCCCAGGACGGCCGGATCTCGCTCACCCTGAGCGGGCGTCCCATCGATTTTCGGGTTTCCGCCCAACCGACGCTGCACGGCGAAAACATCGTCCTGCGCATCCTCGACCGACAGAAGGGGATCGTCCCCCTCGCGCACCTGGGGCTCGCCCCCGAGCAGCTGGAGCGCATCACACAGATGATCGCTCACCCTGAGGGCCTGATCCTGGTCACAGGACCGACCGGAAGCGGCAAGACCACCACGCTCTACTCCATTCTCAACCAGCTCAACGACGAAACCCGCAACATCATGACGCTGGAAGACCCGGTGGAGTATCCGATGCCGATGGTCCGTCAGACCACGATCTCGGACAGCGCGCGGATCGACTTCGCCAGCGGAGTCCGCGCCATGCTCAGACAAGACCCGGACGTGATCCTGGTCGGCGAGATCCGCGACACGGATACCGCCGAGATGGCACTGCGGGCGGCCATGACCGGTCACCAGGTGTATTCCACCCTGCACACCAACTCCGCACTCGGCGCCATTCCCCGGCTGCTGGACATCGGGCTTCGTCCCGACCTTCTCGCCGGCAACCTCGTCGGCGTGATCGCCCAGCGTCTGCTCAGGCGCCTGTGTCCTGCATGCCGTCAGCCCGACCACCCCTCCGTTGCAGAGCAACGACTGCTCGGCATCCTGCCGGAGCACGCCGCCACGACAATGATCCACCGCCCCCGGGGCTGCCCCGAGTGCGCGCACCGCGGCTATCGGGGGCGTCTTGCCATCGTCGAATGTCTGCTCATGGACGCGGAGCTCGACGATCTCGTCAGCAGCCAGGCTGGCGCACGCGCACTCGCCGCCGCAGCAGCACGCAAGGGTTTTGTCGATCTGGCCCGGGACGGCGCAAGGCGCGTCCTCGACGGCAGCACCAGCATTGAAGAGCTGTCCCGTGTCATCCCCCTCCACCATCACGACCGACGCCCGTCATGACACTCCACAACTATCGAGCAATCGACAGCGGCGGCCGCAGCGTGCGCGGCACTGCAGACGCTGCAGACATCGACGACCTCGAAGCCCGCCTGCAGGGGCGCGGGCTGACACTTGTCCACGGAGAACCGACCAATCCGCGCACCCCAAGCCTCCTCTTCAATCGTCGCATCCCGCGCCGCGAACGGATTCATTTCTGCTTTCACCTGGAGCAACTGCTCGCTGCCGGCGTGCCCATCATCGAAAGCCTCACCGACCTTCGCGACGCCACCACGCACATGCCGATGCAACACATCGTAGCGAGGCTGCAGGAGGACATCGAAGGCGGACTCACGCTGTCGGAAGCCGCGGCCCGGCACCCGGGTGCATTCGATGCGGTGTTCTGCAGCCTGCTCCGGGTCGGCGAGCAGACCGGCACCCTCGCGCCGGTACTGCGCCAACTCGCAGACGCCTTGCACCGTGAAGACGAACTCGCCGCCCATGCGCGCAAGCTTGCCATCTACCCGATCATCGTCGGCTCGGTCCTGTGCGCGGCAATTACTGTCGCACTCCTGTTTGTCGTTCCCGAACTCGCCCGCCTGTTCCGCAGCACCGGACAGGCCCTGCCACTGCAGACCCGCATTCTGATCGGGTTGTCGAACGGTCTCGCACACCACGGCTGGCTCATCCCTGTCGTGCTCGTGCCAGCGCTGGGCGCGATCCGGTTTGCCATCCGCAACAGCCCTGCGCTCCAGCTCAGCGTCGACCGCTTGCGCCTGCGACTGCCAGTGATCGGCACGCTGCAGCACAAGATTGCGCTGGCACGTGTCGCCAGCCTCCTGTCCATGCTCTATGCATCCGGAATCGCGCTGCTCGACGCCCTGAGCACCGCAGAAAACGCCAGTGGCAATCTCGCAATCCGCGACAGTCTGCGCACAGCGAGCCGGCGCATCACCGAAGGCCACGACATCGCATCCGCATTCGAGCTCACCGGTCTCTTTCCCCAACTCGTGACCCGCATGCTGAGAATCGGTGAGCAGACAGGCTGCCTCGACACCGCCCTCGGCAATGTCGTGCATTTCTACGAGCGCGACACGAAAGAAACCATCGAGCGTCTGCAGGCGAGTGCAGAGCCAGTGCTCACACTGACCCTGGGCGCGTTGATGCTGTGGATCGTGTTTGCCGTGCTTGGCCCGGTATACGAAATTCTCACTCACCTGCCCGTCTGACCGGAGAGCAAGAAAATGAAACCTGACAGACTGCTCGTGATCGATGCCGACGGACTGGAAGCCTGGTGCCACGAACATGGCCGTCTTGAAGCCTGCGCCCAGTTCAAAGCAGGTGGGAACGAAGGTCTTGCAGCGTTCCGCAAATGGCTGGGGACACAATCCCATCGGTCCCGCTTCGCCATCCTTGTCGATCTCGCCGAAGAGCGCTGCGCGCTGGAGCACCTCCCCCGAGCGAACCGCGCCGACCGCAAGGCGATGGTCCTGCGCAAGATGCGTCAGCACTTCCCGGGCACGGACTTCACAACCAGTGAGCACCAGGGAAAACATGAAGGCAACCCTGCGCTCGATACATTCATGCTGTGCGCCCTGACGCGACCAGCACTGTTTGAGCCATGGTTCCAGGCACTTGAGCAAGCAGCGGCCGTCGTCACCCGCCTCGATACCCCTCCCCGCCTGCTTGAACAATGGCTCCGCGGGAGCCCGTTCGCACAGGACACCTGCCTGCTGCTCAGCCTCACCGCTTCCGGCATGCGTCAGACCCTTTTCCGAAACGGAAAAGTCAGCTTCACCCGCATCGCGCCCCAACGAGCGAAGTCACTGGCGGAATGCCTGCCCTTCTATATCAGCGAGCTGTCCCAGACCCGGGCCTACCTCGCAAGCCAGCGCCTGATTGCCGACAACACGGAACTGAAAGTCCTGTTCCTTTCCCACCCGGATGACCGCCCGATCCTGAGCCGCACCACCGGTCAGGACCGCCACATCGACATTCAATTCATCGATCTCCCCGCTCAAGTGCATACGCAACAGCGTGACGCCGCAGGACCCGACTCCGACTCACGTCCGTTTCTGCTGCAAAGCCTCATGGACAGGCCACCTCGCATCCAGTACCCGGCCGCCCCCCTGAAGCGCGAATACACCGTGGCGCGACTGCGGTACGGGCTGTTCCGTACCGCCGGCAGTGCGGCTGTCGTCATGCTCCTCGCGGCCGGAGCCGTACTCCTTGACGCCCGGGGTCTCGCGTTGCAGATCCAGCCCCTCGAAGCCGAACAGCTTGCCCTGGAGCGGCAAATCGCCGACATCACCCGGCAGCGACCTGCGCTTCCTGCGCCAATGGCTGTCACGCTCGACTGGCTCGACGACCTTGAACACGCCCGCAACGCTGCAATACCGACCGGTTATGTGCTGCGCAGGATCAGCACGATGCTCGACGCCACCCCGGCCCTCCACCTTGAGCGACTGAGCTGGCACGCGGCCGACGCCGCCCTGTCCGGTCGAGGCGCTGGCGCCGGAGGCCACACTTCGGCCCGGACGGAGGGAATCGCAGTAGAGATTGATGCACGTATTGAGCCCGACATCGCCTTTGCGGGAGACGGTCCGATGGAGCAAAGCTCGCGTCTGGTCCATGACTGGCAAACCAGCTTCAATCTGGAGGTCCAGGCCAAACACCTCCCGGCCTTTGATTCTGCAGCGGATGAACACGCGCGCTCCGTTCCCGGATCGTCCCGCGTGAACCTGCGCTTCATCCTGCCTCAGGCAGAGCGTTCGGAAGGCGCTCAATGATGGGCATGCGCATCCCCTCACCGCTGCTCAGGCCGCTGGCGATCGCTGCACTTCTGCTGACGATGTCAGGCAGTGTGCTTGGCCTGTCCGTCTACGCCAGATACGAGCGGACTCGCGCCTTAGCCCTGGCGCACCAAACACTTGCCCAGACCCGGCTGCAACTGCAGCGCACAAGGGAAGAAACAGCTGACAGCCGACGCGTCCGATCACGCCTTGACGCACTCGAAGTCACGGACATCGATAGGGTTCAGGCGCTCCTGCGCGATGCATTGCGTCGTCTTCAGTCAGACCCGCTCCTGTCCTCGGTCGAACTCAAGCCAATGCCTCGTGCGCCAGCGCGTCCTGACGCACCAGGGCTCCCGAAACGCGCGATCCTGCGTCTGAGCCTGCGGGCCGGCGTGCTGCACGAAGAAGCGCTTAGCGCCGCGCTTCAGACCCTCACCGCCACGTCCGGCGTCATTGTCATCCCGCGCGGATGCCAGGTCGCCAGAGTTCACCCGATCAACGACGGCGCCCCTGTCGTTTCACCACTGCAGGCGCGCTGCGAACTCGACTGGCTCACCCTCCATCCTGTCGCCGGCATATCGTCATGAAACGTCAACACCTCCTGACATTGCTGCTGAGCAGCGCCCTCGCAATCAGTGCATCGGCAAGCACAGAACGACCTGGCCGCGTGTTCTTCACCCCCGATGAACGGCGGGCGCTCGAACAGTCCCGGCTTCGCCCCACCCCCGCAGCCACTCCCGAACAGGCGAGCATCCGCTTCGACGGAATGATCTGGCGCGATCGGCAACTGGTGAGGTTATGGATCAATCAGGACGCGCAGCGACCGCAGCCGCCCTATCACCCGGAACTCGAGACCGCGCAGCTCCGTATCGACACTCCCGCAGGGCAGGACGCTCGACTGACGGCCGGACAACAATGGCCGCCGGCCGACACCGCACCGCGGCAGGAGACCATCCGGCTCCAGCATGGCACCCGCGAATGAGTGCAATGAAAAGCGCCGAGCATGGGTCCATCCTGATTGCAGTACTGCTGATTCTCGTGATCGGCAGCGCAGGCGCGGCATTGAGTTCCGGCACGCTTTCCGCTCAGGTCCGGATGCGGGCACAGGCCAGCAGCATGAGGGCACTCGCACAAGCAAGAGATGCACTGCTCGGCTATGCCATCAGCTATGCAGAGCAGCATCCGGGCCAAGGTTACGGATTTCTGCCCTGCCCCGATGCAACAAATACCGGATCGGCACGGATCGGTGCCTGCAATGTCCGCGATCACGGCGCCATCGGCCGCTTTCCGTACCGCACGCTGGGATTGTCCGATCTGCGCGACGGCTGGGGAGAGTGCCTGTGGTATGCGGTAGCGGGCAGCGTCAAGAACAACCCCAAACCGCTCACACTCAATTGGGACAGCCCCGGGCAGTTCGACGTCATCGACAACGCTGGCCGCCCGCTCGCCACCCAGGGCGGGCGGCCACAACGTGCGGTGGCGGTGCTCCTTGCCCCTGGCCAAGCCAGGGCCGTGCAAACAAGACGCCCTGCGTCGGGCCGCCCCTGTCCGGGAGGCAACGATGCCGCCGCAGAGCTTCCCGCCTATCTTGACCTTCCTTACCCGGCGGACTTCGCTTCGACGCATGCCATCGTGCAAGGGAATCCCTCCGACTCGACAAACAACGACCTCGTCACCTGGATCACCACCGACGACATTTTTGACAGCCTGCGCCGACGTCACGACTTCCCTGTCGCAATCGACGCCATCGTCAGCCGCGCGACCGATGCCCTCGGGATTGCGTTGAACCGGGACGGTTTCCTTTCCGCTCACGCAAGCCAGGTCAGCCCCGAGCGCTTTCAAGGCCCGGTCCCCGATGCGGGAGCCCTCGGCATCGCTCCGCAGTACGCAGATGCACACGACAACTGGCGCGACCAGCTCTACTTTGTGGCCTGTTCCGGCGGGCGTCCCTGCCTGCACGCAGAACTGACTGATCGCACCCGCTCGCCACCGTCCGCCAACATCGAATCATGTCGTGCACTCGTCCTGTTCGGGGGCGAACGCATCCGCAGCGGTGCCGGCGCACAGTCGCGGCTCAGTCTGATCGAGCGAGCCGACCCAACACAATTTTTCGAGGGCATCACGGCATCGAGTCTCGTCGCCGGCAGCGGTGATTTCAGCGGTTCAAGCACGTTCACCGTTTCCACGCCATCGAACCCGGCGACCACGGACGTCATCAAATGCGTTCATTAACCAGCGCCTTTGTTCGCCCTCCATCGTATGCGGGCGCAGGTTTCACACTGGTCGAAATGGCGGTGGTGCTGGTGATTCTTGCCTTATTGAGCACCACCCTGATCGCACCGATCAGCGGGCAGATCGAGGCACGAGCCAGACAGGAAACCACATCAAGGCTAAACGACATCGAGCAGGCCCTGATCGGTTTCGCCATCATTCACGGTCGCCTGCCCTGTCCAAGCACCGAAGCCGATCCCGCGAGTCCGGCCTACGGACTCGAACAAAGCCCGCCGTGCAACCACAGCAGCCCGGGCTACCTGCCGTGGCGCACGCTGGGGACCGAACCGACCGATGCCTGGGGAATCCCTCGGGAATCCGCCGGATCAAGCTGGCGCGGTCACTGGCGATACCGCGCCGACGCCGGCCTTACCGACTCAACCATCACCGCCATCTCGACCACTCAAAGCAATCTGCAGATCCACGACCACGCGGGCACGCCGATCACCACGACCAGCGCGTCCCGCGCGGCTGCAATCGTGTTCTCCACAGGGCCGAACGGCGTCGGAGACGGTCTCAACGCAAGTCATTCGGCAGGCACTCCCGTCTTCGAAACCGGCGAAGCCACCAGCAGCTTCGACGATCAACTGCACTGGATCGGCCATCCCCTGCTGGTCGCCAGGCTCGCTCAGGCAGGACGACTGTGATCGCATCCGGCGCCCTGCTCAACGTGATTCATTTTCACTACCAAGCAAAAAGGAGTCGTAACGTGAAAGCAAGGCAATCCGGATTCACCTTGGTCGAAATCGCCATTGTGCTGGTCATCATCGGCCTGCTGATGGGTGGGGTATTGAAAGGCCAGGAGCTCATCAACAGCGCCAAGGTCAAGAACCTCGCCCAGGATTTCCGCACCGTCCCGCTCTACATCTATGGATACCAGGACAAGTTCCGCACGCTCCCGGGTGACGACGTGCGCGCCACCGCCCATGTCTGTGCGGCGGGGGCCACGTCCTGCACCACGCTCGGCGACGGCGACGGCCGGATTGATGGCGCCTGGGACGCAGCAACGGGTACCCCGCAACCCGAATCCGTGCTGTTCTGGCAGCACGTGCGCCTCGCCAACCTGGCCAGCGGGCCGACGCAGATGACCGACCCCAACTTTCTCCCGCTGAACGCCGACGGCGGCCGCATCGGGGTACAGGCAGGCGGAGCCGGGGCACCTCTTGACGTCCGTGGCAGTCATGCCATGTGTTCAGGCGGGATTCTCGGAAAATACGTCATCCAGCTCGATACCGCACTCGACGATGGCGATCCGGAAACAGGGTCGATGCGGGCAGGCACAGGAAGCGGCGCCACCCTCACCGCGGTCAGCAGTACCAACCCGCTCGACGAGGCAACGGCCTACGCCGTCTGCCTCGGGTTCTGAGCGTCATTCAGACGCCCTTGAGCAATCGTTGCTCGGCCATTTCCAGCCCCGGCGGCAGGCCGAGCAACACGACCACATCCCCTTCCATAATGCGGGTTTCCGGCCCGGGCGACAATCCGCGAATCCCACGCCGGCGAACTGCCGATATCGAGACCGAGATTTCATCAAGGTGCAAATCGACAATCGTCTTGCCCACCGACGCAGCGCCCGGCGGCACCGTCACCGAGCGCAGGCGGACCAGGCTCGAATCGGGCTCGCCGACATCCGTAGCGCCATGAAAGAAACCTCGCATCAGCCCATAGCGCTGATTCCGGATATCACGAATCCGCCTTATCACCCGGTTCAATGGCACGCCGACCAGCGCGAGCGCATGTGACGCCAGCATGATGCTGCCCTCGAATGCCTCCGGCACGACTTCGGCCGCACCACCCAGGAAGAGCTTGTCCATGTTCGATTCGTCGGTGGCACGCACCACGACGGGCAAATCCGGTCGCAACGCATGGGCGTGATGCATCACCCGCAGCGCGGACTCCACCTCATTGAAGGAGATCACCAACGCGCTTGCGCGCATGATGCCGGCAGCCATCAGGGTCTCGCGCCGCGCCGCGTCGCCATACACGACCGTATCGCCGGCGGCGCCGGCTTCACGCACCCGGTCCGGGTCGAGATCGAGCGCCACGTAGCTGACATTTTCCTGCTCCATGAAGCGGGCCATGTACTGACCGCTACGGCCATAGCCGCAGACGATGATGTGCTTGTCGTTGTTCAATGATTGCGCCGCAACCCGCGTCAGCTCCATTGAGCGCATCAGCCATTCGGACGCCACAAAGCGCAGCACCAGCTTGTCACTGATCTGCACCACAAGCGGTGCAGCAAGCATCGACAGCACCAGTGCAGCCACCGTCGTCTGCAACAGGCCAGCCGGCATCAGATTCTCTCCGGCAATCTGGGACAACAGTACAAAGCCGAACTCACCGCCCGCACACAGCCACAGTCCCGAGCGCATCGCAGTACCGGGAGGAGAGCCCAGCGCCTTCGAAGCCATGAACACGATGCCAAACTTGCACACCAGCAGCGCAAGGACCAAGCCGATCACCGCTGGCAGGTTGTGCAGGATCGCAAAGACGTCCAGGAACATCCCCACCGTAACAAAGAACAGCCCGAGCAAGACGTCGCGAAACGGCTTGATATCCTCTTCGACCTGGTAACGGTACTCGGTCTCCGAGATCAGCATACCGGCGAGAAACGCCCCCAAGGCAAGCGACAGACCGACCAGTTCAGAGAGCCATGCCAGCCCGAGCGTGATCAGCAACACATTGAGCATGAAGAGTTCGCCCGAGCGACGCTTGGCCACCACGGTGAACCACCAGTGCATCAGACGCTGGCCGAAGCCCAGCACCAGCGCGAGCAGGACGATGGCCTTGACGGCAGCCAACCCAAGCGTGAGCGCCAGCTCCTCAGGCGGTCTCGACAAGGCGGGCAGAAGAATCAGCAAGGGTACGACCGCAATGTCCTGGAACAGCAGAACACCGATGGTCTCGCGCCCGTGCCGGCTGTCCAGTTCGAGGCGGTCGGTCAGCAGCTTTGACAGAATGGCGGTGGATGACATCGCCAGGGTGCCACCGAGCGCAAAACTCGCCGTCCATCCAAAACCGAAGAGTCGCCCCAGCATCGTGGTCAGCACCATGCAGGCAACCACCTGCAGGGCGCCCAGCCCGAACACGATGCGCTTCATCGCAAACAGACGCGCCAACGAGAACTCAAGGCCAATGGAGAACATCAGGAACACCACCCCGAACTCCGCGAGGTGACTTGCCTCCTCGGACGATGGCACCAGGCCAAGCGCATGCGGTCCCACCACGGCCCCGACAAGCAGATAACCGAGCACCGGCGGCAGATTGAGGCTGCGGAAGAGCGCCACCATCACCACCGAAGCGGCAAGCAGCAGCAACACAATTTCGAGGGTGTTCAGCATTGGAGCCTGTGGAGTTGAACGCCCGCACCCGACGAAGGGTCCGGCTGTTATACAATCGCGGCCAGTCATGCCTGCAGGTCAAGCTGCCCGCCAGGCTCCGCTTTTCTTTCAGTTTAACCGCTTCATCCTATTGTGAAACCAATCGTCCCCGACTCTTCATTGCTGGAAAGTGCTACCCGTGTAGGCCGCCGGGTGCTCGAAATCGAGGCTGCCGCAGTCGCAGCGCTGGCCGGACGTCTGGGTACCGAGTTCGAGCAGGCCGTTGCCCTCATCCTGCAGAGCCCGGGGCGTGTGATTGTCACCGGCATCGGCAAGTCCGGGCATATTGCACGCAAGCTGGCCGCAACGCTCGCGAGCACGGGCACTCCGGCCTACTTCGTGCACGCCGCAGAGGCGGCGCACGGTGACCTCGGCATGATTACAGAAGACGACGTTGTCATTGCACTGTCGAACTCTGGCGCAAGCGATGAGCTGATGATGATCGTGCCTCAGGTCAAACGTCGCGGCACGCGACTGATTGCCATAACCGGCAAGCCAGGCTCGCCGCTGGCGCGCGAGGCCGACGTGCATCTGGATGCGGCGGTCAGCGAAGAGGCCTGCTCGCTCAATCTCGCCCCGACCGCGAGTACCACTGCCGCACTTGCCCTGTGCGACGCACTCGCGGTCGCACTGCTCGACGCGCGCGGATTCGGGGAAGAAGATTTCGCCCGCTCTCACCCTGGCGGCAGCCTCGGTCGCCGCCTGCTGACTCATGTCCGCGACGTGATGCGTACCGCCGACCACGTGCCGGTCGTTGCCGAAGGTGCACCGCTGAACGAAGCACTGCTGGCAATGACCCGCGGCGGAATGGGCATGACCGCAATCGTTTCAGCGGACTCGAAGATCTCGGGCATCTTTACCGACGGTGACTTGCGTCGTGCGCTCGAGCGTGGCATCGATTTCCGCAGCAGCAGGCTGGCCGATGTCATCACCCGCAATCCGCATTCGATAGGGCCTGATGCCCTCGCGGCGGAGGCGGCCGAGATGATGGAACGCCTGCGCATCAGCCAGTTGCTGGTCGTTGACGCCAACGGCACACTGGCAGGCGCCCTCACCACGCACGACCTGATGCAAGCCAAGGTCATCTGATGCGACAACCGCCCGCAGCCAAGCCTTGCAGTAGCGGCACCCCCGTGCACGGGCGCCACGGGTGAGCGCGATGCAGTCTGCTTATCGCATCTATCCGGTGCTTGCGCTGGCCTTGCTTGCAGGCGCTTCGGTCTGGCTCGAACGGCTGACGCGTGCGCCCGCAGACGCCGCCGCCCCCGTGCAAAACACGGCGCCCGACTTCATCGCCAACCAGACCCGTATTACCGGCTTTGGCAAGGACGGTTCGCAGCGCTATGTACTGCTCGCCGACGAGCTCACCCATTTTCCGCAATCGGGCATCACCCAGCTTGAGCGCCCGCGGCTCGAGATCCTTACCGGCAGTCGCAAAATGGAGATCACCGCGAACACCGGCGAAGTGTCCGCCGAGGGAGAGCAGGTCGATTTCCATGGGCAGGTAATTGCTGTGCGAGAGGGCGGCCCGGGACAGGACACCATGCATTTCGCCTCCGAAAAGCTGACCGTCTGGCCCGAGGACCACCGCGCAGAATCCACGGCCCCGGTCAAACTGACGCAGGGTCTCACCACCGCCGAGGCGCTTGGCCTGCGTGCGGACAACCTGTTTGGCACTCTGGACCTGGTTGGCCAGGCCCGGGTGAACATCCCCCGACGGCAAGGGAAAAACCGATGAAAACCGCTTTAACCATATCCCTGCTCGCGCTGGCAACAATCTGCACCCCGGCCATGGCCGAACGTGCCGACCGCGAGAAACCGGTCAATATCGAAGCCGACCGCGTTACGGTTGACGACCGCAACAAGGTGCACATTTTCGAGGGCAACGTTGTTCTCACCCAGGGTACGTTGCAAATCAAGGGCGACAAACTTGTCGTCACCCAGGGCGCCGACGGCTTCCAGAACGGCGTTGCCACGGCATCAGCGGGAAATCTCGCCTCGTTCCGGCAGAAACGCGAAGGCAGCGGCGACTATGTCGACGGTGAGGCCGAGCGTATCGAATACGACAGCCGTGGTGAAAAAGCCAAGCTGTTCAAGCGCGCCCACGTCCGCAGTGGCGGGGACGAAGTTCGCGGCGCCTATATCGAGTATGACTCGGTCAGCGAAAACTACCTGGTGACCAACACCCCGGGCAGCACCGCGAACACCGGCCGCGTGAGGGCAACGATTCAACCCAAGGGCGATAACAAGGCAGCACCGGCAGCCCAGTAAGCAGCATCGACAAACCAAAATAGGAGAACGCATGAGTTACGAACTGATCATCACCGAAACTCGCGGCCGTGTCGGCCTGATCACGCTCAACCGGCCCAAGGCCCTGAACGCACTCAATGACGCCCTGGTCGACGAAATCGGCCATGCGCTCGACGCATACGAGGCGGATGAGAACATCGGCGCAATCCTGATTACCGGCTCTGAAAAAGCCTTCGCCGCTGGCGCAGACATCGGCGCGATGGCAGAACTCTCCTACATGGACGCCTACAAGGGCGACTACATCACGCGCAACTGGGAGCGGGTCAAAACCTGCCGCAAACCGGTCATCGCCGCCGTTGCAGGCTTCGCGCTTGGCGGCGGATGCGAACTGGCAATGTCGTGCGACTTCATCATTGCAGCCGACTCGGCAAAATTCGGCCAGCCCGAAGTCAAGCTCGGCATTCTTCCGGGCGCAGGCGGCACCCAGCGTCTTCCGCGCGCCGTCAGCAAGGCGAAGGCCATGGACATGTGCCTCACGGCTCGCTTCATGGACGCTGACGAAGCCGAACGTGCGGGCCTG
>JALNWS010000015.1 GCA_023230755.1 Azoarcus sp.
GGCCCTGTGGCCGGACGTTGAACCGTTTGCGCAACAAGGGCTGGTGGCCCTCGCTTTCGTCAACAGCATGGCCTGCGTCGTGCCGCATGGCGGCCACAAGGCGCTGTTCGGCACCAATCCGATCGCCTTCGCCGCGCCTCGCGCGGGTGCCGACCCGCTGGTGTTCGACCTCGCCACCAGTGCCATTGCCCACGGCGACGTGCAGATTGCTGCCCGCGAAGGTCACACCCTGCCCGAAGGCTATGGCGTAGACCGCGACGGCGGCGCGACCCGTGATCCTGCCGCAATTCTGGACGGCGGTGCGCTGCTGCCATTCGGCGGCTACAAGGGTTCGGCGCTGTCGATGATGGTCGAACTGCTGGCTGCCGCGCTCACTGGCGGCAATTTCTCGTTCGAGTTCGACTGGTCGCAACACCCTGGCGCGAAAACACCGTGGACCGGCGAACTGCTGATCGTGGTCGATCCGTCAAAGGGGGCCGGCAGCAACTTCGCGCAACGCACGGAAACGCTGGTCGGCGCGATGGTGGACGCAGGCCAGACGCGCCAGCCCGGCGATCGCCGCTATCGCCAGCGCGCCGAATCCGCACGTATCGGCATTGCGATCGATACCAGCGAACTGGAGAAGCTGCGCGCGCTGGCCGGCGAAGGCTGAAGCGCAAAAATTGGGGCCGAAGCCCCTTGCATTTCGAACGTCTTGAAGCCTACTTCGAGAACGGCTGTGGGCGCGGTGTCGTATCCGATGAAGGTGGCAGAATCGGTAGCGCAAAATTCGGCTGATCGCCGGTCAGTGCCTTCAGGAAAGCCACGATTTTGGCGTTTTCCGCTGCGCTGAACTTTCTGCCCAGTTGAAGGCGTCCCATGATGTCGACGGCTTCAGTGAGGGTGTTGGCCGCACCATCGTGGAAGTACGGATAGGTCAGTTCCACGTTGCGCAGGGTCGGCACCTTGAAGTTGAAGCGGTCCGCATCCTTGCCCGTCACGTCGGCACGACCGCCTGCTGTCGCCTTGGTCTTGTACGGCTCGACGATACCCATCTTCTGGAAGGAGTTGCCGCCCACGGCCTCTCCGTTGTGGCAGGCAACGCAACCGCTGTCCTTGAACAGCTTGTAGCCTGCCAGTTCATCAGCAGACAGCGCATCGGTCTTGCCCAGCAACCACTGGTCGAAACGGGCGTTCGGCGTCACCAGGGTTTTCTCGAACTCCGCGATGGCGAGTGTGACCTGATCGATATCGATCTTGTCCTTGCCGAAGACCTGCCTGAACTCACGGACGTAGCCCGGAATGGTCTCCAGCACCTGCACGGCCAAAGTATGCGAAAACCCCATCTCGCCAGGGTTGGCGATCGGTCCGCCGGCCTGCTCCTTGAGATCGGCGGCACGGCCATCCCAGAACTGCGCGAGGTTCAGGCTGGAGTTCAACACCGTCGGTGAATTGATCGGGCCTTGTTGCCACTTGTCGCCGATCGAGGTGGGAATGTTGTCCGTGCCACCCATCGAGAGGTTATGACAGGAGTTGCATGAAATGAAACCGGACTTGGAAAGGCGTGGGTCGAAGTAGAGCTTCTTGCCCAGGTCGACCAGACCGAGATTGATATTGGCTGCCGGCTTGATGACCTGAATGGGTTCGTCCGCCGGTGCGGCTCCAACGCTGGCCGAGAGTCCAATGGCAACAATGGAAGCGGAGAGGATCTGAAGTCTCATGCTGAACACCTCGAAGTGATAAAAAGCTGTTACAACGTTGACCGAACAATATCGTCCACAACGTTTCCAGTATTGACATAACTCAATGTTTTAATTGTAGTTTTACACTATAAATTGCATAGACAAGTCCTATAAGCAGAGCCATGAAACTTACTGCCTTGAGATATCTGGTGGCTTTTGCCGACGAAGGCTCGTTCAGCCGTGCAGCAGAACGGTGCCAAGTCAGCCAGCCCACCCTCAGTGTCGCGCTTCAGCAACTGGAATACGAACTGGGTGTCTCTCTCATCGAACGCAGCAAAGGACGTGTTGCGCTCACCGACCTCGGCAGCCAAGTGGTCGCTCAGGCGCGCAAAGCGCTCGATGAGGTCAGGCGCATCGAACTTGTCGCGAGCACGGGCAAGAATCCGCTCGCGGGTGATTTTCGCCTTGGTGTGATCCATACCATCGGGCCTTACCTCTTGCCCGAGCTCATCTCGGCCATGAGCAAGGTCGCGCCCGACACACGCCTCTACATCGAGGAGAGCATGACTGCCTTGCTCGCGGACAGCCTTAAATACGGCACCATTGATGCGGCAATCATTGCGCTACCGTTCGACATGCCGGGGATCAAGGTGCACCCCTTGTATGACGAAGCATTCCAGGTTGTGGTCCCCAAGGGCCACCGTTGGTCGACGCGCAAGAATATCTCGCGTCACGAGGTACGCGACGAAGACGTGCTGGTGCTCAAGGCCGGCAACTGCTTTCGCGAACAGGTGCTGGACGCCTGCCCCGAGATGAGCCACGCAGACGGTTCGGCGCTTGAAGGGCATTCGATCGAGACCGTACGCTGCATGGTGGCATCAAACTATGGTATTTCCGTCCTGCCGGCCTCGTCACTGGGCGGCGTGTATCGAAACGACATGGTGACCGCCATCCCCTTCGAAGCACCCGCACCATCACGACGGGTTGCGATCGCCTGGCGCGAAAGCTACACACGCACCGAGGTTGTCGACGCGATCATCTGCGCCGCCGGCATGATGAAAAACCCATGCTACCAAGCCATCGATTCACCGCATCAGCAACAGGATGCTGCGCGCCCTGAATAAGCGTTATCGTCTTGATGCAGGCCACGCAGAACCGGGGGATTGTGCAGGACACACCCGTCAAGCACATGCGGCTTGTGTTTGCTGCCTTTGGTGCTGTTATGCCGCCGAGATTGCCCTTGGCCATTTTGTTCTCAGCCGGAGACCAGACAGGGTCGCAGCGTCTGGTATGTTCACGGCCATGACGACAATGATCTCCATCTCAAATCTGTCCAAGACCTACGAAGGCGGTTTTCAGGCACTCAAGACTGTCAACCTGGACATCAGTCGGGGCGAAATCTTCGCCCTGCTGGGCCCCAACGGCGCGGGCAAGACCACGCTGATCAGCATCGTATGCGGGCTGGTCAACGCATCGACCGGTACGGTGACGGTCGGTGGTAAAAACATCGTGACGGACTATCGCGCTGCACGCGAGCTGATCGGCCTGGTGCCGCAGGAACTCACCACAGAGGCCTTCGAGACCGTATTCTCGGCCGTCAGCTTCAGCCGCGGCCTGTTCGGCAAGCCGGCCAACCCGGCCTACATCGAAAAAGTGCTGCGCTCGCTGTCGCTGTGGGACAAGCGCAACAACAAGATCATGACCCTGTCGGGCGGCATGAAGCGGCGCGTGCTGATTGCCAAGGCCTTGTCGCACGAACCCCGGGTGCTGTTCCTCGACGAGCCCACCGCGGGCGTAGACGTCGAATTGCGCCGCGACATGTGGGCGCTGGTAAGCGAACTGCGGGAGCAGGGCGTCACCGTGATCCTGACCACGCACTACATCGAGGAAGCCGAGGAGATGGCCGACCGCATCGGCGTAATCACCCGTGGCGAAATCATCCTGGTGGAAGACAAGGCCACGCTGATGCACAAGCTCGGCCGCAAGCAGCTCACCGTGCAACTGCAGGAGGCCATCGACAGCATCCCCGAAACCCTTGCGGATTACGGGCTCGAGCGCGCCGCCGGCGGTCATGCGCTGGTGTTCACCTACGACGCCGAGCGTGCGCAGCACGGGGTCGCCGAGTTGCTGCGCGATCTCGCCGCGGCAGGCCTCGCCTTCAAGGACGTGAACACGACGCAGAGTTCGCTGGAGGATATTTTTGTGGATCTGGTGAAGGAAGAGCGATGAACCTGCACGCAATCAATGCCATCTACCGCTTCGAGATGGCCCGCGCCCGCCGCACGCTGACCCAGAGCATCATCTCGCCGGTCATTTCCACCTCGCTGTATTTCGTGGTGTTCGGTGCGGCCATCGGCTCGCGCATTCCGCAGGTCGACGGCGTGAGCTATGGCAGCTTCATCGTGCCCGGCCTGATCATGCTGGCGCTGCTCACGCAGAGCATCGCCAACGCTTCGTTCGGGATCTACTTTCCACGCTTCACCGGCACCATCTACGAGGTACTGTCGGCGCCGGTGTCCTATCTCGAGATAGTCATCGCCTACGTGGGCGCAGCCGCCACCAAGTCGATCGTCCTCGGGCTGATCATCCTCGCCACCGCCGCGCTGTTCGTTCCCCTGACCATTAAGCATCCGCTGTGGATGCTGATGTTTCTGGTGCTCACCGCGGTCACCTTCAGCCTGCTCGGTTTCATCATCGGCATCTGGGCCGACGGCTTCGAAAAGCTGCAGCTGGTCCCCATGCTGATCGTCACGCCACTCACCTTCCTGGGTGGCAGCTTCTACTCGATCAGCATGCTGCCGCCGTTCTGGCAGACGGTGACGCTGTTCAATCCGGTGGTGTATCTCGTCAGCGGCTTTCGCTGGAGCTTTTACGGCATTGCCGATGTCAGCCCGGCACTGAGTCTGGCGATGACCCTGTTCTTTCTCATCGCCTGCATCGTGACCGTCGCCTGGATCTTCCGCACCGGCTACCGCCTCAAGCCCTGATAGCGTTGCCCTAGCGCTTGCTGCTGTTGACCTCGCATTCGGGCACGGTATTCCAGCGCTCGGGCGCGCAGTGCTTCCAGCGTGCCTTTTCCCGACAGGCAATGCGTGGGAAGAACGACTTCCCATCGCATACCGCCAGGTCCGCATTGAGTGCAGTCAGCCACGCACGCTGCGGTTCGGACCCGGGTGCTGGGGGCGGCATCGCCGCCTTGTGCTTCACGGTCTCCCTGGACGGGCTCACGGGCGCCGGTTTTGCAGGCCTGACAACCACTTTCGGCGGTGGAGCCGGCGCCACCTCAAGTTGCGGTGACGCCTCTGCCACCGATACCACCTCGACCTCTGCACCATGCCCGTCGTTCTGAGCAGGCACCTCGGTTGCGCCATCGCCTTCGGTGCCATCGGGAACAAGGCTTGGCTGGTCAGCCACGACGGTTTCACCAGCAGGTTCGGACACCGACGGCCTGTCTGCAGCGCGGAGAAAATAGACACCGCCCGCGGCGGACAGCAGCACGAGGATAAGCGCAGCCAGTACGCGCTTGCGACCTGCAGCGGCCGGTACAGCGGTCTCCGCCGTCCCAGCATACACACCGGCGTGTGCATTCACGGAGCTTGAGGCCGGCGGCATGAAGTCCGGGATGATCGTATCTTCGGCATGAAAATCGGCACCAGCGGATGCATGCTTCCCGGCATCCCATGGAAGCTCGTATGGCAGGATAGCCGCGCTCGCGCCGTCCGTCGTGCGCGCGCCACAATGGCTGCAGAAACGGGCGTCGGACTGGACCTCATCGCCGCAGGCAGGACACTTCATCGCAAGACTCATTTCGTTGATGACAACATATTGCAAACAATATGCATCAATCGCAACCACAGCGGCCCGCACTCCCTGAACGATCGTGTGTTTCACGACTGCCCAACAGCCGCATATGCCCCGCATCGCCCCTGCACACAAGACAAACCCGCGTGACCTGCAAATCAAGGTACCATCCGGACCACCCGCCCCGGACGACTCCTGTCAACAATGCCCATCACCAAAGCATTCCCGCGTCGTCACCTCGCGTTCGCGTTCGCGATTCTCATCCCCTTCCCGGCGCTCGCGCTGCAGCAAAACCTGTGGGCATCAATCCAGCCGCTCGCCTTCGTGCTCTTCTATCCAGCGCTCGTCGTCAGCAGCTGGATCGGGGGACGGTCGGGCGGCACCATCGCCCTGATCCTGTCCGTCGTACTTGCCGACTGGTTCTTCATGGAACCCCTGCAATCGCTGCGCATAGACGACCCGGACCATGTCGCAAGAATCTTCGCATTCGCCCTGATCGGGAGTCTGATCATCTATGCGCACCACCGCTTTCAACTGCGCACCGAGCGCTATCAGAACACCACCGAAAACATCGATGACGTGGTCTGGGTCCTCGACGCGGAAACCCAACGCCTGCGTTATGTCAGCCCATCGATCATCAGGCAGCTCGGGTTCGCGCCCGCCGAGATCATGGCGTTGCCCATTGAGCGCGCGCTGACCCCGACGATTGCAGCTCAGGTGCGCTGTCTGGCTGTGGGTGGAACGGCGGTCGGCAATATCGTTACCGAGGAAGTCAGAAAAACACGCAAGGATGGCTCGACGATCTGGACCGAGGTTGTCATGACCCAGGCGCGCAATCAAAGAACCGGCAAGCAGGAAGTCCACGGTGTCAGTCGCAATATCACCGCTCGCAAGTACGCCGAAGAACAGCTGAAGACCAGCGAGCAACGGATGCGCAAGATGCTCGACAACATCCCCACCGCCATTGCGTGCTGCACACTGGGAAACAACGCCGAATTCGTGTTCCTGAACCGGCAATTCGTCCGCATTTTCGGCTACAGCCTCGAGGAGATCCCCGACCTCGGCACCTGGGAACAACTGTCCTGTCCCGACGAGCAATCCAGGCGCAACCTGACGCTGCCGTGGGAAATGGCCGTGGGTACGATCCATCGGGAAAGCGCAGAGGGAATGGAATCACGCATATTGTGCAAGGACGGTTCGATGCGCGACGTCCTGATCAATGCCGACCGGCTCGAGGACATGGTGCTGGTGTCATTCACCGACATCACCGAACGCAAGCAGGCAGAGCTGCGCCTGCGCCACATGGCACAGCATGATGCCCTCACCGAGCTGCCCAATCGCATCCTGTTCGACGAACACGTCGGAGTAGCGCTTGCCACCGCACGCCGTGAGGGAAGTCGCTTCGGCCTCATGTTCATCGACCTTGACCACTTCAAGAAAGTGAACGACACGATGGGCCATCGCATCGGCGACCTGTTGCTGCTCGAAGTCAGCCTGCGCCTGCGCCAGGCCGTGCGCGAATCGGACATTCCCGCACGCCTTAGCGGGGATGAATTCGTGGTGCTGCTGCAACACGTGCACCACCCCAGCGATGCCTTGCTGGTTGCAGAGAAAATCCGGGCCAGACTCGGCGAGCCGTTTTCGATCGAAAACAATATGTTCTCGATCTCGGCCAGCCTCGGTGTCGCCATTTATCCCGATCACGGCAAGGATGCAATCAGCCTTGCGCGCAACGCGGATGCGGCGATGTACCAGGCCAAACAGAACGGACGCAACGCAATCACCCTCTCCGAGTCCGAGATGGCCGCCTGACTGCCCCAAGGCCCGGCCACGCCACGCAAGCGAGCGACCTCGGCCGACCCCGCTTCAGCCAAACGGCGCCACACCGATCAGGGCCAGGTGCAGGTAGCGCACGAACACGAACCACCCCACCAGCCCCACGACCAACGCCACTGCGTCACGTGCGATCCTGCCTTCACGAACCACGCCCTGCATACGGTCGCGTTTGCGGGCGCTGACGAAATCCATGATCGCCCATCCCAGGAAGCTGCCGAACAGCAGCACATCGGCCAGCGTGCCGTTGGCGATCAGGTGCGACAGCGCCCACAGCTTGACTCCTGCGACCATGGGATGGCCGACCCTGGCCTTGATCAGCGTTCCGGGCACATAGGCGGCCGCAAGGAGCACGAAAGCGGGCAGGGTGAGCAGGGCGGCAAGGTGCCGTGTCCACAGCGGCGGCACCCAGAGCACGACCGGATCCATGCGCATCTGCCCATAGCCCCAGACGATGAGCGCGAAACCGATGATCGACACAATGGAATAGGCAAGCTTCCATTTCATCATGCCGTAGTGTTCGATATAGCGGTTACGGTTGTCTTCGGCGAAGATCCGGCTCGAATGGGTAGAGAAGAACAGCAAAAGCCCGATGATCAATGCAGTCATGCGTAAACGCCCCGTCCGGATGGTCAAGTATCCGACCGATCTTAACAGCCTGAAGGTGCTCTAGAATGACGGCTTTTCCGCGGGGTACAGGCATGAAGCTCAACCAGATCCCGATGGGCGCCCGCTTCGAATACAAGGGCATGGTCCTCACCAAGACCGGCCCGATGACCGCTGCCACCGAAAAGGGCGGCCAGCACTTCATCCCCAAGTTTGCCGTGCTCAAGCCGGTGGCAGGCGAACCCTCGCCGCTGCCAGCGGCCGAATCGCGCACGCTCGATGCCGGCAAGGTGCTCGCGGCATTCGAAACCTATCATTCAAGCGTGATGCGTCTGGCCGACGAGACCGCACGGGTAGAGCTGGCTGCAGCACATGCCCGCTTTCTGGCGGCACTGAACTGAAGCCGGGGTCCGATCGCCCCAGCGCTTCAAGGGTGTCCGGCCAACTATCCACGATCTCCTGACTTGCCTGATCGCAGGGGCGCTTGCAATATCCAGTCTGGATGCGATTGTTCACCCTCCCCGGAGCCGACCATGAAACCCACAGATCCTGTTGCCCTGGTTGCCACCGAAGTGCCGCTGCGCGCGATCCTGTCGAACTACCCACAGGTCTTTGCCGCGCGCATGGCAGGACGAGAGAAGCGTGCGCTCGGCAATGCCTTCGGATTGTCGAACTTCGGGGTCAACCTCACCCGCCTGCCCCCCGGTGCGGTATCCGCACTGCGTCATGCCCACTCGAAGCAGGATGAGTTCATCTACATTCTCGAAGGCCATCCCGTGCTGCACACCAACGCCGGCAAAACCAACCTTGCGCCCGGCATGTGCGCCGGCTTCAGTGCCGGAAGCGGCGACGCCCACCAGCTCGCCAATCCGGGTGACACCGATGTGGTCTATCTGGAAGTCGGCGACCGTACGGCGGGCGACAGCGTCGTCTACCCTGACGATGACATCCAGGCTTCATTGAAGGACGGACGCTGGCAGTTTGCACACAAGGACGGCACAGCCTACGACTGAGCGCTGCATCAGGGAGATGGCAGCGCGCTGCGCCTCCGGCCATCGCACGTCACATCATTTTCGGGGAACGACATGACACTGCAGACACACCTTGGTACGGAGTTGCCAATCATTCAGGCGCCGATGGCGGGGGTACAGGGCAGCGCGCTCACCCTTGCCGTGTCCAACGCGGGCGGCCTGGGATCATTGGCCTGCGCAATGCTCACCCCGGATGCGCTGCTCAAGGAACTCCAGGCGATCAAGGCGGGCACCGACAGACCCTACAACCTCAATTTCTTCTGCCACACGCAACCCGAACAAAGCAGCGAACGCGAACAGGCATGGCGGGCCACGCTCGCCCCTTACTACGCCGAGTTCGGCATCGACCCGGAGACGATCCCGAGTGGCCCCGGCCGGGCACCGTTCACCGCTGCGACAGCCGACCTGATCGAAGCTTTCAACCCCCCTGTCGTCAGTTTCCACTTCGGCCTGCCGGACCCGGCGCTGATCGCACGCATCAAGCGCTGGGGGACACGGATTCTGTCCTCGGCAACAACGGTCGAGGAGGCGCTGTGGCTTGAGGCCGCAGGGGTCGATGCGGTGATCGCGCAAGGGCTGGAGGCCGGCGGTCACCGCGGCATGTTCCTGAGCGATGACATCACGACCCAAACCGGCACCTTCGCCCTGGTGCGACGCATTGTGCGGGCGGTCAATATTCCGGTGATCGCAGCGGGCGGGATCGCCGACGCCGAAGGTGTTGCCGCAGCGCTGCGGCTCGGGGCGGCAGGGGTGCAAATCGGCACCGCCTACCTGCTGTGTCCCGAAGCGGACACCAGCGCCATTCACCGCGCCGCACTGCAAAGTCCCGATGCCGACCACACCGCGCTCACCAACGTGTTCAGCGGTCGGCCAGCGCGCAGCATCGTCAATCGCCTCATCGCCGAGCAAGGGCCTTTCTGCCGCACTGCACCTGCATTTCCGCTCGCATCAACCGCCGTCGCGCCACTCCGTGCCGCAGCCGAGGCGCTTGGAAATGGCGCGTTTTCATCACTGTGGTGCGGCCAGCACCCTCCGCTTTACGTGGATGTGGACGCTGCCAGCCTTACCCGGGCACTGGCCCAATGGGTGCAATCCTGAGCAGACTGACAGCGGGTGCTTGCATCCCGCACGGTGCAAGACTAGCTTGAACGCATCAGCCTGGACTGACCAGTCGGCGCACGCGAAGCACGCCGGCAGGCGCTGCGAGCGGAGCGGCATCCGATTCATGCCCGCGCGGCCACACGCAGCGGCTTTGCGCCTGGAGAAACAGTCATGCCGCAACTCGACGATCTGCCACCACTTGCCGTCCAGTCTGACATCGCAGCCCTGCACGCTCACCTTGACGGCGTGATCCCGTCAAAGCGTCTCGATGAAAACCTGCTGATCGCAACCTGGAACATCCGCGGCTTCGCCTCGCTCACCCGCGAGTGGACCGCAGGTGAACACGACTCGCCGAAGCGCGATCTGCGCGGATTGCTGGCGATCGGCGAGATCATTCGCCGCTTCGACGTGATCGCGATACAGGAACTCAAAGGCGATCTGCGGGCGCTGCGCGACCTGATGAAATGGTTGGGTCCGAACTGGGCCTTCCTGATGACCGACGTGACGGCCGGGCCGCAGGGCAACGGCGAGCGCATGGCCTTCCTGTTCGACCGGCGCAGGGTGGAACTGTCTGGCCTGGCCTGCGAACTGGTGGTGCCGCAGGAATGGCTGGACGAGATCCGCCCCGACGCGCTGCAACGCCAGTTCGCCCGCACACCCTATGCGCTCGGCTTTCGCTCCGGGAAGGCCACCTTCATCCTCGCCACCCTTCACGTTACCTACGGCACGGGCGCTGCCGACCGCATTCCCGAGCTGAGCGGCATCGCGCGCTGGTTGCGCAAATGGGCGGACAATACGCGCGCCTGGTCGCAAAGCCTGATCGCACTCGGCGACTTCAACATCGACCGCCGCGGCGACCCGCTGTGGCAGGCCTTCACCTCGACCGGCCTGAAGGCGCCACCCGATCTCGACGCGGTACCACGCTCGATCTTCACCCGCGAGGAAAGTCCCTCAACGCACAAGCACTATGATCAGATCGCCTGGTTCGAAACCGACGACGGCAAGGTCCAGCTCGACATGCGCTATCGCCGTGGTGGCCATGTCGATTTTCTGCCCTTCGTGTACCGGGAACTCGATCTGAGCAAGAGTGCGGTGTCGTATCGCGTGTCCGATCATTTTCCCTTGTGGGTCGAATTCGGGCTTTGATTCACGCGGGCGATCCGGACGTGCTCAGTTTGCAGACGCACGCACCGGCGCCGAGACATCGAGCGGCTTGTGCTCGACCCAGATCAACCGGGTCGTATCGAACCCAAGTGCACTTGCCTTGCTCACCAGGCGCTCACGCACCTCGGCGGGCAGATCCGGCGTGCGCGCCAGAATCCACAGATAATCGCGATCCGGGCCGGTGACGAGCGCCCAGCGATAACCCTGCTGATCGAGGTCGGCGATGTGATAGCCGCCGTAAAAGGGCCCGAAAAAGGAGACCTTCAACGAGCCGGTGGTGGGATCACCAATGAAAACGGCCCGCCCCACGGCCTCGCGCCACGCCGCTTTCTTGCCGTCGTAACCACGGTTGGTCACTTCGACGCTGCCGTCCGCCTGCAGCCGGTAATCGGCCGTCACATCGCTGAGTCCGCGCTCGAAGGAATGATCGAGGCGTGCGATTTCATACCAGCGCCCGAGATAGCGATCGAGATCGAAAGGTGACACCGGTGTCACGCCATCCGGCACCGATGTGCAGGCACCCAGTGCCGAAACGCAAAACAGCATGCTGGCACGCTTCAGGCCCGCGCCCGACAGGTGCTGACGCAGGAATTCAACGGGCGCGCGCAGCGCAGCGCCGATCAAGGCCGGTCACCCTCGCGCGGATCCACTTCGCGAATCACTTCGCCCTCGATCACCAGCCCCTCGGCGGCGGTGTCTCGCCCCTGCTGCTCGCGCATCTGTTTGCGCAGATCACGCGATTTCCACCACAGATAGCCCCACGCTGCCATACCGACGGTAAGGACGACGGCAAACAGGAACACCGAGAACATCAGGGCGACGGCGAACACGCCGACGGTGGCGATCAGTGCCACCACCTTCTGCAACAGGGTGCGGGGTTGGGCGGGTGACCGCGAAAACTGCTGGAAAAAGTTCATCCGGCTCTTGTCCGTATACATGGTGTTCCTCGGGCAGCAGCGGCTGCCAGTCATTGATAGGTGCTTCAGTCAGATTGGCCGCGACGGCAAAGATTCCCCAACGCCGGGCGCCTGGCGCAAAACAGTGCCGTTGAGGTCTGCGTCCAGGCACGGCACTCGCCCGCACCCGCAGCTGCCTTCATGGCCACATCGCGGGCGGATGCTGCGGTTTAGCGCCATGCATCTTTCATTCCTTGCGGAAGGAATCCGGCGCAGGTGCAACCCACCCGGACATGACACGCGCAAACACCACCATGCCGCACATTACGCACAGGGGCAAGGCAGGAATTCAGCTGCTCCAGGTTGCCCGCCCCATCTCCTTTGCACGATACATGGCAACGTCTGCCTTGTGCAGCAGCACCGCGGCGTTGTCACCGTCTTCCGGGAAACGCGCGATCCCCACGCTACAGGAAATCTCGAGCACGTGACCATCGATATGAAACGGCTTCGACAGGCTGTCGACGATCTTGATCGCCATGCCTTCGGCGGCCGCTTTATCCGCATTGCGCGGCATCAGTACCACGAACTCGTCCCCACCCATGCGCGCCACCGTGTCCTCGTCCCGGAACAGGGCTTCGAGCCTGCGCGCCACCTCGCACAACAACCGATCCCCGGTGTCGTGGCCGAAATTGTCATTGACCGGCTTGAAGCGGTCGAGATCGGCGAAGAGCACCACAATCATCGACGGATGGCGCCGCGCATGGCTGATCATGCGTTCGAGGCGGTCCATCATCAAGGCGCGATTAGGCAGGCCGGTGAGAACATCGAAGTTGGCCTGACGCCAGATTTCCTCATCCTTGCGCCGACGCTCGGTGACGTCGGCCAACAGCACGATCCGGTTCGCCAGCATGCCGTCCAGGCCGCGCACCACTGACAGCATCGCGTGCCCGGTATAGGTCTCGCCATTCCAGCGCAGCCCGTCGAAATCATCCTCCCAACGGCCGACGGTATAACGACCAACGATCGCACCGAGGTTGCGCGACCCCGGCGTTGTCGGCGACAGCAAGGCCGGACTGCGCCCCGACACCTCGTCCAGTCCGTAGCCGGTAATCGCAGTAAATGCGGGGTTGATGCCGGTGATCCTGTCCCGATCGTCGACGATCATGATGCCTTCAGCCATGTTCTCGAACACGCTGCGATAGTGTGCCTCCCGCTCCTGCGAGGCCTCGACCACTTTTTCGTAGCGCCCGAGAGCGAGCACCAGTGCGACGCTGCAAAGCACCAGCAGACTGCTCAGCACAAACGCGCGCAACAAGGACTGCCGGTTAAGCGCACGGACCGGCGCCAAGGCATCGTCCATCCCCATCCCCATGACGACAATCAGCCCGGAAGGCAGGCGGACCCAGCAGAACTGACGGACGATTCCATCCAGCGCGCCTGAACTGACGTAGTCACCCTCCACCTGCTCAGGATGCTGGAGGAACGGGCGGTCAGGCGGCACCCGTTTGCCGTAATACCCATCCCCCCGGAGCGTTCGCATCAGGTAGGCACCATCAGCGCCGAGCACTGCGAAGAGATCGTTGCGGCCGACTTCAAAGGATTTCAGCTTTGCCACCCATGCCTCGGGAGACACCGCAATCGAAACCACCCCTCTGAACGCTCCATCCTCGGACCATATCCCGCGCGCAAACTGGATGCTCCACTTGTCGGACAGGCGACCACGCACGACATCGCTGATCACGAGCTCGTCCTCGTTCGTTGTCGCAAGTGCCTTGAAGTAGTCCCGGTCCCCGAGATAGTGTGCAGACGACGGCCCCAGCGAGGAGTAAACCAAATAGCCCTCCTCATCGACGTGGAACAACTGAATGACGACATTCCGCTCCATCGATTCGGTCACGATCTGTCCGACCACAGCGAGAGCCTCCGGACCGGCAAGGACCGCCTGGCGCGCGCTGCGCAAAACGTAGTCGAAGCTGTCGACCGTTGCCTGAATCGACGCCGCTGCGGCACTTCCGTGCACCCTTCCCTCAGCGTAGATGCGCTCCCGTTCGTCCGCTTCAGCCATTTTCTGAGTCGTGATCAGGTCACGCCACATCAATACCAGCACAATCAGGCAGGCAAAACCAACGACGATCCGTATGACTTGCAATGGACGTCGAATGCAGGCAACAAGAAGTCTCAGCGGGGATCTCGCCATAAAACGGAATCTCCAGGCAGGACGAACAAAGAGGTGCGTCGCACACCCGGTCCTGTCCGATCCGTCGACAACGGAAGGTGTGCAATTGAGTTCATAGTACACTGCGTCCAGCACATGCACGCACCGTCGCACCTCAGGCGCCCATGTCATCCGCGTCTGGCGCGGGCCCGCTTCACATCAGCTGCAGCCCTTTCAGCACCACGACACCGATGCTCGTAAAGACGATGGAGCCCAGCGTGGTCAGGGCGATGATGTTGGCGGCGAGCACTGAATTTCCGCCCATCGCGCGCACCATGACATAGCTCGCGGCAGCCGTCGGCGCCGATGACATCAGCAACAGCACGCCCAGGTCAACGCCGCGGAAGCCCGCCACAATGCCGCCCAGCGCAAAGAGCAGCGGCACCAGCACCAGCTTGCTCGACGCCGCCAGCAAGGTGTTGCTCATTTCAAGACGCAGGCTGCGGAAATTGAGCGTCGCGCCGGTGCACAACAGGGCCAGCGGCAGGGTGAGGTCGGCAAAATACTGGGCCGACTGCACCGCGACCTTGGGCAGGGGAATCTGCAACCAGGACACGGGCAGGGCGAGCACGATGCCGATGATCAGCGGGTTGGTGGCGATCCCCTTCACCATCCGCCCTGCGCCCTGACGCCGGTGCAGCGACCGGCTCAGCGTGACCACGGCCAGAACGTTGAAAAGGATGGTGACCAGCCCGAGATAGAGCGCTGCGGCGACCAGACCGGCATCACCATAGGCATTTACACAGTAGGCGAGGCCGATGATCCCCATGTTGGAGCGAAACCCGCCCTGAACCACCACGCCACGGTCCTCCGGGGGCTGAACCCATCGTGCCGCAACCCACTCCAGCAGCAGAAACACCAGAAATGTACCGATCAGGCCGAAGGCAATCAGCGCCAGATTGGTCGCCTCACCGAATTCGGTCTTGCTGATGCTGAGAAACAGCACCGCCGGCAGGCCGATGGAGAAGACAATTCGCGAACCGCCCTCGATGAAGCCGTCGTTGAGCATTCCCGTGCGGCGCAGCCAGATGCCGAGTGCGAGAATGATGAAGATCGGCCCGGTGACAGAGAATGAAAAACTCAGTACCGCCAGAAACTCAGTCATGAATCCCGCCTCACCGCGCCAGCCAGGCAAGAATATTCAAGGTTGCCCGCTGCGCAATCGGGATTGCCACAAAGGCAGCAATCGCAGCCAGCGGCCAGGCCACGACAAAGGCCTTGGCCCAGCGCAGAAAATAGTCCGGCGGAAAGCCGAGGTTCAGCCAGGTAATGATCGCCGTCATCACGAAGGCCATGATGCCGGCCATGATCACAGGCTGAAGATGTTGAGGTTTGAGTCGCATTGTCCTGATCCAGATTCGTTCGGAAGCCAGACCCGCATGGCTACCTCAATGTCACGATTGTCGGCCATCTTTGCCTATTCGTGTGCACCTGCACAATACGTTCAATCCGCAGACCCAGCTTCGCCAGGCCTCATCCACCACCGCAACGCTTCATTTCTGTCTCCACCAGGCGCACCAGCTTGAGTGCTGGCAGGGCCACACCTCGGCAGCGCCAGCCAGGTCTGCCAACGAACACCGCTTGCACCCAAAGCGGTGTTTGTCGTCTACGGCAACGAATACCGCTCAACCTGAACGAGCTGTCGTGCGTTAGAGGCTTCGCGCACATGTGTGCGCATCACTCTACTGGCGCCAAGATGGAATTCCTTACCAACCCACAGTTGCTGATTGCCTTTCTCACCCTCACCGTGCTCGAACTGGTGCTGGGCATCGACAACATCATTTTCATTTCCATCCTGGTGGACAAACTGCCACCTGAGAAGCGCGCCGTCGCCCGTCGCCTTGGGCTCTTCCTTGCAATGTTCATGCGCATCGGGCTGCTGATGGTGCTGGCCTGGCTGGCCGGTCTTACCACACCGATGTTCGAGCTCTTCGGCCACGGCGTGTCCTGGCGCGACCTGATCCTGATCAGCGGTGGCCTGTTCCTGGTGTGGAAAAGCACCACCGAAATTCACCAGTTACTCGAAGGCGAAGAGGGCGAGGCCTCGTCGGCGATCAAGGCCACCGTGACCGCCGTGATCCTGCAGATCATCGTCATCGACATGGTGTTCTCGCTCGACTCCATCATTACCGCCATCGGCATGGTCAATAACCTGCCGGTGATGATCGCCGCGGTCGTTGCCTCCGTAGCGCTGATGATGGTGGCGTCAGCGCCGATTGGCGAGTTCGTGTCCACCCACCCCACGATCAAGATGCTGGCACTGTCCTTCCTGATGGTGGTCGGCGTGGTGCTGATCGCCGAGGGCTTCGGCCACCCGGTGCCCAAGGGCTACATCTACTTCGCGATGGCGTTCTCGGTGTTGGTGGAAATGCTCAACCTCCGCCTGAGAAAGACCACGGCTCATCCGGTGGCGCTGCGCGAGGCTTACAGCGTCGAAGACAAGGCCTGAACGCCCGCGTCCTGGAGCGCATCGGACAAGCTCACCACTTCGCGACCGCTCGCTTCGAGGGCTGCGCGCAGCCTGCCCGCATTGGCCACCGCACCCGGCGTATCACCATGCACGCAGATGCTGTGCATGGCAGTGGGCAATACCTTGCCACTTTGCGACACCACGCCGCCGGCGTCGAGCATGCGCAGCACGTGGGCAACGAGCTGGTCGTGATCGTGGATCACCGCACCGGGCTGGCCACGCGGCACCAGCATGCCGGTGTCGGTGTAGGCGCGATCGGCAAAGATCTCGGCCGCCACCCGCAATCCCGCCCGCTCACCGGCCTTGTACAGCTCCGACAGCACCGGCGCGAGCAGGATCAGTTCGGGGTCGACGGCGCGCACCGCGTGCGCCACCGCGTCGGCCAGCACGGCATCCTCGCAGGCCTGATTGTTGAGCGCGCCATGTGGCTTGACGTGCGTGACACGTCCACCCTCCGCCGCCGCCATGCCGGCCAGCGCTCCCACCTGGTAGATCACCACCGCTTCGAGCTCGGTCGGCGCCATCTTCATCGGCCGCCGGCCAAAGCCCTGCACGTCGGGATAGGCGGGGTGCGCGCCCAGACTCACGCCAGCGGCCAGCGCCGTGCGCACGGTGTTGCGCATTACCAGCGGATCACCCGCATGAAATCCGCAGGCGATGTTGGCCGAGCGCACCACCTGCAACAGGGCCTCGTCCTCGCCCATCGTCCAGGCGCCGAAGGATTCGCCGAGGTCTGCATTGAGGTTGATCTTCATGTCTGGCTCCAGGTCAGTCTTCGGCTGCGGTCAGCGGTCGGTATTCGGCTGAGAGCGCATGCACCACGCCGCTCACCAGGTTGACGGCATACAGGGCCGCTTCGTCCACGCCTTCTGCCGCGAACGGACAGATCGCCGCAAGGAGGGCGAGGGTTTCGGCTTCGGTTTCACGGGCGATGCGCTCGCCCTCGACCGCACTGACAGCGGCAAAGCGCAACGTCTGCCCCGGACGACAGGCGGCAAGCCGGGGAATGTCGCTGCCGATCACGGTCGCGATCTTGGGGTAGCCACCGGCCGTCTGCGCATCGGCCAGAAGCACGATGGGCTGGCCCTTGCCCGGCACCTGGATGGAGCCCGGCACGGTGGCATCGGAGATGATTTCGGCCGCGCCGACATGCCCGAGCACCGGACCTTCCAGCCGCACGCCCATGCGGTCGGCTTCGGCCGTCACGCGGTAATCGCTGCCCAGCAAGGTCTCGAATGTCTCCGCCGAGAAATGATCTGCCTGCGGACCACGGACGACGCGGATCGGACGCTCCTCGGCCGCAGGCACTTGCGGCAGAATCCGCTCGACACCGCTGGCCGCCTGCGCCGGCAGACACATCCCGGCAGCAAGGGCACGTCCATCCACACCGCCGAGCGCTGCGCGCGCATAGGTCGACGCACTGCCCAGCACCTGCGGCAGCGCCAGCCCCTCGAGCGCAAGCGCGGCGATGCGGCCACTGCCCATGCGACGGATGCGCATGATGTCGCCATCGGCCAGCGTGATCGAGCGCCATGCCGGTACCGGCTTGCGCTCGCCAGCGTGTTCGATCTCGATCACGGCATCGCCCGCCACCGCAACACGCATGGCGGCGCCACGCGCAAGGACCTGCAGGCCGCCGTCGAAGCACTCGATGACCGGCGTGGTGCCGGGGTTACCGACCAGTGCGTTGGCGATGCGCATCAGCCGGGGGTCGAGCACGCCGGCCCACGGCACGCCAATACGGCGAAAGCCCCTGCGCCCGCTGTCCTGTATGGAGGCATAGGCGCCCGGTGAAACGATTTCGAGATGGGCCGTGCTGTTCATCGCAACACCTCCGCATCCTCCGCCTTGGGACGCGTGAGCCACTGTTGTGGCTCGATTTCACCTGTTTTCAGCGCCAACTCGAGACGCTCGTATTCGGCCATCGAGACCGGGTCGAAGCGCACACGGTCACCCGCTGCCAGCAGCGAAGGCGATTCGCGCCCGGCGTCGAACAGGGTCACTGGACAGCGCCCGAGCAGATGCCAGCCACCAGGACTCTCCCACGGGTAGATCGCGGTGAGCCCGGTCGCGATCGCCACGCTGCCGGGGGGCACCCGCAGCCTCGGTTCCGGGCGACGAGGCAGGCGCAGCGCCTTGGGCAGATCGCCCATGAAGGGGAAGCCGGGCAGAAAGCCCAGCATGTACACCAGGTAGTCACTGCCGCTGTGCAGCGCCACGATTTCGTCTTTGCTGACCCCCAGACTGCGCGCGGTCTCGGCCAGATCCGGCGCAAAGATGCCCTCGTAACACACCGGCAGATGCCACAGGCGGCCATTGTCGCCACCGCTGTGTCCGCTGGCGGCAAACAGCGGACGCAAGGCTTCGAGCAGGATCTCGCGCCCGGTCTGCAGCGGATCGAAGAACACCGTGAGCGAGCGAAAGGTCGGCATGGTCTCGATCACACCGGGCAGACCGCCCTCGGCCTGCAGGCGTGCAATGCCAACATCGAGCGCATTCACTGCGGCAAGCAGATCGGGGTCGATCGCATCGCCGAACTCGACGGTAAAGGCCGCATCACCTGCATCCAGCACACACATACTCACGGGCTTGTTCCTTGCTTAATCAGGGGGCAGATGTTGAAGCCGCGCGTGCAGCCTGATCGTAGCGCCCCGAAAGGGTGCGAAGGAGGCGCGCCAGATCACCGATCTGTGCGTTGTCTTCGGCACTGCCGGTGAAACCGGGCATCAGGCAGGCTTCACGTACATCGCGGTAAGCCGCGCAAACTTCGCGTCCGGCCCCGGTGGTGGCGAAAAAGGCTTCCTTGCCCAGCTTCCTGCTGTGTACCAGCCCGAGTGCGACGAGTTTGCGCAGGGAATAGGACACCACGTGGGTGTCCTCGACGTTGAGCACGAAACAGATGTCGGCGAGGCGTTTTTCGCTGTCGCGGTGGGCAACATGGTGCAGCACCAGCACGTCGATGGGTGTCATGTCCTTGACCCCGGCAGCGGTCATGCAGCGCGTCATCCAGCGCGAAAAGGCGTGCCACGCAATGATCATCCCGAACTCGAACTCGGACAGCTCGGGTGATTTCGGCGACACCAGATGCTGGGAGGAAACGATTCGGCCACCGTCCTGCCCGACCAGCGGCACAAGTTGCTTGGGCATTTTTTACTCACATTTCGTTTACGATTTCTTGACAATTTATAGATGAAATCCCAATCTTTCAACAACGCAAACTTCGACTATCGTGGTTCACGCGTTTTGTTGCGCCCCCAGGAATCCGATCCTTCCGCCCCCTCAACGGAGAACATCAAGATGAACGTGAAGCACCGAATCCTCAGCACACTGGCGGGCTCGCTCGTCGCATTCGGCGTGGCGACCGCCGCACAGGCTCAAACGACGTGGGACATGCCGACGCCGTACCCGGTCACCAACTTCCACACCGAGAACATCCAGCAGTTTGCTGACGAAGTGGCCAAGGCCAGCGCGGGCAAGCTGAAGATCACCGTGCATTCCAACGGCTCGCTGTACAAGTCCAACGAAATCAAGCGTGCGGTGCAGGGCGGTCAGGCGCAGATCGGCGAAGTGCTGCTGTCCAGCCTCGCCAACGAAGACCCGCTCTATGCGCTGGATACCGTGCCCTTCCTCGCCACCAGCTACGCCGAGTCGCACAAGCTGTGGAAAGTCTCGCGCGATGCGGTCGAAGCCCGTCTGGCCAAGAACGGCCTGAAGCTGCTGTATTCGGTGGCATGGCCGCCGCAGGGCATCTACTCCAAGACCGCGCTGACCTCGATGGCCGACCTCAAGGGCATCAAGATCCGCTCCTACAGCCCGACCGTGGCGCGCATGATCGAACTCATGTCCGCACAACCGGTCACGGTGCAGGCGGCTGATCTCACCCAGGCGCTGTCCACCGGCGTGGTGTCGGCCAACATCACGTCGTCCTCCACCGGCTACGACACCAAGAGCTGGGAGCAACTCGATTACTACTTCGACGTTCAGGCCTGGCTGCCGAAGAACATCGTGTTCGTATCCAAGAAGGCCTTCGATGCGCTCGATCCGGCCACCAAGGACGTCGTGCTCAAGGCATCTGCAGCGGCAGAAACGCGTGGCTGGAAGCTGTCCGAAGAGAAGACCGCCTGGTATATCGGCCAGCTCAAGGCCAATGGCATGAAGGTGTTGCCCGCTTCTGACGTACTGCGTGCCGACCTCGTCAAGGTGGGTGAGAAAATGACCGCCGAGTGGCTGGAAAAGACCGGCGCCGACGGTCAGAAGATTCTCGACGCCTACCGCAAGACCAAGTAAGCCCCAATCCGATCTGGCCCGGCATGCCGGGCCATTTTTTCGTCCGGAGTCTCCGCCATGCGAGCACTGCTCGATTCCCTTTACCGCCTGTCAGGTGCGCTTGCCGCAATCGGCATGGTGGCCACCCTGATCATGGTCTCGGCCGGCATTGTCAGTCGCCCGCTCGGCATCTACCTGAGCGGCACCGACGACTATGCCGGCTATTGCATGGCCGCCTGCGGCTTTCTTGCCCTCGCCTACACCTTCAAGCACGGCGAACATATCCGGGTGAGCCTGGTGATCGAACGCGTCGGCCCGCGCCTGCGCAAGGCCCTGGAGTGGTTCTCGCTCGCGGCAGCCACCACGATTGCCATGACACTCGCCTGGTATGCCGTGCGTCTGGTGTGGCAGTCGCATGAATTCGAGGATGTGTCCCAGGGCATCGATGCGACGCCGTTGTGGATTCCCCAACTGTCGATGGCCATCGGCACCGTCGTGCTGGTAATCGCGTTGCTCGACGACCTCATCCTCACCACCCTCGGCCATGCTCCGCGGCGCCTCACTGGCGCGGGCAACGAAGCCGTTCGCATGGAATGACACAAACATCATGGAACTGACCATCGCTGCGCTGCTCATCGGCCTGATGCTCGTCCTGCTCGCCGGCGGCGTCTGGATCGGCCTGGCCCTGATGGCCATCGGCATTCTCGGCATGCTCGGCTTTACCCCGCGACCACCGGGCGACGGCATGGCGGTCGCGATCTGGGGCGCCGGCTCGAGCTGGACGCTGACGGCCCTGCCGCTCTTTCTGTGGATGGGCGAGATCCTGTTCCGCACCAAGCTTTCGGAAGACATGTTCAAGGGGCTTGCGCCCTGGCTGGAGCGCCTGCCGGGGCGTCTGCTCCACACCAACATCATCGGCTGTACGCTGTTCGCCGCGGTGTCCGGTTCGTCGGCCGCCACCTGCGCCACCATCGGCAAGATCTCGATGCCCGAGCTCACCCGTCGTGGCTACCCGGAGTCGATGATTCTCGGCACGCTCGCCGGTGCGGGCACCCTCGGCCTGCTCATTCCGCCGTCGATCATCATGATCGTGTACGGCGTGTCGGCCGACGTGTCGATCTCCAAGCTTTTCGTCGGCGGCGTGCTGCCCGGCATCCTGCTCGCGTCGCTGTTCATGGGCTGGGTCATCCTGTGGTCGCTGCTCAACAGCAAGCGCATCCCGCCCGCAGACCTCAAGACGAACTTCATGCAAAAGCTCGCCGCCTCACGCAACCTGATCCCGGTCGTGCTGCTGATCGGTGGCGTGCTGGGTTCGATCTACAGCGGGATTGCCACGGCGACTGAAGCCGCCGCGATCGGGGTGATTGGCAGCCTGATCATCGCTGCGAGCCAGAAATCGCTCAGCAAGGCGAGCTTCATCGCCGCGCTGATGGGTGCCACCCGGCTGTATTGCATGATCGCGCTGATCCTGGGCGGCTCGGCCTTCCTCACCCTGGCCATGGGCTACATGGGCCTGCCGCGGCATCTGGCCGAATGGATCGGCTCGCTCGGCCTGAGCCCGGCCATGCTGCTGCTGGCACTGGCCGTGTTCTACATCCTGCTGGGCTGCTTCCTCGATGGCATCTCCATCGTGGTGCTGACCATGGCGGTCTTGCTGCCGACCATTCAGTCGGCCGGCATCGACCCCCTGTGGTTCGGCATCTTCGTGGTCGTGGTGGTGGAAATGGCGCAGATCACGCCGCCGGTCGGCTTCAACCTCTTCGTGCTGCAGGGGCTGACCGGACGCCAGATCACCACCATTGCCCGTTATGCCATTCCCTACTTCCTGCTGATGGCGCTGGCTGTCGTATTGCTCTACGTATTCCCGGGTCTGGTGACCTGGTTGCCGGGCAAGATGATCGGCTGACGCACAATTGAAACGGGCCCACGCGGGCCCGTTTCATTTACTGCAGCAATGCTCAGGCTGTCACTTTTCCAGCAGACTGCGCAGCATCCAGGCGTTCTTTTCGTGGATCTGCATGCGCTGGGTCAGCAGATCGAGTGTCGGCTCGTCGCTCACCTTGTCGGCCAGCGGCGCCACACTGCGGGCGGTCTTGACGACGGCCTCCTGGCCTTTTACCAGCGCACGAATCATGTCTTCCGCACTCGGTACGCCCTCCGGTTCCTTCATGCTGGTGAGCTTCTGGAACTCACGATAGGTGCCCGGCGCCGGAAAACCGAGCGCACGAATGCGTTCCGCGATCAGATCCACGGCCAGTGCCAGTTCGGTGTACTGCCCCTCGAACATCAGGTGCAGCGTGTTGAACATCGGACCGGTCACGTTCCAGTGAAAGTTGTGCGTGGTCAGGTACAGCGTATAGCTGTCAGCCAGCAGACGGGACAGCCCGTCGGCAATTTTTGCACGTGCTTTCTTGTCGATACCAATATCCATTTCCATGTCACTACTCCTCGTCACGGGGCTGTTCATCGACGGGCCACCTGCACCCTTCACGATCTGATCCTAGGCCTTTCCTGCCCACCCATCCAATTTAAACATCGTATCAGCCACATCGACTGGTCCTATGCAGTGGGCTTGACGAGCACCATCGCTCACGCCGCGTCCAATGACGGGCGACGGCCAACCGGTCTCACGCCGGGCAGATTGCTCTCGAAAATTGCAGTACGCAGAATGTCGATTGCGCCACTGCGCGGATAGGTGACACGCCACGCCAGCGCAACCCGCCGCGACGGCTCGGGTTGGGTAAAAGGTCGTACCGCGACCAAAGGGTTGTGTGCGTCGATTTCGTCTGCCGCCGAACTCGGCACTACCGTCACCCCGAGACCGGTTGCAACCATGTAGCGAATCGTCTCCAGCGAGCTGCCTTCGAGGGTGCGCTGAAGACCCCCGACATTGCGACACTGAGGACAGACCTCAAGCACCTGATCGCGGAAACAGTTGCCCGCGCCGAGCAGCAGGATCTGATCGTCGGCAAGATGTTCGGCGTCGATCGTTCTCTCCGCCGCCCAGGGATGACCCGCTGGCAGCAGTACCCGGAAAGGTTCGTCATACACCGGCTGGGTCACGATACCCGCCTCCTCGAAAGGCAGGCTGATGATGATGACATCGAGCTCGCCGCGCTTGAGCGCTTCGGCCAGCCGCGCGGTGTAGTTTTCGTGAATGATCAGCGGCATGCGCGGCGCCAGCTGATGTACGCGCGGAATCAGCCGCGGCAACAAATAGGGGCCAATGGTGTAAATCACGCCCACGCGCAATGGCCCGGCCAGCGGGTCCTTGCCTGCGGCCGCGATCTCGTGAATCTGGCTGGCCTCGACCATGACCTTTTCCGCCTGTTCAACGATGCGCCGGCCGGTTTCGGTAATCTTCACCTCGGACGCACTGCGCTCGAACAGCTGAATGCCGAGTTCTTCCTCCACCTTCTTGATCGCGACGGACAGGGTCGGCTGCGACACATGGCATTTTTCCGCCGCGCGTCCGAAATGGCGTTCGTGGGCAAGTGCTACGAGATATCGAAGGTCAGTCAGCGTCATGGTGTGTTTGTACCGAAAGCTTGCGCGGGGCAAAAAGGGCGAGGGCGGACGGAAAAGCAGCAATCGCCTCTATAATATGCATAGTTCATCCATCGGATGGCTATAGACTTTGGCGCATATCAAGAAACAAGAAATGAAGTGGATGAAGATCCGACTCATCGCCCGATATATCGCAGGATGCCTGCTCACCGCGCCGGCCGCAACCGCCTTGGCGTTTCACGAAGGCAGCGAAGATCCATTCTTCGACCCCCTTCCAGTCGTCCTCACCGTATCGCGCCTTCCTCAGCCCATGCAGGATACGCCGGGCGCAATCAGCGTGATCGATTCCGAACTCATCGCCGCAACCGGATACCGCGACATTGCCCGCCTGCTGCGACTGGTCCCAGGCATGCAGGTGGCCCAGGAACGTGGCAACGATCAATGGGTGAGCTACCACGGCCTGGGTAGCGACTTTCCCAACCAGATGCAGGTGCTGATCGACGGCCGCTCGGTGTACTCGCCCTATTTCTACGGTGGTGCAGACTGGGGGGCATTGGGCATCGACATCGATGATATCGATCGCATCGAGGTCGTGCGCGGATCCGATTCGGCCGCCTACGGCTCAAACGCCTTTCTCGGCGTGGTCAACATCATCACCAAGCATACCGCTGCCGAAGTGGGCAACACGGCCAGTATGACGCTTGGCAATCAGGGCGTCGCGGATACCCGCGCGCGCATCGTGACCCACGATGGCCCACTGGGCCTGCGCATCACTGCCAGTCATCAGCAGGATGACGGCTCGGCCAACCTCAAGGACGGTCGCCGGATCAACACCCTGAATCTGCGCAGCGACATTCGCCTTGGCAATATCGACGAACTCACACTCATTGGCGGGTTCAGCGATGGGCAGCGGGGCACCGGTTATGAAGGCACGCTGTTCAACGGCAGCGAGCCCCGCAGCAGCTACCATCAGAACAGCCACCTTCACACACGCTGGCAGCACACGCCGTCCCCTGACGAAGAATGGTCGCTGTCGTGGTACCACAATAACGAAAGCGCCCGTGAGTCCTGGAGCGTCGACTCGTACAGGAATCTGGATGGAACACTTGGCGCCTACCCGGGACTGCTGGCAATGCTGCTTGCGGCACCGAGACTCCTGGTCGATGTGGACCAGGATCGTGACAGCCAGCGCGACAACATCGAGTTGCAGCATCGCCTGCGCACATCGAACGCGTTGCAACTGGTGTGGGGACTGGAATGGCGGCGCGATGAACTCAAGGCACAAGCCCTGTTCAGCGACAACCACACCCGCAGCCAGCAGGAATGGCGCCTTTTCGGCAATGCTGAATGGCGCATGGCGCCGCAATGGCTGTGGAACGTCGGCACCATGGTGGAACGGATCGAAGGCGACAAGCTGCGCCTGGCGCCACGTCTCTTCCTGAACTGGCAGCCCGATTCCGCCACCACCTTCAAGGCTGGATACTCCCGCGCATGGCGCCAGCCGTCGCTGTTCGAGCGCGAAGCCGATGTGCGTATCGTTCATCCTGTCTACGGCCTGCTGCAGCAACGCCAACAGGGCAATCCGGATCTTGAACCACAACGCATCGATGCCTTCGAGCTCGGCTTCATGCGCCTGTTACCCAAAACTGGGGGTAGCCTGGACGTACGCCTGTTCCAGGAGCACATCCACGATTACATCGTGCGTGACGCGCTGCCCCCCATGCTGACCTCCGCCGACAACACGCTTGCCGATCCCAATTTGTACCAGCGCATCCTGGGCGGCACGCGCTGGATCAACAGCAGGGACACAATCCGGCTCACGGGTATCGAATACCAGTTGCGCATTCGGCCCTGGGCGGACGGCAACATCATCTTCAACCATACGCTGATCCGGGCCAGCGCTGCCGACCCGGCCGTGGAAGCCACCGTCGCGCCCTACAGTGCAAGCCTGACCTGGATGCAGCACTTTGGCGCCTGGCAATCCACGCTCAGCGTCCTGCGCATGGGCCCGTCCGAAGCCGGCACCGGCTATGCCGGCAGCGAGCGCTTCAAGGTTGACGCCTACACTACCCTGGACCTGAGCCTCACCCGCAACCTGCGCCTGGGAAATCAGCTCGTGGAGTTCCGCCTCAGCGGCATCAACCTGCTCGGCAGCCATCAGGAACTGGTGCATCGGCCAGTCGAACGCCTGCCCGAATACAGCGGCAGCAAGGTCGCCAACCCGATCGAACCACAGTTTTACCTGAGCGTTCGCGCACGCTTCTAGACCCTGGCCCCCGGGACTTGATCGACAGCCGCTCCGGCCCCATGTCGGGAACACGATCTCGCGCGGGAACGCAGTACGCTCCCGCGCGTCAACCGAGAGTCGATTTGCCTTCCACAACACAGGAATGCCCATGAGAAACAGCCTCGTTGCCACCACGCTGGCGCTCGCCCTCGTCGCCTTCTTACCCGAAGGATCACTCGTTTCGACCACACAGGCCGCGCCTGCCGTTGCCGCGGTCGGTTCCAACCGTTTCGGACTCCCCGACTTTGCCGACCTCGTAGAGCAGGTCGGTCCGGCGGTCGTTAACATCAGCGTCACTCAGGAACAACGCTTCGGTGACGATGACAGCCCCTTCGCCAACGACCCCTTCTACGATTTCCTGCGCCGCTTCGGCGTGCCCATGCCCAGCATGCCAGGGCAACCGGGTGGTGCACCGCGCATCAGTCGCGGCATCGGATCCGGCTTCATCGTCAGTGCCGACGGTTATGTGCTGACCAATGCTCACGTTGTCGATGAGGACGGCGCAGAAGTCACCGTGCGGCTAATCGACAAGCGCGAGTTCAAGGCCAAGCTCGTCGGCATCGACAAGCGGACCGACGTTGCCGTGCTCAAGATCGACGCGAAGGATCTGCCCGTGGTCACGATCGGCGACCCCGATCGCGCCCGCGTCGGCGAATGGGTGGTGGCCATGGGTTCGCCTTTCGGTTTCGACAACACCGTGACCGCTGGCATCATTTCGGCCAAGGCGCGCCGCCTGCCGGATGAAAACTACGTCCCCTTCATTCAGACCGACGTCGCGATCAATCCGGGCAACTCCGGCGGCCCACTGTTCAATCTCGCCGGCGAGGTGGTCGGCATCAATTCCCAGATCTACTCCCGCTCGGGCGGCTTCATGGGGATTTCCTTCGCCATCCCGATCGACGTCGCAATGAAGGTCAAGGAACAACTCGTCACCCATGGACGCGTGCAGCGCGGCCGCCTTGGCATCACCATTCAGGGCGTGGACAAGGAGCTTGCGCAGTCCTTCGGTCTGTCGGATGCGCGCGGGGCACTGGTATCCAGCGTGGACCCGGGCAGTGCAGCAGACAAGGCAGGTTTGCAGGCCGGAGACGTCGTGCTCGGTGTAGATGATATTCGCATCGCTGATTCCGCAGATTTGCCGCGGATCATTGGCGAAAAGCGGCCCGGAACCAAGGTCAGGCTCGATGTCTGGCGTGACGGCCGCAACCGCGAAGTGAGCGCAGTGCTCGATGAACTCAATCCCGGTTTCAGCACGACCACCAGACCTGGCGGAGGCGAAAGCACCACCGGCAAACTCGGTCTCAAGGCACGGCCGCTGACCGGGCAGGAAGCAGCCCAGGTCGGCGTGCCCGGCGGGCTCGTCGTTGAGGGCGTCACCGGCCCTGCCGCACGCGCAGGACTGCTGCGTGGCGACGTGATTCTGGCGCTCAACAACCAGCAGGTGAACACGGTTGAACAATTCCGCAAGTACCTGGATCGTGCCGGCAAACGTTTTGCGCTGCTGATTCAGCGCGGCGATGCGCGTATCTTTGTGCCGGTCCGAATGGACTAAGCACGCATGGCGAGGGCGGCATGCAGCGTACTGCCGCCGCCCTCGCCCTTTTTTTCGGTTTCCGGGTCCGGTTTTGCGCCGATCAGTACGCAATCGATATACCCATAATCGGCATACGTTTATTATGACTCGCTACTGGGCAGAGTCCCCCACCGACCGGGTTTTGTGATGCCGCTTGCCAACGCAGATAACTCCCACGCCGTTCTTGAAGCGGTTTTCGATGCGCTGCCCGACAGCGTCTTCCTGATTGATCCTTGCAGCTCAGGCATCGTCTATTGCAATCGCGAGGCGTGGTCCGGACTCGGCTACAGCCATGCAGCCGACCTGCTCGACCATTCGGTGCTCACCCTGCAGAAGGATGTGATCGGTCCCGAGCAGTGGCTCAGTATCGCAGCCGAGATCCGCGCGCGCGCACCCTACGTTTTCATCGGCAGCCATCGGCATCGGCTCGGCCGAAATATTCCGGTCGAAGTGCATACCAGTTGTTTTCGATTCAACGATCGCGAATATTTCCTGTCGGTGGCACGCGACATTACGCGGCGCACACAACTCGAACGCGACCTGAGCGCGCGCGACGCCCAACTGCGCTTCGCGCTCAACGAGGCCAGTGACGGGCTATGGGACTGGGAGATCGACACCAGCACGGTCTTTTTCAGCCCTCAGCTCAAGCGCATGCTGGGATATGGGCCGGACGAACTCGATCCCACGCTGGCCAGCTGGACCAACAATATCCATCCCGACGACGCCGGCGTGGTCAGTCGCATACTGGACGAGCACCTGGCGGGCGAACGCGAGCGCTACGAAGCCGAATACCGCCTGCGCAACCGTAACGGCCACTACCTGTGGGTGCACGACCGCGGGCGAATCTGCGAGCGCGACAAAGACGGTCGCCCGTTGAGAGTGGTCGGCATGGTGCAGAACATCACTGATCGCAAGAACCTCGAAATGCGTCTGCAGAAGCTCGCATCGCACGACAGCCTGACCGGCCTGCTGAACCGGCGCGAAGCGGAAATCGTCCTCGATACCCAGATGGGGCTGTGCGAACGTCTCGGCGTGCCGCTCGGCATCTGCCTGTTCGATCTCGACAACTTCAAGCACATCAACGATACCCACGGCCACCCGTGCGGCGACAAAGTGCTGGCAGGCATCGCCCATCTGTTCGGAAGACACATCCGCCGCTCGGATTTTCTGTGTCGATGGGGCGGCGAAGAGTTCATGCTGATCTGCGTCGACACCAACACCGAACAACTGCGTCACCGCATCGAAACCCTGCGCCATCTGCTGGCTGAGCATACATGGGAGACCATCGACGCACTCGATCAGGTCACCGCCAGCTTCGGCATTGCCTCCTGTCCGGAGCATGGCAGCGACGCCAGGGAACTGTTCATCGCCGTGGATGAAGCGCTCTACCGCGCCAAGGCAGCGGGGCGAAACCGGGTGGAAGCGGCCATCGTCAAGGCCCTCACACCCTGAAGCGCGACACCGATTCCTGCAGGCGCGACGCCTGCTGCTCCATCTCTCGCGCGGCACCGACCGTGTGCTCGATCGCCGCGTTGTTGTCCTGCGCCATGTCCGCAATCTCGTCGATGCTGCTGGTCACAGACTCGCTGGCACGACGCTGATCCTCGGTCGCTGTCGCGATCCGGTCCAGGCCTTCACCCACATCGCTGACCGACGCATTGGCTGCAATCAACACCCCCGACACCACGTCGGCAGCGTGGCGGCTGGACTCGAGATGGCTCAATCCACGGGAGATCGAATCCTGTACCGAAACCGACTGCTGGCTGATCTCGTGGGTGATAGTGTCGATTTCGCCCGCCGAGCGCGCCGATTTCTCCGCCAGCTTGCGCACCTCGTCTGCAACCACCGCAAAACCGCGACCGTGCTCGCCGGCACGCGCAGCCTCGATCGCAGCATTGAGTGCAAGCAGGTTGGTCTGCTCGGCAATCTCGCGCACCTCCTGCGTCATGCTGGTAATGGCCCGCGTCGAATCGACAAAGGCGCCTACCGATTCCGCCATGTGCTGCACCGCGGTTTCGACATGTGCGACTTCATTGATCAACTCTCCCAGACTGTGCTGGCCTTCCTGCGACCGGGCGAGACTGTCGCGGGATCGTGCGCGCACCGACTCGGTACTTTCGGCAATATGCTGGATTTTCGCATTGAGCTCATCGACCGATCTGGCTGCTTCCATCGAACTGTTGTTCTGCCGATGCGAACCATCGGCCAGTTGCGAGGCGCCCGTCACCAGATTGCGCGCCGAACCGGTGACCGCTTCTGCCGAAGCACCGACCTGGCGCACGAGATCGGCAATCGTGGCCATCATGCGGTTGAAGGTTTCCGCTGCGCGCCCGATTTCGTCCTGTCCCGGCGCATCAAGCCGGCGCGTGAGATCTCCGCCGCCCTGGGCAATCTCTGCCAGGCTTTCGGTCATGTTCGACAACGGGCGGGTGACAAAACGACGAATGAACAGATAGATGAATGCGGCGAGAGGCAGCGACACCAGCAATGCGAAAAGAATGCTCTTGTTGCGGAAGTCCGTCACCGCGGCATTCACCTTGTCGAGCGAGATCCGCATGCTCACTGCACCCAGCGTAGTGCCCACATCCACCTGGTGACAGAGCGTGCAGTCCTTGCCGAGATAGTTTTTTGATGCCGCCGACGGAATCACCACTCTCAGGTGTTCTCCATACCGGTCATCGCTCGCCACCTGCAGAATCGGCGGCCCTCCTGCCATCACGCCCTCTTCGGCCTCGTCCAGCGCTGTCTCGGCAGCGGTGCCCGGCCCATAGACCTTGCTCACCGCATCACCCCGGATCACCTTCAGATCCCTCACCGAAGACAGTTCCTTGATCTGGTCAAGGAACACGTCGCGCTGTGCCACCGTCCCGGTAATCATCATGCCCGTCAGGCCCGCCATGGTCATCTCGTTGACCGTGCTGGCAAAGTCGCGGGCCTGATCGATGGCAGTATCGCGATTCACGCGGGTCTCCCACACGATCATGCTGCCCCACGCAATCACGAGCATCATCCAGATTGCGCCAGTGAGGCGCACCCAAATTGGCGTGTCGGCTAGACGACGCATGACGATCTCCTTGCCCATGTGCCCGACGTCCGGGCGCATTCTGTATTCATTAGAAACATCGGCCGACCGGGCAAAAAGCTTTAGCACTTTTTTGCCACTGAACGTCGGTCGCACGTCACTGGTATTGATTTGTCACCTGAGACGAATATCATTTGACCCTGATACTCACCGGGAAGGAACGCATACAGGCCTTGTACGAGTCGCGTCTGTTTCCGGAAGTCCCCTGTTCATCATCACGCTGAGAGGTCACACATGAAAAAATCCATCGCTCGCGCGGCGCTTGGTATTGTCGCACTATCAATCGCCACCATGGCATCAGCTCAGGTCAAACCGGAAGATCAGATCAAGTTCCGTAAGGCCGGATACAGCTTCATGAGCTGGAACATGGGCAAGATCAAGAGCAACCTCGAAGGCACCTACGACGCAGCCCAGGTGACCGCTGCCGCCAATGCAATCGCCGGCATCTCCCACTCGGGAATGGGCGCGCTGTTCGGCCCGGGCACCGACAAGGCGGTGGGCGACCAGAAAACCCGCGTAAAGCCGGAACTGTTCAAGAGCATGCCGGAAGTCGGCAAGCTGGCGGGTGACTTGAACAACGCCGCAGACAATCTGGTAAAAGTCGCCGCCACCGGTGACGCTGCTGCAGTCAAGACTGCGTTCGGCGACCTTGGCAAGACCTGCAAGGCCTGTCACGACAAGTTCCGCGAAGAGTAATCCTGCTCTCGCCGCAGAACTGAAAAGAGCCGCTGTGTTGCGGCTCTTCTTTTATCCAGCGCACCTTCCGCGGAAAGTGCACGCCATTTTTTTACCAGGCTGGCGCAGCTTGTGCCGGCGGCGGGGGAGGCGGCGAAAGAAGTCCGCCCGTTGCGACCCACACCGTCGCGGCCGCGAACGCTACCGCAACCACGAAAGACACCAGCCCACCGCCCTGTGCAGACTGAGGAGCCGGTTCGGAAAACTCCTTTACCCCGGTAATCATCGGCTTCACCAGGTTATTTTTCTTCACCCGTGCGTAGTACAGGATCGCCAGCACATGCAAGGTGATCAACCCGCCGACGATCCAGATGTTCTGCCGGTGCAGGCTGCTCATCCAGTCGCTCGTGCTCTTGCTCACCATTGCGTACAACGGTCCTTCGAAGGCGATATCGTCATTCGCCATCAGCCCGCTCACCACCTGAAAAATCATGATGCCAAGCAAGCCGAGCACAGACAGCGCCCCCAGCGGATTGTGGCCGGGCGCCTTCCACTGGCCGCGCAGATAGGTAGCGATGCGACCCGGCCCAGGCACGAACTGCGCAAAACGTGCGTAGGTCGAACCCACGACACCCCAAGCCAGACGGAATGCCAGCAAGCCGCCAATGGCCACGCCGACGCGGCCATGCCACACGATCAGGTTGCCACCGATCAGGCCGGTTGTGAAAACACCAGCGGTCAGCACCACCAGCGCCCAATGAAAGACTCGGGTGGGCAGATCCCACACCCGTACAACTTGCTTGCTCATAAAACCATCCTTGCAATACGACTATTCATTATGTCTTCAGGGACCAAATCAGTCTGGTTTCGGTTCCGCAGTGCCGCACCGCGCCGCGAGAAACTCAAGCAGATGCCGCCCAGTATGCGAAACAGGATTGGCCATCGCAAGCTCGGGCGGCCCTTCGGCGACGATTTCCCCCCCACCATCCCCGCCCTCGGGACCGAGATCGATCAGCCAATCGGCCTCGGCCATCACATCGAGATCGTGCTCGATCACCAGCACCGTATGACCCGCATCGGTCAATCGGTGCAGCACGTGAATCAGCTTATCCACATCGGCCATATGCAGGCCAACCGTAGGCTCGTCGAGTACATACAAGGTATGGCGCTCGGCCGGCAGCGGCACGCCAGCGCTTGAAGCCGCGTCACCCGGCCGGTTGCGCACCTTGGAGAGCTCGGTCACCAGCTTGATGCGCTGCGCCTCCCCACCCGACAGTGTCGGGCTCGGCTGGCCCAGGGTCAGGTAACCGAGACCGACATCCTGCAGCAACTGCAAGGGATGGGCGATGGACGGATGGGCAGCGAAAAAGCCCACGGCCTCGTCCACCGGCATCGCCAGCACCTCGGCCACCGTTTTCTCGCGCCAGCGTACCGACAGGGTTTCGGGGTTGAAACGGGCACCGCCGCAGGCTTCACAGGGCGTTTTCACGTCGGGCAGGAAGTTCATCTCCACCGTGGTCTGCCCCGCACCATCACATGAAGGGCAGCGGCCCGCACCGGTGTTGAAGGAGAAGCGCGATGCGCTCCAGCCCCGGGTGCGGGCATCGAAGGTATCGGCAAACAACTTGCGGATCGCATCCCAGAAACCGACATAGGTCGCCGGACAGGAGCGCGGGGTCTTGCCGATCGGGGTCTGATCCACCTCGAGCACGCGCCCGATCTGCTGCCAGCCTTCCAGGCTGCGACAACCCACCAGCGTCTGATCCACCTCTTCCGGCTGTGCCTTGCCACGGCGGCGCGCGCGCACCGCCTCGGGGTCGCCCAGTCGTGTGCGCAGGTTGGCGTGAATCACGTCGCGTGCGAGTGAAGACTTGCCCGAACCCGATACCCCGGTCACCACCGTGAGCCGGGCCAGCGGGATGCGTGCATCGATGTTGCGCAGATTGTGCAGGCTGGCACCTTCGACGCGGATCGCAGGATGATCTGCCGCCACCGGCCGCCGTGGACGCATCGGGTGCTGCAAGGGATTGCGGAAGCAGGCGCCGGTGGCCGACTCCGGCGCCGCCAGCAAAGCCGCCACATTACCTTCCGCCACCACCCTGCCACCGCGCACGCCGGCACCCGGACCGAGATCGATGACATGATCGGCACGGCGGATGGTGTCTTCGTCATGCTCGACCACAAGCAAGGTATTGCCGCGATCACGCAAGGCTTCCAGGGTATCGAGCAGCAGACGGTTGTCGCGCGGATGCAGGCCGATCGTGGGTTCATCGAGGATGTAACACACCCCGCGCAGATTGGAGCCCAGCTGGGCCGCCAGCCGGATGCGCTGCGCCTCGCCGCCGGACAGCGTCGGTGCGGCGCGGTCGAGCGCGAGGTAACCCAGTCCCACATGCTGGAGGAAATCGAGACGACCGCGGATTTCGCTCACCAGATCGCGCGCAATGTCGTTTTCACGCTCGTTCAACACCAGTTCGCCGAAGAAGTCCGCAATCTTGTTCACCGCCAGCTTCGCCAGCTGATGCAGGCCACGATCACGGAAACGCACCGCACGCGCCACCGGATTGAGCCGCGCACCCTCACACGCCGGGCAGGGCTCATCGCTGCTGACTGTGTCTTCCGCATCGCCAAGGTCGAGCGCATCCGGATCTTCCACCCGCGCCGCCGTCTTCAGACCCGTCCCGAAGCACTTGGGACACCAGCCATGCTTGGCGTTGTACGAAAACAGACGCGGATCAGGTTCCGGAAAACTCATACCGCAACTCGGGCAGGCCCGCAGCGTCGAAAACGTTATTTCAAA